>NZ_JAAVJD010000112.1 GCF_012033735.1 Streptomyces lonarensis | reverse complement strand
GCCGTGCGGTGCCGCACGGGTCGGCGAAGTGCCGGACCGTGCGGCGGGCGGGTCAGGCGGGGACGTCGGCGACGCCCGGTGCCAGCAGCCGCCGGCCGAGGACCCGCTCGGAGACCCCGGACCGGTCGAGGTAGGGGGTGACCCCGCCGAGGTGGAAAGGCCAGCCCGCGCCCGTGATCAGGCAGAGGTCGATGTCCTGCGGGGCAGCGACGACGCCCTCGTCCAGCATCAGCCCGATCTCCTCGGTGATGGCGTCCAGCGCGCGGTCGCGGACCTGCTCCTCGGTCAGCGCCACGTCGCCGGTCTCGAAGAGCGCCAGCACCTCCGGGTCCAGCTCCGGGCGGCCGGAGTCGTGGACGTAGAACGCCCGCTTGCCGGCGGCGACCACCCGGCCGAGGTTCGGCGAGACGGTGAAGCGGTCCGGGTAGGCGGCGTGCAGTGTGCCGGCGACGTGGTGCGCCACCGCCGGGCCGACCAGCTCCAGCAGCTGGATCGGGGACATCGGCAGGCCCAGCGGCGCCAGGGCGCGCTCGGCCGTGGGGATGTCGGTGCCCTCGTCGATGGAGGCCAGCACGGAGCCCATGAAGCGGGTCAGGATGCGGTTGACCACGAACGCGGGGGCGTCCTTGACCAGGACCGACGTCTTCTTGAGCTTCTTGGAGACCGCGAAGGCGGTCGCCAGGGCGGCGTCGTCGGTCTGCTCGGCCCGCACGATCTCCAGCAGCGGCAGCACGGCCACCGGGTTGAAGAAGTGGAAACCGACCACCCGCTCCGGGTGCGTCAGCCGCGAGGCCATCTCCGTCACCGACAGCGAGGAGGTGTTGGTCGCGAGGATCGCGTGCTCGGGGACCACCGCCTCCAGCTCGGCGAACACCTGCTGCTTGACGCCCATCTCCTCGAAGACGGCCTCGATCACGAAGTCCGCGTCGGCGAAGGCGGTGGCCTTGTCCAGCGAACCCGTCACCAGCGCCTTCAGCCGGTTGGCCTGGTCCTGGCCGACCCGCCCCTTCAGGAGCAGCATGTCGATCTGCTCGTGGACGTGGCCGACGCCCTTGTCCACCCGCTCCTGGTCGATGTCGGTGAGCACCACCGGCACCTCCAGGCGCCGGGCGAAGAGCAGCGCCAGCTGGGAGGCCATCAGCCCCGCGCCGACGACGCCGACCTTGGTGACCGGGCGGGCCAGGCTCTTGTCGGGGGCCCCGACCGGCCGCTTGGCGCGCTTCTGGACCAGGTTGAAGGCGTAGATGCCGCTGCGCAGCTCCCCGCCCATGATGAGGTCCGCGAGTGCCTCGTCCTCGGCGGCGAAGCCGGCCGCCACGTCGCCGTCCTTGGCTGCCGCGACGATGTCCAGCGCCCGGTAGGCGGCCGGGGCCGCGCCGTGGACCTTGCTGTCGGCGAAGGCGCGGGCGGCGGCGACCGCCTTGTCCCACGCCTCCCCGCGGTCCACCTCGGGCCGCTCCACCGTCAGCTCGCCGCGCAGCACCGCCGAGGTCCAGTGCAGGGACTGCTCCAGGAAGTCGGCGGAGTCGAAGATCGCGTCGGCGATGCCCAGTTCGTGGACCTTGGGCGCCTTCATCATGCGGTTCTGGCTGAGGGAGTTCTCGATGATCAACTTCAGTGCGCGCTCGGCGCCCACCAGGTTGGGCAGCAGCGTGCAGCCGCCCCAGCCCGGCACCAGCCCGAGGAAGACCTCGGGCAGCGCGAACGCCGGCGACTGCGCGGCGATGGTGCGGTAGGTGCAGTGCAGCCCGACCTCGACGCCCCCGCCGAGGGCGGCACCGTTGTAGTAGGCGAACGACGGGACCGCCAGCTCCGCGAACCGACGGAACACGTCGTGGCCGCCGCGGCCGATGGCCAGGGCGTCGTCACGGGTCCGCAGCAGTTCGACGCCCTTGAGGTCGGCCCCGACCGCGAAGATGAACGGCTTGCCCGTCAGCCCCACCGCGACGATCTCGCCGCGCTCCGCCTCGGCGGTGACCTGGTCCAGCGCCGCGTCCAGCTCGCCCAGCGAGCGCGGGCCGAAGGTGGTCGGCTTGGTGTGGTCCAGCCCGTTGTCCAGCGTGATCAGCGCGAACCGGCCGGCCCCGGCGGGCAGGTCGAGGTGGCGGACGTGCGCCGTGGTGACGACCTCGTCCGGGAACAGCTCGGCCGCTGCCTTCAGTCGTTCTGCGGTGCTCACTTGCCCTCCCAGTGGGGGTTCTCCCAGATGACGGTCCCGCCCATGCCGAAGCCGACGCACATGGTGGTCAGGCCGTAGCGGACGTCGGGCTGCTGCTCGAACTGCCGTGCCAGCTGGGTCATCAGCCGGACGCCGGAGGACGCCAGCGGGTGGCCGAAGGCGATCGCCCCGCCGTACTGGTTGACGCGCGGGTCGTCGTCGGCGATCCCGTAGTGGTCCAGCAGGGCCAGCACCTGGACCGCGAAGGCCTCGTTCACCTCCAGCAGGCCGATGTCACCGATCGACAGCCCCGCCCGGGCCAGCGCCTTCTCGGTCGCGGGCACCGGCCCGACGCCCATGACCTCAGGCTCCACTCCCGCGAACGCGTAGGAGACCAGCCGCATCCGCACCGGCAGCTCCAGCTCGCGCGCCACGTCCTCGGCGGCGAGCAGCGAGGCGGTGGCGCCGTCGTTGAGCCCGGCGGCGTTGCCCGCGGTGACCCGGCCGTGCGGCCGGAAGGGGGTCTTCAACCCGGCGAGCTGTTCCGGCGTGGTACCGGGCCGCATCGGTTCGTCGGCGGTGGCGAGCCCCCAGCCGGTCTCCCCGCCGTCGGGCTGGGTGCGGCGCACGGAGATCGGCACCAGGTCGGACTGGATGCGGCCGTCGGCGTAGGCCTTGGCCGCCTTCTCCTGGCTGCGGGCGGCGTAGGCGTCCGCCCGCTCCCGGGTGAGGTGGGGGAAGCGGTCGTGGAGGTTCTCCGCCGTCATGCCCATGAAGAGGGCGGACTCGTCCACCAGCTTCTCGGAGACGAAGCGTGGGTTGGGGTCGACGCCCTCGCCCATCGGGTGCCGCCCCATGTGCTCCACGCCGCCGGCCACCGCCACGTCGGCGGCGCCGAACGCGATGGCGCCCGCGGTGCTGGTGACGGCGGTCATCGCGCCTGCGCACATGCGATCGATGGAGTACCCGGGAACCGAGGTGGGCAGTCCGGCGAGGATCGCGGCCGTGCGGCCCAGGGTCAGCCCCTGGTCGCCGATCTGGGTGGTCGCCGCCACGGCGACCTCCTCGACGCGCTCCGGGGGCAGCCCCGGGTTGCGGCGCAGCAGCTCCCGGATGCACTTGACGACCATGTCGTCGGCGCGGGTCTCGTGGTAGATGCCCTTCGGTCCCGCTTTGCCGAACGGTGTGCGGACGCCGTCGACGAAGACGACCTCCCTGACGTTACGAGGCACGATTGGCTCCTCCAGGTGCGCGCGGCTGCTCCGTTCCCGCCCAATGCTACTCGCCGGTAACTGTGTGGCAAGGTCTGGCCCCGGGTGATCCGCGACGATCGGTGCGCGCCCGTCGCCTCCGCCCGGGCGCCGCGGACGCCGCACGCGCGAGCGCCCCCGGTCCGCGATGCGGACCGGGGGCGCTCGGGGCCGGCCCCGACCGAGGGCCCGGTGCGTGCTCAGGACGTGGCGGCCAGCGCCTCGACCAGCAGTGGAACCGTCTGGCGGCGCTGCCAGTCCCGTGCGCCGAGCTGCCGGAGCGCCTCGTCGACCGCGGCGGCGTCGGCCTCCGCGGGCGGCTCCCAGCACAGCCGCCGAACCGTGTCGGGGGTGAGCAGGTTCTCCTGCGGGAGGTTCAGCTCCTCCGCCCGCTCGGTGACGGCCGCGCGCGCCGCGGTCAGCCGCGCCGCGGCGTCGGGGTCCTTGTCGGCCCAGGCGCGTGGCGGGGGCGGTCCGGTGGTGCCCTGGCCCGGCTGCGGCAGCTCCCGCTCGGGCAGCTCGCGGGCGAGGTCCACCGCCGCCTGCCAGCGGGCCAGCATCCGCCGGTTGACCCGGTGCCCGAAGCCGGGCAGCGCCGCCATCGCGCGGGCGTCCGTCGGCATGGCCAGCGCCGCCGCCACGATCGCCGCGTCGGAGAGGACCTTGCCGGGGGAGAGGTCCCGTTCCCGGGCGAGCTCGTCGCGGGAGGTCCACAGCTCGCGCACCGCCGCCATCTGCCGGCGGCGCCGGACCTTGTGCATCCCGGAGGTCCGCCGCCAGGGGTCCTTGCGGGGCGGGGCCGGCGGGGCCGCCGCCACGGCGGCGAACTCCTCCAGTGCCCACTCCAGCTTCCCCTGGTCGCGCAGCTCCGTCTCCAGGGCGTCCCGCAGGTCCACCAGCAGCTCCACGTCGAGCGCCGCGTACCGCAGCCAGGGCTCGGGCAGCGGGCGCGTCGACCAGTCGACGGCGGAGTGCCCCTTCTCCAGCTGGTAGCCGAGCACCGCCTCCACCATGACGCCGAGGCCGACCCGGGCGAAGCCGGCGAGCCGTCCCGCCAGCTCGGTGTCGAAGAGCACGGCGGGCGTCATGCCTATGTCGCGCAGGCACGGCAGGTCCTGGGAGGCGGCGTGGAAGACCCACTCGGTGTCCGCCAGTGCCTCGCCGAGCGCGGAGAGGTCCCCGCACCCGATCGGGTCCACCAGGGCGGTGCCCGCGCCCTCGCGGCGCAGCTGCACCAGGTAGGCGCGCTGGCCGTAGCGGTAACCCGAGGCGCGCTCCGCGTCGACCGCCACCGGGCCGGTGCCGGCGGCGAAGGCCGCCACCACGGCCGACAGGCCGTCGGGTTCCGCCACCACCTCGGGTACCCCCTCGCGGGGGGCCAGCAAGGGCACCGGCGCGGGGCCGGAGGTCGGCGCGGGCGGGGTCGGGGCCTGGGCGTCGGTCTGCGGGGCGTCGGTCACCCCACCAGGGTAACTGTGTGCGTACGCCGTACCACATCGGCGGGGTCAGTGGATGATGCCGGTCCGCAGTGCCACGGCGACCATGCCGGCGCGGTCGCCGGTCCCCAACTTCCGCGCGATGCGCGCGAGGTGGCTCTTGACGGTCAGCGCGGAGAGCCCCATCGAGACGCCGATCGCCTTGTTCGACTGCCCTTCGGCGACGAGCCGCAGCACCTCGACCTCACGGCCGGACAGCTCCCGGTAGCCGTTGGGGTGGCCGTGCGCCCCCGGCTGGCGGCGGTGCATGCGGGCCGCCGCTGCGCCGATCGGGGCGGCGCCGTGCCGGGCGGCCGGCCCGAGGTTGTTCCGGGTGCCGGTGACCACGTAGCCCTTGACGCCGCCGGCCAGCGCGTTGCGGACCGCGCCGATGTCGTCCGCGGCGGAGAGCGCCAGCCCGTTGGGCCACCCGGCGGCGCGCGTCTCGGAGAGCAGGCTCAGCCCCGAGCCGTCGGGCAGGTGGACCTCGGCCACGCAGATGTCGCGCGGGTTGCCGATGCGAGGACGGGCCTCCGCCACCGAGGACGCCTCGATCACGTCGCGGACACCCAGGGCCCACAGGTGGCGGGTGACGGTGGAGCGGACTCGGGGGTCGGCCACGACCACCATGGCCGTCGGCTTGTTCGGACGGTACGCCACCATGCTGGTGGGCTGTTCGAGGAGCACGGACACCGGGCCTCCCGGGAGGAAGTGGGGGGGATGAACCGACTCCTGCCGGAAGGAGTCGGTGCGATCCGGATGCATCCGGATGGACCCGCATCGATGGGTCATAATGTCCTTCGGCAGGAACCCCCACCGCCTTTAGGGGCTGTTCACGAACCGGTGACGCCCCGGCGCGTGCGCCCCGGCCCACCATGGCCCGGCGGCTCTCCGTCTCACCCGGACGGAGCAGTCTCAGTGCGCCCTCGGGTCCCCCCGGCGGGGGGTCCGGCGCCGCGGCAGCGCGGCGACGCCGGGGGCCACGGGCTCCGGTGGCAGCCCCGCGCATTGCGCGAGCATGCCGCACCATCCGAGCAGGTGCCCGGCCACCGCCGCCTCGTCGATCGGCGACCACGACGCGCGCAGCTCCAGCTCCGTCGACGGCGGCCGCTCCGCCAGCCCCCCGAACGACCGCGAGACCGCCAGGGTCACGGTGCCGCTCGGCTCCGCCCAGCCCGGGCCCTGCGCACCGTCCAGCGCCTCGGCCAGCCACGACCACGTGACCTCCGGGAGCAGCGGGTCGGTGCCCAGCTCCGGCTCCATCGCCGCCCGGGCCAGCGTCACCACCCGCAGGGTCCCGAACCAGCCGTCCTGCCCGTCCGGGTCGTGGAGCAGCACGAACCGCCCGTCGGCCAGCTCCTCCGGCTCCTCCTCCGCCACCGCGCCCGCATCGGGCGCCGCCAGCACCGACGCCTCCAGCGCGTGCGCGAACGGCGCGAGCCGGCGCGGAGGCGGGATCGGCGTCAGCCGGACCTCGCTCCGGGGGCGCGCCGCGTCCAGCGTCTCCACCACCGTCCGGAAGACGGACGGCACACCCTCACCGGGGCTGTTCATAGAACGGGGCTCCTCACCCTTTCGCGCCTGCCTCACCATGGCCGGTAACACTAAGCGCCCAACTGGGCGGGATCCGGTAGCCACACCCGCGTGGCGGGGCGCGTACGGGGGGCATGGGAGACTTTCCGGTGTGAGCGAGCGCAGCGACATCCCGACGACCCCGGCGGCCGACGAGCGGCTGGCCGACTCCGCCTTCCTCCGCGCGTGCCGCGGCCAAGAGGTGCCCCACACCCCCGTGTGGTTCATGCGGCAGGCGGGGAGGTCCCTGCCGGAGTACCGCAAGGTGCGCGAGGGCACGGCGATGCTGGAGGCCTGCGCCCGGCCGGAGCTCGTCACCGAGATCACGCTGCAGCCGGTCCGGCGCCACGGCGTCGACGCGGCGATCTACTTCAGCGACATCGTGGTGCCGCTGAAGGCCATCGGCATCGACCTCGACATCGTGCCCGGCGTCGGCCCGGTCGTCGCCCGGCCGTTCCGCACCCGCGCCGACCTGGAGCGGCTCCGTCCGCTGGAGGACGGCGACGTCTCCTACGTCACCGAGGCCGTCCGGCTGCTCACCGCCGAACTGGGCGGGACCCCGCTCATCGGCTTCGCCGGCGCCCCCTTCACCCTCGCCAGCTACCTGGTCGAGGGCGGGCCCTCGCGCAACCACGAGCACACCAAGGCCCTGATGTACGGGGACCCGCAGCTCTGGTCGGATCTGCTGGACCGGCTCGCCGACGTCACCGGCGCCTTCCTCCGCGTGCAGATCGAGGCCGGCGCCTCCGCGGTGCAGCTCTTCGACTCGTGGGTCGGCGCGCTCTCCCCGGCGGACTACCGGACCCGGGTCCGCCCCGCCTCCGAGAAGGTCTTCCGGGCCGTCGCCGGCTACGGGGTGCCCCGCATCCACTTCGGGGTCGGCACCGGTGAACTGCTCGACCAGCTCGGCGACGCGGGGGCCGACGTGGTCGGCGTCGACTGGCGCGTGCCGCTGGACGAGGCAGCGCGCCGCACCGGGCACGCCAAGCCCCTCCAGGGCAACCTCGACCCGGCGGTGCTGTTCGCGCCGCGCGAGGCGGTCGAGGAGCAGGCCGCCGCCGTGCTGGATGCCGCGCGCGACGTCCCCGCCCACATCTTCAACCTCGGGCACGGCGTGCTGCCCACCACCGACCCGGACGCCCTCACCCGGCTGGTGGAGTTCGTCCACACCCGCACCGCCCGCTGAGCCTCCGGCCGCACGGTCCCGCGGACGACGGCGAACGGGCGGCCGGCTTCCGGTCCTGTGGCGACGGGGACGGCGCCACACCTCTCGAAAGGGTGGCCACCGTGCACACCATCGTGATCGGCGGCGGGATCTCCGGACTCGCCGCCGCCCAGCGCCTGTTGGCCTCCGGCATGCGGGTGACGCTCGTGGAGGGCTCCGCCCGCTGGGGCGGGAAGCTCCGTCGGGGCGAGATCGCGGGCGTCCGCACCGACCTCGGAGCGGAGTCGCTGCTGGCCAGGCGCCCCGAGGCGATCGATCTGGCCCGTGAGGTCGGTCTCGGCGCTGCGCTGCGGCCGCCCGCGGTCGGCGGCGCCGCCATCTGGACGGGCGGCTCGCTGCGCCCCATGCCGCAGGGGCACGTCATGGGGGTGCCCGACAGCCCGGCCGCCCTCGTCGGCCTGCTGTCCGACGCCGCCATCGCGCGCATCGCGCAGGACGCCCAGCTGCCGCCCTCGGAGGTCGGCGAGGACGTCTCGCTCGGCGAGTACGTGGCGGACCGGATGGGCGAGGAGGTGGTCGACCGGCTGGTCGAGCCGCTGCTCGGCGGCGTCTACGCGGGGGACGTGCGTCGGCTGTCGATGCGGGCCACCGTGCCGCAGCTCTTCGAGGCGGTCCGCCGCGAGCCCTCCCTGCTGGCGGCGGTCCGGCGGGCCCGCGGCCAGGCGACCTCCCGTCCGGGGGAGCCCGTCTTCCTCGGCATCGACGGCGGTGTCGGCACCCTGCCCGAGGCAGTCGCCGCGCACTGCGCCGAGGCCGGCGGGACGCTGCTCGCCGGGTCGGCCGCCACCGCGCTGCGCCGCGACGGGCAGGGGTGGACCGTGACCCTGGAGAACGGACGCGAACTGACCGCGCCCGCCGTCCTGATCGCCCTCCCGGCGGGCCCCGCCGCCGCGCTGCTGGCCCCGCACGCGCCGGAGGCCGCGCGTGAGCTGCGCGGCATCGAGCACGCCTCGATGGCGCTGGTCAGCCTCGCGTACCGCCGCGTGGACCTGGCCCGGCTGCCGCGCGGCAGCGGGTTCCTGGTGCCGGCGGTCGACGGCAGGGACGTCAAGGCGGCCACCTTCGTCACCAGCAAATGGGACTGGGTCGCCGCGCAGGACCCGGCGATCTTCGTCGTCCGGGCCTCGATCGGCCGCTGGGGCGACGACCGCGCGGTCCACCGGGACGACGCCGAACTCGTGGAGCTGGCCCGCGCCGACCTGCGGGAGGCCGTGGGGCTCGGCGCCCGTCCCGTCGAGTCCGTGGTCACCCGCTGGATCGACGGGCTGCCCCAGTACGCCGTGGGCCACGTCGACCGCGTGGCGCGCGTCCGGTCGGCCGTCGGCCGGCTGCCCGGGGTCGCGATCTGCGGCGCGGCCTTCGACGGCGTCGGCATCCCCGCCTGCGTCGCCGGGGCGCGCGAGGCGGCACGGTCACTGACGGCCACCCTGCCGCCGGGTCCGGCGGCGGGAGCGGGAGAATGACGTCATGAGCGCTTCACCGGAGAAGGCCCCCAACGCGGGCAAGATCGCCAAGGAACTCAACGACACCATCCGCTACACCCTGTGGTCGGTCTTCCGGCTGCGCGACGTCCTCCCGGAGGACCGGGACGGTTGGGCGGCCGAGGTCGAGGAGCTGTTCAAGGAGCTGGCCGCGGAGGACGTCACCGTCCGCGGGACCTACGACGTGTCCGGGCTCCGCGCCGACGCCGACGTGATGGTCTGGTGGCACGCCCCGACCTCCGACGCGCTGCAGCTGGCGTACAACCGCTTCCGCCGCACCCTGCTGGGCCGCGCGCTCGAGCCGGTGTGGTCGAACATGGCGCTGCACCGTCCGGCCGAGTTCAACAAGTCCCACATCCCGGCGTTCCTCGCCGACGAGACGCCGCGCGAGTACATCAGCGTCTACCCCTTCGTGCGGTCCTACGACTGGTACCTGCTGCCGGACGAGGAGCGTCGGCGGCTGCTCGCCGAGCACGGCAAGATGGCGCGGCCCTACCCGGACGTCCGCGCCAACACCGTCGCCTCCTTCTCGCTGGGCGACTACGAGTGGATCCTCGCCTTCGAGGCGGACGAACTGCACCGGATCGTGGACCTCATGCGCCACCTGCGGGCCTCCGAGGCGCGGATGCACGTCCGCGAGGAGGTCCCCTTCTACACCGGTCGCCGCCGGAGCCTGACCGAACTGGTCGAGGGCCTGGCCTGACCCGCCGCACCGCCGCGCCGGCGACGGGGCCGCCCTGCGGCCGCCCCGTCGCCGTGGCGGTGCGCGGACCTCGGCTCAGGGCCGGGGTTCGGGCCGCGCCTCGCACACGGTGTGCGGCTCCGGTGGCAGCTCGCCCCGCAGCAGGTGGCCGGTGACCAGCCGGTCGACGCAGCTGTTGCCGCCGGTGACGCCGTGGCGCCCGCCGCCCTCCTCCGTGACCAGCACCGAGCCGGAGAGCCGCCGGTGCGTCTCCCGGGCCCCCTCGTAGGGCGTCGGCGCGTCCCGGGTGCCGTGCACCAGCAGGACCGGCGGCAGCGAACCCGGCTCGGCACCGACCTCCGGCGGCACGCCGTGGGGGAGCGGCCAGTGGGCGCACGGCAGGTTCTCGCGGGCGTTCTCCCAGGTGGCGAACGGCGCGCGCTCCGCAGCCCGCCGCAGGTCCGCTCGCCATTGGCCCGGGTCGCGCGGCCAGGGGGCGTCGTTGCACTGCACCGCGGCGTAGACCGCCGCCGCGTTCTCCCGCGCGGTCGCCTCCCGCGGGTCGGGGTGGGCCAACGCCCGCAGCGGCTCGGGCCGCCCCTCGGCGAACTCCGCCAGTGCGCGGGCGATCCGGGGCCACTCCGCGTCGTCGTAGACGGCGCCGCGGAACGCGCGGTGCAGCTCGCCGGCGCCCACACGGGAGCCCGGCACCAGCCCCTGGTCGCCGGCCGCGGCGACGGCCCGTTGGTGGTGGGCCCCGACCTGTGCCGCGGTGGTCCCGAGGCCGTAGGCAGCGTCGTGCCGGGCGACCCATGCCAGGAACTCCCCCCACCGCTCCTGGAACGCGGCCGACTGCCGCAGGTTGCCCGCGTACCAGACCCGGTCCTCGCCCGGGTGGACCAGGCTGTCCAGCACCATCGACCCGGCGGAGCCGGGGAACCGGGAGGCGTGGACCGCCCCCACGTAACTCCCGTACGACAGGCCGAGGTAGTCGAGACGCCGCTGACCCAGGGCGCCCCGGATCACCTCGAGGTCCCGGGCGTTGTTCGCCGTGGTCACGGTGGGCAGCAGCTCCGGTGCGCCCGCCAGGCAACCGGCGGCGTAGCGGGCGGCGTCGGCGTGGAGCGCCGCCTCCTGCGCCGGGGTCGGGTCGGTGGGGGAGGGGCTCGGCCCGGGGCGGAAGCTCTCGGGAGCGGCGCAGGACAGCCCACCGGAGGGGCCCACCCCGCGGGGGGCGTAGCCGACGAGGTCGAAGCCGGCGTGCAGATCGCGCCAGACCCTCTCCGGGTGCTCCCGGGGGCGGAGCGCCATGCGCCGGCCGTCTGCGCCCGGACCACCGGGGTGCAGCACCAGCGCCCGGGGCTCGCCCGGGCGGCCTCCGGCGGGCCGGTCCGGCGCGGCGGGGAGTCTGCTGACGTGCAGCGCCAGCCGAGCGCCCGTGGGGCGCGCGTAGTCGAGGGGGACCTCGACCACGGCGCACTCCACCGGGTGGGGCAGCCGGTCACCGGCCGGGCAGCGCCCCCAGTGGAGCTCCTCGGCGGCGGCGTGCTCCGCCGCCGCAGAGGCGTTGGCGTCCCTGCGCCGCTCCTCGCCGCCGTCCGCGGTCGCGCCGGGTGCCACCGGCGGAGCGGACGTGTCCGGCGCCGGGGCCGCCGCGGCCTCGGCCGGGGCGAGCAGCGCCAGTGTCAGCGCGACCGCCGCGCCCGTCCGCCCGGCGTCACCCGGGCGTCGCCCCCGCGCCCCCGTACGGCGGTCGCCCGGCCCGGCGCCGCCCGCTCCGGAGGGGTCCGCCGGCGCGGGACCCCCGCTCCGTCCTGTCGTGCCGCTCTGACGCACCCGGTGATCCCTTCGCTGGCTTCCCGGGATGGTGCGCGGCGCGGCGCGGTGCGCGGGTCCACCGGGGGCGGCGTGTCGTGGGACCGCGGGTGTCACCCACCCGATCGGGTGACGTGGGTCCGGGCCGCGCGGTCACACCCGCCGCCGCACCCGCCGCCGCAGCCGCCACCCCCGCCGCCGTCGCTGCTTCCGCAACCGGACGTCGCGGTGCCGCATCCGCCGCCACCGCCGGCTCCGGCGTGGCGCTCCGGAGACCATTCGTTGGCGAAGGATGCCGGCAGGAGCAGCGCCGCACCGAGCGCGGTGCCCGCCAGGACGGCCGTCCCGCCCAACGCGAACTCCCCGGCGAGGCCCGACCGTTGCGGCAGTCCCTCACGGCGGGCCCGTGCGAGGGCCGCGACACCGGCCGGGGTGGGGGAACCGCTGCGCGGCGCGGGGAGCAGGATCACGACGACCTGCGCCAGGACGGACGCGGCGATCAGGACCCCCAGCGGCAGGGTCGAGGTGCCCGGCGACGCCAGCGCCAGCGTGACCACGCTGCCCGCGGTCACCAGACCGCAGGCCACCAGCCGCAGCGCGGCGCGGGTGCGGGCGGACCGCGCGTGGGCGGCCGAGTGGAGCAACCCCCGTTCGTCCAGCTCGCGCCGCACGTCGCGGAGGGCGCGACGGCTCGCCGCCTCACTGCGCACGTGGTTGAGCCGCCGCTTCCACTCGACCCCGAAGCAGTCGATGACGGCGCGCTCGACCGGGTCGTCCGCCACCGGCTGGAGAAGCACCACCCGGCTCCCCTCGATCCGCAGCCGCTGCTTCTCGTACAGGGAGCAGATCGCGGTGTCGACCACCGCCGTCGGGCCGCCGGCGATTGCCGCCGCCTCGTACACGTCCCGCACCGCGGCGTCCTTCGTGGCTGCCCCCCGGCGGCCCGATCGGATCGCGTCCCGGACCGCCGTCACCAGGACGACGGCCACCACCGCGTATCCCCACCAGATCACCATCACCGCTGTCTCCCCTCGGTCTGTGGACCGTTCCTGCCGCGAGGCGCCCGGTACGGCGGCCGCACGGGTGGTGCGCCGAGCAGGGCTCGGCGGTGTGCGCCGCCGGGCCGCGCAGGCGCCGTCGCCCGCCTCCGTCGCCGGCCGGCGCGCCCCGCCCCGGCCCGGCCGCGCCTCGTGCCACCGTCGAACCCGGTGAGCGCCTCAGTCGTGCTCGCGCAGCCAGCGCCGCAGTCGCCGCCGTTGGGACCACGAGAGGGTGGGCCCGGTACGGCGGTCCGTCAGCCTGCGGGCGAAGTCCCGCGCACTCTCGTGGAAGCCCTCGGTCATCGGGTGGCGGTGGGCGTACCGCAGCGCTGCCCCCTGGTAGTCCTCGCCGAGGACGGCGGGCAGTTGGGGCGCCACCCTGGCCATCACGGCGGCCCGCTTGCCCGCCAGGGCGGAGCGCTGGACCCGTAGCCGCTCGGCGTCGAAACCGAGGGGTGCGGGGCCGTCCCCCGTCAGCGCCGCGAGCAGCGCGTGCTGGGAGCGCGCGAGCCGGGCCCGGGCGGGAGCGGTGTCCACGGGACTGCCGCCGGCCGGTCCCGACGCCTCGCGCGGCTCCGGAGCGGTGCACGGCCCCGGCCCCGGAGCCGGGAACGGCCCCGACGGCGCGCCGGCCCCCCGTCCCGCCGGCTCAGCAGCCGGCGCCGGCCCCGCCGCCCCGGGGGCCCGCGGAGTGCCGGGCGCGCCCCGCGCCACCCCGGCGCCGCGTACCGAGCGGGCCGAGGACCGCCCGGTGGCGGCCACGACCGCGCGGATCACGGCGAGTTCCGCGGCCAGCTCCTCGGGCGCCGGGAACGCGTCGTCCCGCTCCAGCAGCACACCCGGCGGCTCCCGGAGCGCGCACAGGTCCCCGAGCAGCGCCAGCACCGCCGGCGGCACCGGATGCGCGTGGGTGTCGTGCCAGAGGCCGCCCCGCTCCACCCCGCCGGCCACGTGCACGTACGCCAGCGCCTCCAGCGGCAGCTCCGCGAGGGTGGCGGCCGGGTCCCGCCCGTGGTTCACGTGGTCGGTGTGCAGGTTGGCGACGTCGATGAGGAGCCGGACGCCGGTGCGTTCCACCAACTCCCCCAGGAACTGGGCCTCGGTCAGCTCGTCCTCGGGCCACGCGAGCAGCGTCGCGATGTTCTCCAGCGCCAGGGGCACCGGCAGCGAGTCCTGCGCGATGCGGACGTTCTCGCACAGCACGTCCAGCGCCTCGCGGGTGCGGGGCACGGGCAGCAGGTGCCCGGCCTCGACCCGGCGGCCGCCCGCCGAGGAGTCCCCGGCGCGGACGAACGCGATGTGCTCGGTCACCAGCGGGGCCCCGACCTCCGCGGCGACGTGCGCGAGGTGCACGAGCCGCGCCGGCGACGGGCGGTCGGCTCCGCCCAGCCCCAGACCCACACCGTGCGGGACCACCGTCACCCCGCGCTCCCGCAACGCGCGCAGCGCCGGCGGGAGGTGTCCGGGGCAGATGTTCTCCGCCACGACCTCGACCCAGTCCAGGTCCGTCATCCCCGCGATCCCCGAAGCCATCTCGGGCCGCCATCCGATCCCCGTGCCCAGTGCGACCATGAGCTGGTCCCCCTTCTCCCGGAAAGCCGGTCACCCGGCGCCGGTGCCCTTGTCATCTCCTGCGGGGCGGTCGGCGAACCGGCGCGGCGGCGAGTTCAGAGCAGAATTTGAGCTTGCGCCGGGACGGACGCCGGGGCGCGCCGCGGCGGTTCCACGCGGGCGGCGCGACGGCCCGGCGGGGCCCGGGCCGCTCGGTGCTCCCGGGCGGGGAGGGTCAGGAGGCCAGCAGCTGCGCGCGGTACCGCTCGGTGTCGATCTCGACGTGCGGGAACCGGGGGTCGAGCGCGGCCACATGCTCCGCGAGCAGCCTGCCGACCGCCCAGTTCCGGTACCACTTGCGGTCCGCCGGAACGACGTACCAGGGGGCGGCCGCCGTCGAGCAGCGGTCGAGCACCGCCTCGTACGCCTCCCGGTAGGCGGGCCACAGTGCCCGCTCCGCCACGTCGTCCGCGCTGAACTTCCACTGCTTGCCGGGGTCGTCCAGCCGCCGCAGCAGCCGCTTGCGCTGTCGGTCGCGGCCCACGTGGAGGAAGACCTTGAGGAGGGCGACGCCGTCCGCGGCGAGCCCGGCCTCCCAGGCGTTGATCTCCTCGTACCGGCGCGTCCAGACCGCGGGCGGCACCAGACCGCGCACCCGGGCGATCAGCACGTCCTCGTAATGGGAGCGGTCGAAGATGCCGATGGCTCCGGCCGGCGGGAGGGCAGCGTCGACGCGCCAGAGGAAGTGGTGCGCCCGCTCCTCGGCGGTCGGCGCCTTGAAGGCGTGCACCCGGCAGCCCGCCGGGTCGAAGGCTCCGACCACGTGCTTCACCGTGCCGCCCTTGCCGGAGGTGTCCATGCCCTGGAGCACCAGCAGCACCCGGCGGCGGTCGCCCGCCGTCGCGGCGGCGAACAGCCGCTCCTGCAGTGCGGCGAGTTCCTCGGCGGTGCGTTCCGCCGCCCGGCGGGCGGCGCGCTTGTCGTCCTTGAGCTGCGACGGGCTGCGGGGCCCGGGCCGGCCGTCGCCGCTCCCGCGGCCGTGTTTGCGCCCCTTGCCGGTGGGCCGGGGCGGGAAGCCGGGGGTGGTGTCGGTCGGCAGGGCGGTGAGGTCGACCGGGCGGTCACCCCGGACCCGCAGCAGCGCCGAGACCGGGCCGGGGGTGTCTGCCGCGCCGAAGGAGGGCCGGGGGTTCCGGGGTGCTGTCACGGTTCCTCCCCACTCGCCGGAACCGCCCCGGCGGGCCTGCCCGGGCGTACCACGAGCATGGCGCCGGCCGCCGCGGCCCGCCAACGGGAGGAGCGCGGGGTTCAGCCCTCCGTGAGCCGGCCGGCGTCGCGGGCGAGGGCGGTGAGGCGGGAGATCGCCCGGAAGTACTTCTTCTTGTACCCGCCGTTCAGCATCTCCTCGGAGAACAGCCGGTCGAAGGGCTCACCGGAGGCGAGCACCGGCACTTCGCGGTCGTAGAGGCGGTCGGCCAGCACCACGAGCCGCAGCGCGGTGGACTGGTCGGGCACGGGGGCCACCCCGGTCAGGCACACCGCGGTCAGCCCCTCGGCCATAGCGCCGTACCGGCTCGGATGGACCGTGGCGAGGTGCGCCAGCAGCGCTGGGAAGGCGTCGAGCGAGGCCCCGGGCGTGCGGTGGGCGACCCGTACGACGGTGCCGTCGTCGTGGGGCGCCGGCGCCTCCGGGAGCCCGCGGTGGCGGAAGTCCTGGCCGTCGATCCGCGCGGCCCGGAAGTGGGCGGAGAGCCCCTGGATCTCCCGCATGAAGTCGGTGGCGGCGAACCGCCCCTCGCCGAGCTTCCCGGGCAGCGTGTTGGAGGTGGCGGCCAGCGACACCCCTGCCTCCACCAGTCGGCCGAGCAGGCTGGAGACCAGCACGGTGTCGCCCGGATCGTCCAGCTCGAACTCGTCGATGCAGAGCAGCCGGTGCCCCGACAGCGCCTGCACCGCCTGCTGGAACCCGAGCGCGCCGACAAGGTGGGTGAGTTCGACGAACGTGCCGAACGCCTTCCGTTCCGGGGGCGCCGGGGTGGCGTGCCAGAGCGAGGCCAGCAGGTGGGTCTTGCCGACGCCGTACCCGCCGTCCAGGTACACCCCGCGCGGCCCCTTGGGGGCGGCGCGCCTGCGGCGGCGGAAGAGACCGCCCCGCGCCTCGCCCTCACCGCCCGCGTCGAGGCCCGCGGCGAAGGAACGCAGCAGCTCCACGGCCTCGGTCTGGCTCGGCTGCGAGGGGTCGGGGACGTAGGTGTCGAACCGCACCGCGTCGAACCGCGGCGGCGGCACCATCTCCGCCACCAGCTGCTCGGCGGGCACACGCGGGGAGCGCTCGCAGAGCGCGGTCGGCACCGCCCGCGCGTCGTCCCCCGGGCCGTCGGCCGCGGGCCTCCCGTCGTCGGACGGAGCGGGGCCGGCCGGAGTGGCGGCGGAGGGCTGGGGCGCAGCACTGGAGGACACGATCGTCCAGTCTAGGCGGCGGTCCGCCTGCGGTCCCGGGCCGTCCCGGTGCGCTGTGCCACACTGCGCGCCATGAGACGCCTCATCCCCGCCCCCGTCCTCGCGGCCGAGTCCGACGAGGACCTCTGGGCGCTGCCGGAGCTCGCCCGCGCCTACGCCCACCCGGCCCCGGACGGCGGGTGGCTGCGTGCCAACATGGTGTCCTCCCTCGACGGCGCGGTGCACCACGAGGGGCGGTCGCAACCGCTCTCCGGCGAGGCCGACATGCGGATCTTCGGGGTGCTCCGGCAGCTCGCGGACGTGGTGCTGGTGGGTGCGCAGACGGTGCGGGCCGAGGGGTACCGTCCGGCCCGCCGCCGCGCGGAGTTCGCCGCGGCGCGGGAGGCCGCGGGACAGACGTCCGCACCGGCCGTGGCGGTCGTCAGCGGCTCGCTCGACCTGGACTTCGACGCACCGCTGTTCACCTCGCCCCACACCCCGACGCTGCTGCTGACCGGGGCCCGGGCGCCCGCCGACCGGCTGCGGCGGGCGCGGGACGCCGGCGCGGTGGTGGTGACGGCCGGGGAGGGCCCGGAGGTGGACGCGGCACGGATCGCTCCGGAGCTGGCGCGCCTGGGGCACCGTCGGGTGCTGTGCGAGGGCGGTCCGCGGCTGCTCGGGGCGCTGGCCGCCGCCGACGCGGTGGACGAGCTGTGCCTGTCGTTCGCCCCGCGGCTGGCGCTCGGCGACGCGGGCCGTGTGGCGGCGGGGCCGACCGTGCCGACTCCCACCGACTTCGCCCCGCTGTCGGTGCTGGAGCACGACGGCTTCCTCTTCACCCGCTACGTCCGCCGCGGCGCCCTGCCCGGGAACCGGGAGGGCGGCGGGCAGGCGTGACGTCGGCCGCGGCGCGCAGCCCGGACGGGCACCGCGCCGCGC
>NZ_JAAVJD010000111.1 GCF_012033735.1 Streptomyces lonarensis | reverse complement strand
CGCGGCGGCCGGTCCGCCGGCCGGCGCGGTGACGCAAGCCGGGCCCGACGCGGTGACGCACGCCGGTTCCGGTGCCGTGCCCGACGCCTGCGGCCGGTGCCTGGCGATGCGCTGGCAGCGGCTCCGCAGCCGCTCCGAACGCGAGGCGCTCGAACTCGGCTACCACCCGGGCGGCGGCAGCGCCTGGCCCGCCCTCACCGACCACGCGCTGGACGCCGTCTGGCACACGCTGCGCGCGCTCCCGCTCGCCGCGCCGCCCGCCGAGCCGGAGCTGCCGCAGGTCACCCGCATCGACCTGGTGACCCTCGCCGTCGTCACCGTGCCGCTGCTGCCCGACCCGCTCTGCCCGCACTGCGTGACGCCCCGCCCCGACGCGGCCGACGCCGCCTGGCCGCAGCCGGCCCCGCGCCCCAAACCCGCCCCGGACGGCTACCGGCTGCGGAGCCTGGGCTCGTACGCGCTGCCCGCCGCTGCGCTGGCCAACCCCGTCTGCGGTGCGCTCGGCGCCGTCACCCACCTCAACCCCGCCTCCACCACCACCGCCCCCATCTCCGGCTCGCACTTCGTGCGCGGCTACGCCGGGCTGAACGACGTCACCTGGAGCGGCCAGGCCAACGCCTACGGCACCAGCCGCAGCCTCGCCTACCTGGAGGGGCTGGAGCGCTACGCCGGCACCCACCGGCGCCGCGGCACACAGGCGGTCCTCGGCTCGCTGACCGGGCTGACCGCCCGCGAGGGTGCCCACGCGGTGCTCGACCCGCGCAGCTGCGGGGTGTACGCCCCGGAGACCTACGCGACGGACCCGCTGCTCAGCCCGTTCGACCCCGACCGCGAGATCCCGTGGATCTGGGGGCACTCGCTGCGCGGCGGCCGGCCCGTCCTCGTCCCCGCCCGGCTGGTCCACTACGGCGCCGGCGTCGAGGCGGACAACTTCGTCTTCGAGTGCTCCAACGGCTGCGCCACCGGCAGCTGCCCGGAGGAGGCGGCGCTCTTCGGACTGCTGGAGCTGGTGGAGCGCGACGCCTTCCTCATGTCCTGGTACGGCCGGTCACCGATCCGGCGGATCGACCCGGCGCTGGGCACCGGGCCCGCGGTCCGGTCGATGCTCGACCGCGCCGCGCTCCACGGGTACGAGGTGCGCGCCTTCGACACCCGCGCCGGTCTCCCGGTGCCGGTGATCACCGCGCTGGCAGTCCGCCGCGACGGCGGTCCGGGGACGCTCTCCTTCGCCGCCGCGGCCGGGTTCGACCCCGTGGAGACCCTGGAGTCCGCCCTCTCGGAGGTGCTGACCTACATCGCGCACCTGCCCTTCCAGGTCGCCGACCGGCTGCCCGAGTTGGAGGCGATGGCCGACGACTGGGACCGGGTGCTCCACCTCACCGACCACGCCCAGCTCTACGGGCTGCCGCGGATGGCCTCCCACGCCCCCGAGTACCTCACCGACGAGGAACCGCTGCCGCTCACCGAGGCGTTCGCGGACTGGGCCGAGCGACGGCCCCGCACCGGTGACCTGGTGGACGACCTGCACCTGCTCCGCGACGAGCTGGCCGGGGCCGGGTTCGACGCGATCGCCGTCGACCAGACCACCCCGGAGCAGGCGCGGCTGGGGCTGCACACCGTCGCGACCATCGTGCCGGGGCTGCTGCCGCTGGACTTCGGATGGCGCAGGCAACGCGCCCTGCGGATGCCCCGGTTGCTCGACCACCTCGCGGGCCGGCCGCCTCGGTCGGTGCCGCACCCGTTCCCCTGACGTGGCGGCGCCGTCGGCCCCGGCGGGGTTCCCCCCGGGGCGCGCGTGCGGCAGAGTCGCACGCGGGGGCGGAGTCGGACGAGCGGGGGCAGCGGATGAGAACGGTGAGCACGGCACGAACGATGAGAGCAGCCGGGACGGCGAGCGCGGTGGGCGCGGCGGGAACGGCGGCGCTGGCGGTGGCGCTGCTGGCGGGATGCACCGCGACGCCGCCCCCGCCGCCGCCTGCCGCCGGAGCCTCGCCGGAGTCCGCCGGCGCCGCGCCGGCGGACTCGCGCCGGGCGGTACCGGAGGACGCCCGGCAGCACGCCGTGGACCGGCCGGAGATCCGGCAGGGCGCGGCGGAGGCCGTCGCGGTGGGGCCGGAACGGGGCGACCACCACCTCGGGTCGGTCCCGCTGACCGCCGGGGCCTCCTGGCTCGCCGTCACCTGCCGCTCGGACGGGCCGCGGCAGCAGGTGACCGTGGCGGTCGAGCAGCTCACCTCGGTCGGCGTCACCTGCGAGAGCGAGGAGGCGACCCGCTTCCTGACCCGGCTCGATCTCACCGAAGCGGAGGCCGGGCAGGCGCAGTTGACGGTCCGGGGTCCGCAGGGCGTCGAGTGGTACGTCTCCTTCCAGGTGCCGGACACCGACGCCGTCTGATCCGGCTGCGCGACCCGGCCCGCGCGAAGCGGCGGTGATCCCGCTCACGAAACTGTCCGGAACAGTTGCCTGTGCACATGTGCGCCGGGGTAGCGTGATCATTCCGCGACTCGGGCGAGCAGGAGGAGCGAAGCGCCGGCGTCCGGCCCCTGGGGGCCGTGCGGCGGTGCCCGGCCGTGAGGTCGGCCTTCTGCGGGCGGCGTTCGAGCGCGCTTCGGTGGTCCCGGCCGGTTTCGGCCGACCGCGGCGCCACCGACACCCGCGCGCGGGACCACCGTGCGGATGGTTCGTCGCCCCGTCCTCCGGGGCGCCGGGCGGGCCGTCCGCTCGGCCGCTCCCGCGCGTCAGTTCCGGCGCGCCGCCGTGCGCGCCCGGGGCACCCCTCGCCCGGTGCGGGCGCCGGGACCGCAACCGAGGAGCTCCAGATGCGCAAAGCCGCCCGCCGGTCGACCGTCGCCGGTCTCACCGCTGCCGCCCTGTTCGGCACCTGGATGTTCGCAACGGCGAACGCCGGGGAGTACACCGAGTCGTTCGACTCGCTCAACCGTGACCTGTGGCAGTGCGAGTTCTCCTGCCCGACCGTCGAGGGCGGCGTCGCCGACTTCACCCTCTCCCCGGGCATCGACGCCCGGGAGTACGGCTCCTGGTCCAAGGTGTCCTACCGGGCCGAGCGGTTCACCGAGGGCGAGTTCGCCATGCGGTTCAAGCTCACGGAGCGCCCCACCGACCAGGCGGTGTGGTGGGGGCTCGCCCTGTGGGACAACGGGCCCGAGGAGGACATGAGCAAGTTCAACGAGATCAACTTCGGCTACACCACGAACCAGAGCTTCGAGAACACCGAGCTGCGGTTCGAGAGCGCCAAGCACGGTGTCTACCAGTCGATCCGGGTCGACACCGGAGTGGACCTGTACGACGGCGAGTGGCACACCGGCACGCTGAAGTACACCGCCGACCTCGTCCAGTTCTACCTGGACGGCGAACTGCTCCACACCATCAGCGACAAGGACGTCATCCCGACGGACCCGATGAAGCTCACCGTCGGCCCGCGGCTGGTCGACGGCAGCGCGCCGCTGGAGCAGGAGTTCACCCAGTCCGTCGACTGGGTCTGGTTCCGGAACTGACCCACGCCCGCAGCCGCAGGACGACGCGCACGCCGAGATCCGGCCGGGCAGCCTCCCGGCCGGACTCGGACCCGGCAGCAGTGATCAGGCGCTGCAGGAGGTGGTGCTGGTGGTGCTGGAGCAGGTGGAGGTGGAGGAGCAGGAGGTGGAACCGGCGAGCACGACCTCGGCGGTGTCCGAGTAGTCGGAGATCTCGAAGGTCTCGGACTCCAGCTCCAGGATCTCGTCGGCGAGGGTGGCGAGCTCGGGCTTCTGGGTCATGGCGTCTCCAGTCAGTGGGGCACCGGCCGATCCGGTGGCCTGATCGCTTCTCCATTCCAGCGGTGACCACTGCCACATCGGCCTCGGTTCCGCTGTCACCCCGCTGACACCCCCGGTCCGCGGCCCCGCGCCGGCCGCCCCGCCTCCGCGCCGCCCGGTGTCAGTCCGTGTCAGCGGAGCGTCGTCCCCCTGGCACGATGGGGGAGGATGCTCGATGAACCGGGGGAGAGCCTTTTGCGAAGGGAGCCCCCATGGCCGTGCCCGCCGACGTGCTGCGGACGGCGGTCGAGCGCTATCTCGACCTCCACGCCCACCCGGAACTCTCCGGCGCCGAGCACCGCACCGCCGGTCTGCTGGCGGAGTGGCTGACGGACGAGGGCTGTTCGGTCACCACCGGCATCGGCGGCCACGGCGTCGTCGGCGTGCTGCGCAACGGTGACGGGCCGACCGTGCTGCTGCGCGCCGAGCTCGACGCGCTCCCCGTCGCCGAGCAGACCGGCCTGCCCTACGCCTCCACCGTGCCCGGCGTGATGCACGCCTGCGGCCACGACCTCCACCTCGCCGCCCTCGCCGGCGCCGTCACCGCGCTGGCGCGGGAGCGGGACGGCTGGTCCGGGACGCTGGTGGCGCTCGGGCAGCCGGCCGAGGAGACGCTGACCGGCGCGCGGGACGTCCTCACCGACGGCCTGTACGAACGGGTCCCGGCGCCCGACGTCGTCCTGGCGCAGCACTGCGCCCCGACACCCGCCGGGACGCTCGCCCACGCCCGCGGTCCTCTCCTGGCGGGCAGCCGCACCCTGGAGGTGGTCCTCCACGGCCGCGGCGGGCACGCCGGGGCGCCGCAGCTGACGGTCGACCCCGTCGTCGCGGCGGCGGCCGTCGTCACCCGGCTCCAGGCCGTGGTGGCGCGGGAGACCGACCCGGCGGAGCAGGCGGTCGTCACCGTCGGCAGGCTCCACGCGGGCGACCAGCCCAACGTCGTCCCCGACCGGGCCGAACTGGGCATCACCCTGCGGGCGTTCACCGAGGCGGCACTGGACCGGCTCACCGCCGCCGTCGAACGCGTGGTGCGCGCGGAGAGCGAGGCGTCCGCCTGTCCTGCCGCACCGGAGATCGGTGTCACCGGCCGCTCCCCGGTGCTGACCGCGGACGCAGCGACGGCCCGCACCGTCTTCGCCGCGCAGGCCGCGCACTTCGGCGCGGTCCGGATGCGCGACTGGCCCGGTGGCATGGCGACCGAGGACTTCCCGCTGCTGGGGGCCGCCGGGGCCGCCCTCCACGGTCGCACCGGCATCCGCTCGGTGTACTGGATGCTCGGCACCGCCGCCGCGCCGCGCTCCACGGGCACCGCCGCCCCGGACGGGGACGGCCCCCCGGGCGGCGCCGCCCACCCGGAGCCCGTGGCCGGCAACCACTCGCCGCACTACGCGCCCGACGTCCGCACCGCGCTCCCCACCGGGATCGAGGCGCTGGCCGCGGCGGTGCGTGCCGTCGCACCGGCGTGAGGCAGCGGCATGCGAGCGCGCGAAGCGGGACGACGACCGGGACGACGACTGCGGGGGCAGCCGGGGGAGAGGAACCGGGGGCGGGCTGCGGGGACCGCCCCCGGATCGAGCAGCGAGGAGAACGCGATGGAGACCGACCACCTCACCGGCCCGGCGACCGCCGGCGCCCCCGCCACCGGCGGCCCCTGCTACCTCGACGTGGCCGTGGTGCGGCGGGACCAGCGCGCACCGGGCGGGGAGTCCACCGCCATCCGGCTGCTGGCGCTGCTGCCCGGTGACGCCGGGCGCTGCACCGAGGTGGACGCCGACCGGGTGCGGTTGCGCATCCCGGTCAGCGGGCCGGCCGGCAGCCGCGCGGCGCGCCGAGCGCTGCGCGCGGTCCTCGCGGACCGGGCGCTGCTGGGCTGGGCGGAGGAACCGGCCGCCGGCTGACGGCCCGGTGGTCGGGCGGTGGGGCGGTGGGGCGGTGGGGCGGCCGGCGTCAGATCCAGCCGCGCTCTCGCGCCAGCAGCGCCGCCTGCGCGCGGCTGGCGGCGCCGAGCCGCTGCATCACCTCGGCGACGTAGCGGCGGTAGGTGCGGACGCTGACACCGAGGTCCCGCGCGGCGGACTCGTCCTTGGCGGCGGTGCACATCAACGTCAGTACCCGGCGCCCGGGTTCGGAGAGCGGCGCGTCCTCGATCTCCGGTTCCCGCAGCAGCACGGAGAGGGACTCCGCCTCGTCCCAGATCTTCTCGAACAGCGTCACCAGGTTGCCGACGAGACCGCTGGAGTGGGCGAGCAGCGCGCCCCGGTCGGTGTCCCACGGGTCGATCGGGACCAGCGCCGCGTTGCGGTCGTAGACCAGGATGTGTTCGGCGAGCCGGTCCGCCACCCGGACACGTGCGCCCCGGGAGACCAGCTCGCCGAGGTACTCGACCGTGCAGGGGCTGTCCAGCGCCTCGCGCACCACCACGTGCCGCAGCCGCACCCCCCGCCGCAGCGAGCGGGTGTTCAACTCCCGGGAGTGCGAGAGCTGCTCGGGCGGTATCTCCAGCCGCGGCTCCACCGAGAGGATCTCGTCCCGGGCGAAGAACGCCAGGTCGTCGATGCGGCTGCGGACCTGCGGCCAGTCGCTGAGCTGCTCGATCCCGCGCGGCGTGGGCAGCGGCACACCCGTCTCCGCCCGCAGCGCGTCGAGCAGGTGCCGCGACTGGGTGATCAGCTGGATCTCGCGGTAGAGGGCGCGCAGCCGCAGCTCGGTCAGCCGGGCCACGGCGGTCTCCGGGTCCGCCGGGCTGAGCATCCCGGGCCGGGTGTCGGTGCGCAACAGGCCGATGACGCGGAGCCGTTGCACGGCGTCGTCGGCCTTCGCCCGGTCCATCTCCAGGCGTTCGGGTACGGTCGCCGGGTCGGAGTCCGGCTCGCGGAGGAAGTGGCGGTACACCAGCTCCTCCTCGGCGGACAGGCCGAGCACGGCCATATCGTTCCGACGCAAGGGCCCTCCCAGCCTGGTCAACGGCTGGGGACAGCGTAGTCGGGGGCGGTGAACGGGCAAGGGGTCGGCGGATGCACGCGTGGCGACGTCCGGAAGCCGAACGCCGGGTGTCGGACGGGGGGCCTCGCTGCCGCGGCCGCCACGCGTCAGCCGGCCGGGCGCACGTCGACGTCGTCGGCGCGGACGAACGCGATGCGGTGGCCGAGTTGGATCTGGTGGTACCGCTGCCCGCGGACGACCTGGTGGCCCGCCGGGTCGAAGGTGGTCGCCGCGTAGAACTCCCCTTCGAACGCCTCACCCTCGCGGCCCACGGCGTAGGACTGCCCGGCGGCGAAGCGGTAGGGCAGCGGCTCGGCCGGCCGGACGGCCACCCCCTCCGGGTAGTCCGACGGCGCCGGGTAGGCCACGCCGTAGACCGGCACCACCTCCTTCCCCTCCTTCGGGGTGGCGATCCAGCCGCTGCCGGGCACCGCCGTCCGCCGCTCCTCGGGGTCGTGGAACCAGGCGCGCCGCCCGTTGAACCAGACGGCGCTCCACTCGCCCTCCCGACCGGCCAGGGCGAACTGCTGGCCGGCCGAGGCGCGGGCGCCGATGTCGTGGATCGAGGTGCCGGATTCCTCCCGGCCCGGGTGGGTGCCGGGGTCGGGGACGAGCGGAGCGTCCGCCGACGGCCCGGTGTGCAGCCGCACCCCGCTGGAACCGTGCGGCTCGCACGCCGCCGCCGTGTCGTCCGGGTCGCAGCCGGTGTAGCCGGGGCGGTGGGTGTCGTACGCCGGGTTGATCGTCACCAGCGGCGAGTCCGCCCCGCCGTCGGCGGCGATCGGCGCGCCCAGCAGCGAGAAGTAGTGCGCCCAGTCCCAGTACGGCCCGGGATCGGTGTGCATGCCGGGGATGGTGCCGGGCCCCACCCCGGGCACGTTGTCGTGGCCGATGACGTGGTGCCGGTCCAGCGGGATGCCGTGGCGCTCGGCCAGGTACGCCACCAGCCGCGCGGAGGCCCGGTACATCGCCTCGGTGTACCAGGTGCCCGGCGCCCGCAGGAACCCCTCGTGCTCCAGCCCGATCGAGGTGGCGTTGACGTACCAGTTGCCCGCGTGCCAGGCGACGTCCCGGGCGGGGACGTGCTGCGCGACGTGGCCGTCCGAGGCACGCAGGCTGTACTGCCAGGACGCCCAGGACGGGTCCTGCACCAGGTCGACGGAGGGCCCGAAGTACCCCTCCATGTCGTGGACGACGACGTACCGGACCCGCTGCGAGGCAGGACGGTCGGCCTTGTCGTGGTTGCCGTAGGTCACGCTGCCGTCGGGGCGCTCGTACTCCTCGTAGGCGGCGTCGATCCACGCGCAGGAGAGGTCCGGCGGGCACTCCGTCCGCTCGTCACCGGGCGGCGGGTCACCGGGCGGGTCCTCGGCGGGCGGGTCCTCGCCGGGTGGCGGTTCCTCGGCGGGACGGGCGCCGGCCCGCGCCGCTCCGGCCGGCGTCGTCGCGGGCAGCGCGAGCAGCGCCGCCTGCTCGCTGCGGGGGTCGACGTCGGTGGCGGGGAGCGCCACCCGCTGGCCGTCGTCGGTGGTGCGCTCGGCGCCCGCCGCGATGACCGCGTACACCTCGGCGGCGAAGGCCTCCGCCGCCGGCCTGGTGTCGCTGCCGCCGTACCGGGCCACCGCCGCGTACCAGTCGGCCGGGTCGCGGCTCGCCGGCAGGCCCAACTCCCGCTGGGACGCGGCCAGCAACGCGGCGCCGCCCTGTACGTTCGCCGCGTTGCCGGACCGCAGTTCATGGGGGCGCAGCCCGGTGAGCTCCGCCGCGCGTTCCACCGTGCGCCCGCTCGCCGCGTCGGTGCCGGTCGGGGCCGCCGGCGCCGGGGCGTGCGCGGGCTCCAGCGGTCGGCCGGTGTCGCCGCGCGGGTCCTCCTCGCCGTGCAGGTGGTGGTTGCCGCCGGGTTCGGCGGCGAGCGCGGTCGCCACGTCCGTCAGGTGCATCGGGCCGTACCCGCCGGCCACGCTGGGCGCACCGCGGTGGCCGTCCCACCGCGACTGGAGGTAGGCCACGCCGAGCAGCACCTCCTCGGGCACGCCGTGCTCCGCGGCCGCCGCGGCGAAGGCCGCCTGCAGCGCGCCGGGGCCCCCGTCGGTGCCGGCGACCGCCGACGGGCCCGCGTGCAGCAGCGGCAGCGCGACGGCGACCGCCGCGCCGGCGGCGGCGAGCCGGGGGAGGCGACGGGCGGTCCGGGCGGTGGCGGGGCTGGACACGGTGTCTCCCGGGCGTGCGTGGGGTGCGGGGGCCGCCCGGGTCGCGGTCCGCCGCCGTCGGTCCGCCGGTACGGATGCGGGGGAGGCGGGCGGCGCGACCTGGTCTCCTCCCAGGGGTAGCCGGTCGCCACGCCCGCCGTCAACGACCCGGGCGCGGGGCCCGGGACGCGTCCCGGCGGTCCCCCGGGGGCGCTTTCACCCCGACGGCCCCGGGTGCCTGCGGCGCGGCACAGGTCCACACCTCCGCCGGACGGGCGCGGCCGCCGTCGGGCTTTGCCGTTATTTTGCCGTCCCCCGATCGGGCGACCGGAGCTGGACAGCCACCGGCCGGCCCTCGACGGTGGGGCCATGGAGCCACCGCACACCCCCGAACAGCCGGGCGCCCGGGCCGACCGGACACACCGTCGGACACCGCTCCCGCCCATCGGGCGACGGCGCTCCGCAGCGCCCCCGGCCCCGGCCGGCGGCGGCGCCCCGGTGGGCCAGGACCCGCCGTTCGGCCGCCGCCCGCCCGGGGGAGCGCGTGCCGCCGGCAAGATCGCGGCGGCGTGCGCCGGACTGCTCGCCGTGGTGGCGCCGGTGCTCACCGCCGGCGCCCCGGTGACCACCGTCCCGGGCGGGGGTGCCGCCCCGCTCGCCGCCGACGGCACCGCGGCGCCCGGCGGTGACGGGCCGTCGGACGGGCCGGGCGCGGCGCAGACGGCGGACCCGGGCGCGGGGGGTGACACCGCCCGCCCACTGGACCGCACGGTCGCCGGTGTCGGCAAGCTCATCTGGGAGACGGCGGACGGCGGGCTCCGCATGTGCTCCGGGGCGGCGGTGGAATCCCCCAACGGCAGCGTCGTCGCCACCGCCGCGCACTGCGTCCAGGAGCCCGGCACCCCGGCTCCGGGCGACGCCTGGTTCCTGCCCGGCTACGAGGACGGCTTCGACACCTTCCGCCGCGACGGCTGGCGGGTGACCGGCGTCCACCTGCCGGCGGAGTGGGACGTCAGCCGTACCCTGCGCGAGATCCTGCCGCACGACTACGCCTTCCTCACCGTCGAGCGGCGCGAGGGGCGCACCCTGACGGAGGCGCACGGCGCCAACCGGCTCCGGTTCGCCCCCGTACCCGAGGAGGACGCGGTGACGGCGATCGGCTACGCCGCCGCCCACCCCTACGACGGCGAGTCGGCCTGGTCCTGCACCGGACCGACCCGGGTGCTGGGCCCGGACGACGCCATCGCGGCCAACGTGGGCGGGCTGCTGCTGGAGGCGTGCGGACTCACCCAGGGCGCCAGCGGCGGGCCCTGGCTCCAGCGGGTGGACCCGGAGACCGGCGCGGGCACCGTGGTCGGGGTGACGTCGGCGGCGACCGGCCAGGGCGAGATCGTCGGCCGTCCCTACCCCGCCGAGGCGCGCGCCCTGTACGACGCCGCCTCCGGCGAGCCGCGCGGCGGGCTGCCCGACCGCTGAGAGCACACCGGCCGCCGGGCGAACCGGTCTCGCAGGCCGCGGCCGGCCGCCCCGGCGTCCGGTGCGCGGTTCGCGACCGGCGGCCGGTCAGCCCGCCGGGGCGAGGAAGGCGTCGAACTCCGACCGGTACCCCGCCCAGGTGTCGGGCCCGGCCGCGTACTCGGTGTCGGAGAGCAGACACGAGTCGAGCACCCGGGCCAGTTCGTCGGTGGGGAGCTCGGGTGCGGTGAAGACGAGGTGCTGGACCCGGTCGCCGTGTTCGGGGTCCCAGTCCAGCGCCGCCGCCGCGCGGCGTTCGGCCGGCACCAGCTCCCAGGCGGCGTCCGGCAGCGCCGCCAGCCACGGCCCGGTGGACTCCACGCAGAGCGCGCCGCCCGCGCACTCCCACGACACCAGGGTGTCGGGCCGGTCGGCGAGCCAGAACCGGCCCCGGCTGCGGACCGCGACACAGGCCAGGTCCTCCAGTGCGGCGAACAGCCGGCCGGGGTGGAACGGCCGACGGGCGCGCCAGACGGCGGTGGCGACGCCGTGGGCGTGGTCGTCGTGCGGCAGCAGCGCGCACGCCGGGTGGCGGCGGCCGGCGGCCGCCTCGGGGTCGAAACCGGGCCGTACGGCGGTCGCGAACCCCGGGTCGGAGGTCCGCAGCCGGCGCGCGGTCGGGTGGAGCTGCCGCAGCAGCGCGTGGTCCGCCTCGTCGGCGGCCTCGGGGCCGTCCACGAGGACCAGCACCGGCGGGTACTCCAGTTGCCGGGCGAAGGTGTCGGCCACGGTGCGGCCGTCACCGGGCGCGGCGGCGAGGCCGCTCTCGTCGAGGCCGTCGCCGTTGGCCAGGCAGGGCAGCACCAGCGCCGGGTCCACCGCGGTGACGACGCCGTCCAGGCTGATCCGCTCGGAGGTGTGCGCGGCCACCACCTCGGCCATCGACTGCGGTTCGACGGAGTCCCACAGCTCGACGACGGCCAGCGGGTGGGTGCCGCAGGCGGCGAGCCGCTCCAGTTCCGGCACCAGGTCGTCGCGGAGCGCGCAGCAGGCGCACTCGTTGACCAGCGGCACCTCGCGGACGTCGGTGGTGCCGTCGCCGTCCCGGAGCGAACTGGTCACGGTGGAGCCGGCCGCCCCGGTGAGGTCGTGGTGGAGGGCGACCGCACCGGGCACCGCGTGCAGCAGTGCCTCGGTCGTCGCCCTCCGGGCCTCCGCGTGCATGCCGGCGACGATCACCACGCTCAGCATCAGCGGCCACCGCTCCGTCCGTAGCGGCGCTCGAAGCGCTCCACGCGTCCCTCGGTGTCCATGACGCGTGCGTTGCCGGTGTAGAAGGGGTGGCTCGCCGAGGAGATCTCGACGTCGACGACGGGGTACTCGTGCCCGTCCTCCCAGGCCACGGTCGGCGCGTTCTCGCGGGCGACCAGGGTGGAGCGGGTGAGGAAGGCGGTGCCGGCGGCGCGGTCGCGGAAGACGACCGGTCCGTAGGCGGGGTGGATGTGCTGCTGCATGGCGGTTCCTCTCGGGTCCGTTGCGGGTCTCAGCGTTCCTCGCGGAACGCCACGTGGCGCCGGACGACGGGGTCGTACTTGCGCAGGGTCATCCGGTCGGGGTCGTTCCTGCGGTTCTTGCGGGTGACGTAGGTGAATCCGGTGCCGGCGGTCGAGCGGAGCTTGACGACCGGGCGGATGTCGTTGCGTGCCATGCCGCTACTATACAGAAACGGGAATCATTTTCATTAAGCGTTCCGGCGGTCCCGGTTGTTCCCGGCCGGCCCGACCGGAGCCCGAACCCGCCCCCGACCCGGCCCCGGCCCGCCGCCGGAGCACGAGAGGACCGCCGCGGATGTCCGCACACTGCCAGCTCACCGGCCGCAGCCCCGGCTTCGGCAACCACATCTCGCACTCCCACCGCCGCACCCCGCGCCGCTTCGACCCCAACATCCAGCGCAAGCGCTACTGGCTGCCCAGCGAGGGCCGGCACATCCGCCTCCGGCTCAGCACCAAGGGCATCCGGACGGTGGACACCATCGGCATCGAGGCCGCCGTCGCCCGCATCCGGGCCCGCGGCCACCGCGTCTGACCGCCACGCGCCGCCCGCCCCGCCACCCCGCACCCACCACCACGGAGACCGCCATGGCCAAGAAGAGCAAGATCGCCAAGAACGAGCAGCGGCGCCGCGTCGTCGCCCGCTACGCCGAGCGCCGCGCGGAACTGCGCGAGATCATCCGCCGCCCGAGCACCCCCGACGCCGAACGCGAGGCGGCCCAGCGTGAACTGCGCGCCCAGCCCCGCGACGCCGCCGCCGTCCGCCTCCGCAACCGCGACAGCGTGGACGGGCGGCCCCGCGGCCACCTCCGCGCGTTCGGACTCTCCCGGGTGAACACCCGCGTGCTCGCCCACGCGGGCCACCTGCCCGGCGTCCGCAAGGCGTCCTGGTGAGCCGCGGCCCCGGCGGCCGGCGCCGCGGCGCCGACAAGCCCCGGCCCAACCCGCTCCACGCGGCCCGCATCACCCGCATCGACTACAAGGACACCGACCTCCTCCGCCGGTTCGTCTCCGACCGCGGGAAGATCCGCTCCCGGCGGCTGACCGGACTGACCGTGCGGCAGCAGAAGGAGATGGCACGCGCGGTGAAGAACGCGCGCGAGATGGCGCTGCTGCCGTACGCCACCCCGACGGCGGCGGCCAAGCGCCACGGCTAGCGCCCCGCGGGCGGGCGGGGCGCCTCCGGCCCCGCCCGTCGGCGCGCCGGGCGGCGCACCCCGGCCCGCCACCGGCCGGCCCCCGCGACCGTACGGTCCGCCCCCGATCGGCTCCTCGCCGCCCGGGACAGCCCGGGCTCCGCCCGCGTAGCATCCGCCCCATGGGTGAAGCGACGACGCGGACTTCCGGAACCCCGGCGGCGGGCCAGTGGTTCCCGCCCGAATGGCCCGACCGGATCAGGGCGCTGGCGCGCGGCGAGATCACCCCGCCCGACCCCCGCCCCTCCGCGACCGTGCTGCTGCTCCGCGACTCCCCGCACGCGGCCGCTCCCGGGCCGGAGGTCTTCCTGCTCCGCCGCCGCACGTCGATGGCGTTCGCCGCCGGCGCCTGCGCCTACCCCGGCGGGGGCGTCGACCCCCGCGACCACACCCCGCTGAACTGGGCCGGCCCCGGCCCCGCCGGGTGGGCGAAGCGGCTGGCGGTCGACGAGGCGACCGCCCAGTCCGTCGTCTGCGCCGCGGTCCGCGAGACGTTCGAGGAAGCCGGCGTCCTCCTCGCCGGCACCACCCCGGACGACGTCGTCTCCGACATCACCGGCGACGACTGGGAGGCCGACCGCCGCGCCCTCGTCTCCCGTGAGCTGGCGTTCTCCGAGTTCCTGGCGCGCCGCTCGCTGGTGGTCCGCGACGACCTCCTCGGCGGCTGGGCGCGGTGGATCACCCCCGAGTTCGAGGCCCGCCGCTACGACACCTGGTTCTTCGTGGCGGTGCTGCCCGAGGGCCAGCACAGCCGCAACGCCTCCACCGAGGCCGACCGCGCCGGCTGGACCGCCCCCGCCGACGCGCTCGCCGGCTACCGCGCCGGCGAGCTGCTGATGATGCCGCCGACCGTCGCCACCCTGCGCGCCCTGCTGCCGCACGCCCGGGCCGACGACGCGCTCCGCGCCGCCGGGGACCGCGACCTGGCGCCGGTGCTCGCCCGCGCCCGGTTGGACGGCGAACGCGTGGTCCTCAGTTGGCCCGGGCACGACGAGTTCGAACGCAGCGTCACCGCCGACGGTGAGGCGACCCCCTCGCCGCCGGCCTCCCCGCCCGCCGCCCCCGGCGACCGCCCCGCCTCCGACGCCCCCGGGAAGGACACCCCATGACCGATGCCGCCGCGCCCCCCGGGGAGCCCGAGACCGCGGTCACCGACGGCCCGGTCACCGAACGCGCCACCTGCCTGCTGGCGCCCAACCCGTCGATGATGACCCTCGACGGCACCAACACCTGGGTGCTCGCCGAACCCGGCGCGCGCGAGGTGGTCGTGGTCGACCCCGGCCCCCTCGACGAGGAACACCTCGCCCGGGTCGCCGCCACCGCCACCGCCGGCGGCCGCACCGTCGCCCTCACCCTGCTCACCCACGGCCACCCCGACCACTCCGACGGCGCCGAGCGGTTCGCCGAGCTGACCGGTTCCGCCGTCCGCGCGCGTGACGCCGCCTTCTGCCGCGGCGCGGAGCCGCTGGTCGCCGGCGAGCTGCTGCTCGTCGACGGACTGCGGCTCTCCGTCATCCCCGCCGCCGGCCACACCGCCGACTCCGTCGCGTTGCTGCTGACGGCCGACGGCGCGCTGCTCTCCGGCGACACCGTGCTCGGCCGCGGCACCACCGTCGTCGACCACCCGGACGGCGACCTCGGGGACTACCTCGACACGCTGCGCCGGCTGCGCGCCACCGTCGTCGACGACGAGGTCCGCGTCGTGCTCCCCGGCCACGGCCCCGTGCTGCGGGACCCGGTCGGCGCCATCGACTTCTACCTGGTGCACCGCGCCAAGCGGCTCGCCCAGGTGGAGTCCGCCGTCGAGGCCGGGCACCGCACCCCGGCCGAGGTGGTCGCGCACGTCTACGCGGACGTGGACCGCTCGCTGTGGCCGGTGGCCGAGCGCTCCGTCCGCGCCCAGCTGGAGTACCTGACCGAGCACGGGCTGATCTGAGAGCGGGTGTGCGACCCCGCGCCGGGCCCGCGACGACGGCGACGGCCCTCTGCCGCGTTGTCGAAGGACGCCCGCACCCCACCCGGTACGAGGGCGCCCCTCCGCCGTGCGACTGACCGCGTCCGACGCCGCGAGCCGATCCGACGCGGGGTCTCCCCCGCGCGCTGAGCCGCCCGAGCGGCACGGGACGCGAAAGGCCCGGTGGGGTGCGCTCTCGCGCGCCCCACCGGGCCTTCCGCCGTGCTGAGGAGCCGCCGTCAGCGGCTGCGGCGGGCCAGTCGCTCGATGTCCAGCAGGATCACCGCGCGGGCCTCCAGCCGCAGCCAGCCGCGGGCCGCGAAGTCCGCGAGGGCCTTGTTGACCGTCTCGCGGGAGGCGCCGACCAGCTGCGCCAGCTCCTCCTGCGTCAGGTCGTGCACCACGTGGATGCCCTCCTCGGACTGCACGCCGAACCGGCGCGACAGGTCGAGCAGCGCCTTGGCGACACGGCCCGGGACGTCCGAGAAGACGAGGTCGGACATGTTGTCGTTGGCGCGACGCAGCCGGCGGGCGACGGCGCGCAGCAGGGCGCCGGCCACCTCGGGCCGGATGTTCAGCCAAGGCTGGAGGTCGCCGTGGCCGAGGCCGAGCAGCCGGACCTCGGTCAGCGCGCTGGCGGTGGCGGTGCGCGGTCCGGGGTCGAAGAGCGACAGCTCGCCGATCAGCTCCCCGGCGCCCAGCACGGCCAGCATGTTCTCGCGGCCGTCGGCGGAGGTGCGGTGCAGCTTGACCTTGCCGTCGGTGACGACATAGAGGCGGTCACCCGGGTCACCCTCGTGGAACAGTGCCTCCCCGCGCGAGAGCGTCGTCTCGGTCATGGAGGCGCGCAGCTCGGCGGCCTGCTCGTCATCGAGCGCCGCGAACAGCGGTGCGCGGCGAAGAACGTCGTCCACGAGGTCTCTCTCCCTCTCGGCTGTGGGCCAGGTGTCGGCCGCTGGGCCCCATCATGCCGGACCGCACTGGGGTGCCGTCAGTCACAAGTCTGACCTACCGGAACCGTTTGCATGCCGCCAGGGGGGCCGTTCGGTACCCGGAGGCGGGCCGGGCGCCCTGCCCGCCGTGCGCCGGTGTGCGCCTGTCGACGCCTCCAAACGGCCGCCCAGCACCGGCAGAACACGGCCTCCCCGAGCCGCCCGGGGAGGCGGTGAGCGGCGGCGTTCCGCCCACGGCGAACAGGCGTCCACGGCACGTCGGAACAGCCCCTCCTGCCCCTTTTGCGCCTTCGCCGCCCGACCCGCGCCGGGTGCGTCCGCCGGGCGTGCGGCACCACCCGGGGTGACCGGGTGTGCGCGCGTGGTCAGGTAGGGGTGCTGCCGCCGGCCCGTCGCCCGCGCGCGTCGCGGCGGAGCCGTCCCGGCGCCACAGCGCCCGCCGCCCGCGCTCGTGGATGCCCCGGTGCGCCCCGCACGCACCGGCGGCCACGCCGGTACCGGCCGCAACCGCCGCGGCGGACGGCCCGTCCGGCGTAGCCTTCGTCGCATGGCTGAGAGCAGGGCGCGAGCGGGGACGGCGGAGACGGGGCAAAACGGGAAGCAGACCGGCGCGGGGGAGGAGGGGGCGCAGCGGCGGACGCGGGGCGAGGAGCCCGCGAAGGTGCCTGCGACGAAGCCGGCGTCGTCCGCGAAGAAGCCGGCGAAGAAGTCCGCGCGGTCGGGTGGCGCGGGCACCGGGGCCCGCAAGCCGGAGAGCAGGCTCGCCATGGTCCGCCGGGCGCGCCGGATCAACCGCGAACTCGCCGAGGTCTACCACTACGCCCACCCCGAACTCGACTTCGAGAACCCGTTCGAGCTGCTGGTGGCGACGGTGCTGTCGGCGCAGACCACCGATCTGCGCGTCAACCGGACGACCCCCGCCCTCTTCGCCGCCTACCCCACCCCGGAGGCCATGGCCGCCGCCGATCCGGCCGAACTGGAGGAGTTGATCCGCCCCACCGGCTTCTTCCGGAACAAGGCGAAGTCGCTGCTCGGTCTCTCGGCCAAGCTCTGCGAGGAGTTCGGGGGAGAGGTGCCCGGTCGGATGGAGGACCTGGTGTCGCTGCCGGGCGTCGGCCGCAAGACGGCGTTCGTGGTGCTCGGCAACGCCTTCGACGTCCCCGGCCTGACGGTCGACACCCACTTCGGGCGACTGGTCCGGCGCTGGCGGCTGACGGAGCAGACCGACCCCGAGAAGGTCGAGGCGGAGATCGCCGACATCATCCCCAAGAGCGAGTGGACGATGTTCTCCCACCGGGTGATCTTCCACGGCCGCCGGGTCTGCCACAGCCGGAAGCCCGCCTGCGGGGCCTGCCCCATCGCCGCGCTCTGCCCGGCCTACGGTGAGGGCGAGACCGACCCCGACAAGGCGCGCGGCCTGCTCAAGTACGAGCTCGCCGGTGAGCCCGGCCAGCGACTCAAGCCGCCGGCCGACTACCCCGGCCCCGCCGCACGGCCCGCCGACGAGCCGCAGGCGGGCGACGCGTGACCCGCGGCGAGCCGGCTGGGGCGGCCGGGTCGGCCCTCGGCGAGGAGAGTGCGCCCGTCGGGCCGGGCGCCCGACCGGAAGGAGCGGTCCGCCCCGA
>NZ_JAAVJD010000110.1 GCF_012033735.1 Streptomyces lonarensis | reverse complement strand
CTTCGCTGCCGCAGCGGCAGCGGAGACCGCCCCGGAACCGCGCCCCGCCCGCGCGGCGCGCCCCCGGGGAGCACGCTTCGCGGGGCTGGAGACCCCAGCGGCGGGCCCCCCGGCCCCCTCCGCCGGGAGGGGGCAGCCGGACGAGGCCCGGCGGGCGGCGACGGAGTTCACGGCGCGGATGCTCCGCATGCGGACCGAGGGGGACAACGGGGCGGTCCACGCCACGCTCTGCGAGGCGGTCCACGGCCCGCCGGGGCGGTTGCCACTGGTGGTCGAGGCCATGGAACGCGTCGGGCTCGACGCGGAGATCGCCACGCTGCTCTGGGAGGCGGCGGCGCTGCCCCCCGGCCCGGTCGCCGCCATTGCCCGGGCGCTCGCCGAGTCCGGCAGGGCCGGCCAGTGCGGCCAGCTGCTGCGGCAGGGGGCTGCCCGTCCGTCGGGCGAGGCCGGCACCATCGCCGCCGATCTCGTCGCCGCGGGTCGGGCCGACGAGGCGGTCACGCTGCTCACTGCGCTGGTGCGGGCGCGGCGCGCCGCGGACGCGGTGGGCGCGGCTCTGGCGGTGCCCGAGATCACGCCCCACCTGCTCCGTGCGGCGCGCAGCGTCTCCGACGCCCACCACCATGCCGTCACCACCGAACTCCGGCGGGCGGGAGTAGCCTGAGAGGCATGGCTGCCCGACTTCCTGTGACTCCCCGACGGATCGCCTGGTTCGTCGCCCGTCCGCTGGCGATCGCGCTCGGCCAGAAGCTGGCGCGGGCCGCGTTCGACCGCGCGGTCGTCGCCTTCGCCGAGCGGCGCGCCCAGCGCGCCACCTGGGAGGGAGCGACCCACCCGGCGCCCGGCGCCGCCGGGAGCACGACCGCCCGCACGACCAGCGACACGGGCGCCGGTGCTGCCGGTGGCACGCCGCCCCGGCAGCACAGCGGGTCCGGGCCAGAGACGCCACGCCGCCACGGCGCCCCGGGGTTCCGCCGGCGGCGCGGCTGACGACGTCCCGCCCGCCACGCGGCGCACGCCGCCGGACGGCTCGTGTTTCGATGGACACATGATCGATGAACAGCTGGCAGCGGCGGCCGAGGACGCGGTACGGAAGGCGGCGGCGGACGAGATCATGCCGCGGTGGCGGCAGCTCGCCGACGACGAGGTGACGGCCAAGTCCGGCCCGCACGACCTGGTCACCGTGGCGGACCGGGACGCCGAGCACCACCTCACCGAGGCGCTGACGCGGCTGCTGCCCGGCTCCGTGGTGGTGGGCGAGGAAGGGGTCCACGAGGACCCGTCGCGGTACGACGCGCTCCAGGGCGACGCGCCGGTGTGGATCGTGGACCCGGTGGACGGCACCCGGCAGTTCGTCCGCGGCGAGCCGGGGTTCTGCACCCTGGTGGCGCTGGCGCGAGGCGGCACGGTGCACGCCTCGTGGACCTACGCGCCCGCCCGGGGGCTGATGGCCGTCGCCCGGCGCGGCGGCGGTGCCTGGCTCAACGGGGAGCGGCTGCGGGCGGGCTCCCCCGGTGGCGCGGTCCTCGAAGTGGCCACTTCGCACCCGGACTTCACCACCGAGGAGCAGAAGCAGGCGCTCGTCGGGCTGCGCGCCCCCGGCATCGACCCCCGACCGTGCGGTTCGGCCGGGTTGGAGTACCTCCGGATCGCCCGGGGCCAGCTCGACGCGGTGGCGTTCTCCTGGGAGCTGGCATGGGACCACGCGGCCGGGCTGCTGCTGGTCTCCGAGGCGGGCGGCACCGATCGCACGCTCTCCGGCGAGCCGTTCTCACTGACCGGCCGCAACGCGCTGCCGTTCACCGCAGCGCGTGACGGGGAGACGGCGCGGCGTATCCTCGACCTCCTGTCGGCGGGGCGGCCGACGGCGGCCTGAGCCTGCTGCGAGGGGAGCGCGCGACGTGACGACGATGACGGACGTGGTGGTGGTCGGTGCCGGCCCCAACGGTCTGACCGCGGCGGCCGAGTTGGCGCGCCGCGGCGTGTCGGTGGAGGTCTTCGAGGCGGAGGGGACGGTGGGGGGCGGGGCGCGCACCGAGGAGTTGACGCTGCCCGGGTTCCGGCACGACCCGTGTTCCGCGGTGCACCCCATGGGCGTCGGTTCCCCGGCCTTCGCGGGGCTGCCGCTGGAGCGGTTCGGCCTGCGCTGGCTGCACCCGGAGATCCCGATGGCCCACCCCTTCCCCGACGGGAGCGCGGCGGTGCTGGCGCGCTCCGTCGGCGAGACGGCGATGTCGCTGGGCGCGGCGGACGCGCCGCGGTACCGGCGGCTGGTGTCGCCGTTCACCGGCCGCTGGGACGCGCTCGCCGAGGACTTCATGTCCGTGCCCTGGGAAGGGCTTCCCCGGGGGCCGCTGACCCTGGCCCGGTTCGGCGCGGTCGGGCTCCCCCCGGTCTCCTGGCTGCTGCGGCGGTTCTCGGACGAGAAGGCGAAGGCGCTGCTGGCGGGGCTGGCGGCGCACGTCATCTCGCCGTTGAGCACCCCGGCGACGGGCGCCGTGGCGCTGGTCTTCGCGCTCGCCGCCCACGAGCGCGGCTGGCCGGTGGCGGCCGGGGGATCGCAGGCCGTCTCCGACGCGCTGGCGGGTTTCCTCACCGCGCAGGGTGGCCGCATCCACACCGGGGTGACCGTGCGGCGGCTGGACGAGCTGCCGCCCGCGCGCGCCTACGTCTTCGACACCTCCCCCACCGCCATGGCCCGGATCGCCGGGCTGGGGGACGCCTTTCGGCGCTTCCGCTACGGCGCGGGCACCTTCAAGATCGACTACGCGTTGTCGGGGCCGGTGCCGTGGCGCTCGGAGGCCGCGCGACGCGCCGGTACGGTGCACCTGGGCCCGACCGCCGGCGAGGTGGACTCCGCACTGCGCGCCGCGGTGGGGGGCCGTGCCCCGGAGGTGCCGTTCCTGATCACCTCACAGCCCACGCTGGTGGACCCGGGGCGCGCCCCCGAGGGGAAGCACGTCTTCTGGGCGTACGGTCACGTGCCCAACGGCTGGCGCGGGGACCTGACCGCCGCGGTCGAGCGGCAGCTGGAGCGGTTCGCGCCCGGCTTCGGCGACCTCGTCCTGGCGCGGGCGGTGGCGGGGCCGCCGCAGCTGGCCGCGCGGAACGCCAACTACGTGGGTGGGGACATCGCCTGCGGCGCGTTCGCCGGCGTGCAGGCGCTGTTCCGCCCCGGCCCCGCGCGCGACCCGTACCGCACACCCCATCCGGCGGTGTTCCTCTGCTCCTCGGCGAGCTGGCCAGGGCCCGGGGTGCACGGCATGTCCGGCCGTAACGCCGCGAAGTCGGTCTTCCTCCACCTCGCGGGTCGCCGCTGACGGGCCGCCGCTGAGTGCCGCGCCCGGCCCCGCGGGGCCGGGCGTCGCGGGTCAGCCGCCGTTCTCCTGGTCGCGTCCGCCGTGCGACTCCGCACCGCGCTCCCGCGCCTGGTCGGCGGCGCGGCGCAGCCGCCGATGGCGGGGGTTCTGCTGCTCGTCCACGGCCTCGCCGACCATGGTCCGCACGGCGTCGCGCAGCCCGTGCAGCGGCATCTGGCGCGGTGGCCCCGCACCGGGGTCCCGGGAGAGTTCGCGGATCAGGGCGAAGCACATCAGCAGCATCACCACCACGAACGGCAGGGCCACCAGGATCGTCGCCGACCGCAGCGCCTCCAGGCCGCCCGCGACGAGCAGCACGGCGGCGACCGCGGCCATCAGCACGCCCCAGGTGACGACCAGCCAGCCCCGGGGGTGGAGGGCGCCACCGCTGGTGAGCGAGCCCATCACCAGGGCGGCGGAGTCGGCGCTGGTGATGAAGTACGCCATGACGAGGACGATGGCGAGGGCCGAGCTGACGGTGGCGAGCGGCAGGGCGTCGAGGAGGCCGAACATGCCGGCCTCCTCGCCCTTCTCGGCAATGGCCCCGGTGAGGTCGGAGCGCCCCGTGGCGTCGGTGCGGATCGCGCTGCCGCCCATGACGGAGAACCAGACGACGGAGGCGCCGCTGGGGATGAGCAGCACCCCGATGACGAACTCCCGGACCGTGCGGCCGCGGGAGATCCGCGCGATGAAGGTGCCCACGAACGGCGCCCAGGAGAACCACCAGGCCCAGTAGAAGATGGTCCAGGCGCCGAGCCACTCCTGCTCACCGAAAGCCCCGGTGCGTGTCGCGAGGGTCAGCAGGTCCTGCAGGTAGGCGCCCACCCCCGAGGGCATCGCGTCCAGCACGTACACCGTGGGCCCGACCACGAAGACGAAGAGCATCAGCACGGCCGCCAGCGCGATGTTCATGCTGCTGAGCCACTTGATGCCCCGGTGGATACCGGAGAACGCGGAGAGGACGAAGGCGGCGCTCAGCGCGAAGATGATGATCAGTTCGAGGGTCCGGCTGTCGTCGATCCCCGTGGTCAGGTTGAGGCCCCGCGCGATCTGGAGGGCGCCCAGCCCCAGGCTGGTGGCGGTGCCGAAGACGGTGGCGAAGACCGCGAGCAGGTTGATGGCCTTGCCGGGCCACCCGGCGGCACGCCGCTCGCCGAGCAGGGGGACGAAGACCGACGACAGCTGGTTGCCGCGGCCCTTGCGGAAGGTGGCGTACGCCAGGCCGAGCCCCGCGACGGCGTAGATGGCCCACGGGTGCAGCGTCCAGTGGAAGAACGAGTACTCCAGGGCGTGGCGGGCCGCCTCGCCGCTCTCGGGCTCCACGCCGGTGAACGGCGGCGGGTCCGCGTAGTGCATCAGCGGTTCCCCGACGCCGAAGAACATCAGGCCGATGCCCATCCCGGCGCTGAACATCATCGCGATCCAGGCCGCGTTGGTGAACTCGGGCTCGTCGGTGTCGCGGCCCAGCCGGATGCGGCCGAACCGGCTGAGTGCGATGACGACGGCGACGACCAGGAAGGCGTCGGCGCTCAGTACGAAGAGCCACGCGAAGTTGTGGAGCACCCAGTCCAGCGCCGTGTCGGCCACCGACGCGAAGTTGTCGGTCCACACCGCCGCCCAGACGACCATGGTGACCACCGACGCCACCCCGATCGCGACCAGCCGGAGGTCCGGCGGCGGATCGGCCCGCCGGGCGGGCGCTCCTGCGGCTGGGGAGGGCCGTTCCGACCCGGCGTCCGTGCTCATGGAACTGAACTATGGGCGGATACGGCAGGGCGCGCGCGTCCTGCGGTCCGTCCGGGTGACGCCGGGCGGCGGACGCGGTGCCGGGCGCGGTGGGACGTGCGGATAGGGTCGCGGCTACTGTCCGGACGAGCGGAGGCAAGGTACCTCGATGACGACGACCACGCGGGTGCTGATCGCCGCGGACAAGTTCAAGGGTTCGCTCACGGCGGCTGAGGTCGCCGAGCACGTCGCGGCGGGTCTGCGCGCCCACCGGCCCGACACCGCCGTCACCGCGCTGCCGGTCGCCGACGGCGGCGACGGCACCGTCGCCGCGGCGCTTGCCGCCGGTTTCACCTCCCGGACGGTCACCGTCACTGGGCCGATGGGTGAGCCGGTGCGGGCGGAGTTCGCGCTCCGCGAGGACACCGCCGTCGTCGAGATGGCCACCGCGTCGGGGCTGGTGCTGCTGCCGCCGGGTGAGTTCGCGCCGCTGACCGCGACGACGGCGGGCACCGGCGAGCTGATCGCCGCCGCGGTCGAGGCCGGCGCCCGCACCGTGGTGCTGGGCATCGGCGGGTCCGCGACGACCGACGGCGGCGCCGGGATGCTGGTCGCGCTCGGCGTGAGGCTGCTGGACGCCACCGGCCGCCCGCTGCCTCCCGGGGGTGCAGCTCTGCGGGAGCTGGCGGCGGTGGACCTCTCGGGGCTGGACCCGCGGCTGGCCGACACCCGCGTCGTCCTCGCCTGCGATGTCGACAATCCGCTGACCGGCCCGCAGGGCGCCGCGGCGGTGTACGCACCGCAGAAGGGCGCGACCGCCGCGGACGTGGCGGCCCTGGACGCCGCACTGCAGCAGTACGCGCGGGTGCTCGGCGCGGCTGCCGGGGAGGGCGCCGCCGCTCTCGCCCAGTCGCCCGGTGCGGGCGCTGCCGGCGGCGTCGGTTTCGGCGCGCTCGCCGGGCTCGGGGCGGAGTTCCGTTCGGGCATCGAGGTGATGCTGGAGGTGCTCGGCTTCGCCGACGCGCTCAAGGACGCCGACCTCGTCGTCACCGGTGAGGGCTCGCTGGACGCGCAGACCCTGCACGGCAAGGCGCCTGCGGGTGTGGCCGCCGCAGCGCGGGCGGCGGGTGTCCCGGTGGTGGCGGTGTGCGGCCGGCTGGCGCTCGACGAGGCGGCGCTGCGGGCGGCGGGGATCGAGCGGGCCTACGCGCTCACCTCGCTGGAGGCGGACACCTCGGTCTGTCTGGCGCAGGCGGGTCCGCTGCTGCGACGGCTCGCTCGGCAGGTGGCGGCCGACCGGTTGTGACCGGCGGCCGGCGCCGCGCTCCCGGTGTCGGCGCACGGCGCACGGCGGGGGTCAGGGCTCGGTGGTGGAGACCACGTGGACCCGGGGGCGCTCGGGTTTGGTGAGGTCCACGGTGATGGCCACCACCGGCTCCTTGGCGGACTGCTGGACGGTCACCCCGGCCAGCTCGCGTCGGCGGGGGTCCAGGACCCAGCCGACCACGGCCGCCTCGGCGTCGGGGATGGTGACGTCGCCGGCGCGCAGCTCGCCCCGCTGGGAGCCCAGGTCCTCCAGGAAGCGGCTGAGCTGCTCGGGCGAGGTCCGGAACTGCACCCACATCGTGGAGCGGTCCCAGCTGTTCTCCTCGTAGTGCCCGACGTAGGTGGAGCCGTCGGGTATCGGGATGTCGTAGATGCGGCGCTGCACCTTGCTCGGCCACTCGTAGACCAGCCCGCGGGCCGCGGCGGCGCGGGCCTTGTGCTCGCCGCTGTCGCGGCTCTGCTCGGCGGAGACGACGGTGTACCCGGCGGGGATCGCGATGAGGAGCCCGACGACGACGGCGGTGAGCCAGCGGCGCCGCGGCACGTGCGGCGGATGCCGCGGCTGGTACTGCGGGGGCGGGGTGCCGCTCACGGCCGGGTCTCCGTGCGGGACGACGCGAGCGGCCCCCGCAGTCCCGCCCGGTGGATGCGCTCGGCGCGGCGGCGGTTGGCGCGGACGAAGCGCCGGGCGACGAGCCGGGCGAGGTCGGCGGCGCCGACCATCCCGGCGTCGGCCCCCAGCTCCGCCCGCACGATGGTCGCCTCCGGGCGGTAGCCGCGCCCGGTGAGCTGGCGGCGGAAGGCGTCCCTGGCGGGGGCCAGCAGCAGTTCGTCGGCGGCGCTGACGCCTCCCCCGACGACGAACCGGGCGGGGTCGAGGGCGGCGGCGAGGTTGGCGAGTCCCACACCCAGCCAACGGCCGATCTCCTCCAGCAGTTCCACGCACATCGGGTCGCCCTCACGGGCGAGGTCGGTGATCATCGGGCCGGTGATCTCGTCGATCTGCCCCCCGACACGGGCGAGGATGGTGTGGGCGACCGGGGAGTCGGCGGCTGCCATCTCCCGTGCCTCGCGCACCAGGGCGTTGCCGGAGCTGTACTGCTCCCAGCAGCCCCGGTTGCCGCACGGGCAGCGGTGTCCCTGCGGCACGACCTGCATGTGCCCGAACTCGCCCGCCACCCCGTACTTGCCGCGCTTGACGCGGCCGTCCTCCAGGGCGGCGCCGCCGATCCCGGTGCCGAGGGTGATCATCACCAGGTCGTCCTCGCCGCGCCCCGCGCCGAAGCGCCACTCCGCCCAGGCGGCGGTGTTGGCGTCGTTGTCGACCAGGACGGGCACCGCCAGGCGGGTCGCCAGGGCCTCCCGCAGCGGCTCGTTCCGCCAGGCGAGGTGGGGTGCGAACAGCACCCGGGAACGGTCGGCGTCCACCCAGCCGGCGGCGCCGATCCCGACGGCGTGGACATCGTGCCGGTCGGAGAGGTCCAGCACCAGTTCGGTGATGACGTCCTCGACGACCTTCGGGCTCTTGGACTTGTCCGGCGTCTCCGCCCGAATGCGCTCCAGGATGGTGCCGTCGGCGTCGACGACACCGGCGGCGACCTTGGTGCCGCCGATGTCGATGCCGACGGTCGGCACCCGGGGAGCGGAGAGGTGGGAGCGGCGCTCGCGGGTCGCGATGGTGCGCAGGACCGTCGCCCGCGCCGTCCCCTGGTGCACTCGCTCGCGGTACGTGTTCATCGACACCGATTCTGCCCTACTCGTCGCTGTCCGGCCCGGGAGGAGCGGCCCGCCGGAGTTCGTGCCCGAGCTCCGCGAGTTCGCTGCCGCCCGCCATCTGCCGGGTCAGTTCGTCCAGGGTGATCTCGCCCGCCGCGTGGTCGCCGGCCATGGCTCCGCGCTTGAGCAGGACGAAGTGGTCGCCCACCAGGTGGGCGTGGTGCGGGTTGTGGGTGACGAGGACGACGCCCAGCCCCTCGTCGCGGGCGGCGGCGACCCGGCGCAGCACCACGCCGGCCTGCTTGACGCCGAGCGCGGCGGTCGGCTCGTCCAGCACCAGGACGCGGGCGCCGAAGTGGACGGCCCGGGCGATGGCGACGGACTGCCGCTCCCCGCCCGAGAGGGTCCCGATCGGCTGGTCGACGTCGCGCAGGTCGATCCCCATGCGGAGCAGTCGCTCGCGGGTGGTGGAGCGCATCAGCCGGACGTCGAGCCGCCGCAGCGGGCCGCGGCCCACGGTCGGCTCGGAGCCGAGGAAGAAGTTCCGCCAGACCGGCATCAGCGGGACCATCGCGAGGTCCTGGTAGACGGTGGCGATGCCGACTTCCAGGGCCTGACGCGGCGAGGCGAGGCTGGTCTCGGCGCCGTCGACGCGGAAGACGCCGGCGTCGTGGCGGTGCAGGCCGGCGATGATCTTGATGAGGGTGGACTTGCCGGCCCCGTTGTCGCCGAGGACGCAGGTGACGCGCCCCCCGCGCACGGTGAGGCTGACCTCCTCCAACGCCCGGATGTTGCCGTAGTGCTTGCTGACGGCGTCCAGTTCCAGCAGCGGCGTCCCGGTCGCGGCGCCGGCGACGGGGTGGTCCGCCGCCGGCGGCGGCGTGTCGGCGGACCGCGCGGCGTCCTCGCGCGGCGTCGTTCCCGGGTCGGGCTCGGCGGCGGTGCCGGCCGGGTCGCGGGGCTCGTCGGGTGCGGTCATCGGGTTGCCTCCGCCCGTCGCCGGATCCAGAGGTTGAGGAGCGTCGCCGCCAGCAGCATGGCGCCCAGGAAGAACTTGAACCAGTTGGGGTCCCACTGCGCGAAGACGATGCCCTTGCTGGTCATGCCGAAGATCAGTGCGCCGACGGCGGCACCGATGGCGGACCCGTAGCCGCCCGTCAGCAGGCAGCCGCCGATGACGGCGGCGGCGATGTAGATCAGCTCGTTGCCGACGCCCTCGCCGGACTGGACGACGTTGTAGTTGAAGAGGAGGTGCTGGCCGGAGATCCAGGCGCCGAGCGCGACACCGAGGTAGAGACCGATCTTCGTGCGCTCCACGGGCACTCCCACGGCGCGCGCCGCGTCCCGCCCGCCGCCGACGGCGAAGATCCAGTTGCCGGCGCGGGTCCGCAGCAGGACCCAGGTGGCGACGGCGATCATGCCGATCCACCACAGGACAGTGACCTGGACGGCGAAGCTCCCGATGGAGAGGTGCGAGGCGAAGAGCGCCCGCGCGGCGGGGAAGCCGTCCATGTCCGCGATCGACTTGGTGGCGACGGTGCCGCTGATCAGCTTGGTGAAGCCCAGGTTGAGCCCGGTCAGCATCAGGAAGGTGCCGAGCGTGATGATGAAGCTGGGCAGCCCGGTGCGCGTCAGCAGGATGCCGTTGAACAGGCCGATGGCGAGCGTCGCCACCAGCGAGACACCGACCCCGACCCAGACGTTGGCGGTGAACTCGTAGCTGATCATCGAGGAGATCAGCGCGGAGGAGGTCACCATCACCCCGGCGGACAGGTCGAACTCGCCACCGATCATCAGCAGCGCCACCGGCACCGCCATGATGCCGATGGTCGACGCCGCGTACAGCACGGTGCCGAGGCTGCCGGCCCGCAGGAAGTTGTCGGCGACGACGGCGAAGACCAGGAAGACCGCGATCGCGCCGAGCACCGACCCCAGCTCGGGGCGGCTGACCAGCCGGCGCAGCGGGGAGCGCGGCAGCAGCCGCTCGTCCTCGGCGGCGATGCTCTCCACCGTCGCGCTCATCGGGTGCCCCGCCGGGCGTAGTCGACCAGGTCATCCGCCTCGTCGGGGGTGACGATCTGCGGGCCGGTGAGGACCGGCTGCCCGCCGCCGAGCATGTTGCCGTTGGACAGCCACAGCCACAGCAGGTCCACCGACTGGTACCCCTGGAGGTAGGGCTGCTGGTCGACGGCGAAGTCGATGGTCCCCTCCTGGAGCGCGGTGGCGACCTCGGGGTTGAGGTCGAAGGTGACGGTGGCCGCGTCGCTGCCGGCCTGCGAGGCGGCCTTGGCCGCGACCGTGGCGAAGGGCGCGCCCAGCGTGACGACGGTGTCGACGTCGCTGCCGGAGATCAGCTTGGCCTCGATCGCGGACTCCACCGCCGGCATGTTGGTGCCGTCGACGTAGAGGCTCTCGACGGAGCCGTCGAAGGTGGCCCGGATACCGTCGCAGCGCTGCTCGTGGCCGATGTTGCCCTGCTCGTGGAGGACGCAGACCGCGGCGGAGGCCCCGCGCTCGTTCAGTTCCTCACCGACCGCCTCTCCGGCGAGCTGCTCGTCCTGGCCGATGTGGGCGAGGGCTCCGAAGCCGCCGGAGAGGTCCTGACCGGAGTTGACGGTGATCACCGGGATGCCGGCCTCGACGGCGGCGCGGACGGCCGACTCCATGGCGTCCGGCTTGGCCAGGGTCACGATCAGGCCGTCGACGTCCTGGTTGATCGCGGTGCGCACCAGTTCGGCCTGGCGCCCCGCCTCGTCGTCGTGCGAGTAGAGGAACTCGATGTTGTCCTTGTCCGCGGCCTGCTGCGCGCCCGAGCGGACGATGTCCCAGTAGGTGTCCCCCTCGCCCGAGTGGGTGACCATCGCCACCTTCCAGCGGGGGGTGTCGACGGCCGACTGTCCGCCGGCCGCGCGGCGCTGCTCCTCCTCCGCGCGCTTGCCCCCGGTGGAGGAGCAGCCCGCGAGCACTGCGACGGCGGTCAGCGCGGCCGTGGCGGCGAGTGCCGCCCGCACCGGTCGCACCGCTCGGGGGAGGCGGCGTGTTCTGCTGGTCGGGCGGTCTATCGGGGGGTTGGTCCCCCGGCCGCTGGTCGGCCTGTGCACGCGGTCGTCGCTCCCTCGAGTGTCGCTGTGCCGGGCGCCCGGAAGTGGCGGATGTCCACGACCCGACGCGGAGATCCCTACGGTATGGATATCCGACCAATAGTCCGGCAGGGGGAACCCTATCGCCGGGTGCGGGGTTCGACGTCAGCCAGGCACCCACCGCGGTGGTGAATCGGGCGCCGGACCCGCACCGAACGGGCGGGAGCGCGGGCGATCGGACCGCGCGCGACGGCGCCGGACCGGCCGTCCGGTGGAGGCACCCTTGACCCGTCTGCGGTTCCCCGCTTCACTTTCGGCGGCGCGCCCCTCACGGACCGTGCCGGCACGCCTCACCCCCGCCGCTCCGACGAGGGAGAACCGATGCACCGCGCCTTCGCCCACCTGCCCGCGACCGCCGGCCCGGCCACCTGGGTGGGCGCGAACTTCTGGTCCCGCGCGGGCGGCCCGCTGATGTGGCGCGACTACGACGCCGACGTCGTGGACTCCGAGCTCCGCACCCTGCGCGACCACGGCCTGACCATGACGCGGTCGTTCTTCTACTGGCCCGACTTCCACCCGGAACCCGACCGCGTGGACGAGACGAAGTGCCGCCACTTCGCCGACTTCCTCGACCGCCACCACCGCCACGGCCTCGTCACCGTCCCCACCTTCCTGGTGGGCCACATGTCCGGCGAGAACTGGGACCCGCCGTGGCGCGGCGGGCGCGACCTCTACCGGGACGTGTGGCTGGTCGCCCGCCAGGCGTGGTTCGTCCGCGAGACGACCCGCCGCTTCGCGGACCACCCCGCCGTCGCCGCCTGGCTGATCTCCAACGAGATGCCGCTCTACGGGTCGCCTCCCGGCGAGCCCGAGGCCGACCGCGACGCGGTCGCCGCCTGGGCCCAGCTGATGGTGGACGCCGTCCGGGCAGGTGGTGGAAGGCAGCCGGTCTCCCTCGGGGACGGCGCCTGGGGCCTGGAGAACACCGGGCGCGACAACGGTTTCCGGCTCCGCGACACCGCGGCCCTGTGCGACTTCCTCGGTCCGCACGTCTACCGCATGGAGAACGACGCGGTGCGCAGCCACCACTCGGCAGCCTGGATGTGCGAACTGACGACCGGCTTCGGCCGGCCCGTCGTCCTGGAGGAATTCGGGCTGACCAGCGCCTTCGCCTCGCAGGAGAGCGCGGCGCGCCACTACCGGCAGCTCCTCCACACCTCGCTGCTGGCCGGGGCGACCGGCTGGGTGGCGTGGAACAACACCGACTACGACGCGCTGGAGGAACAGCCGCCGTACCGGCACCACGCCTTCGAAATGCGGTTCGGCATCACCGACGCCACCGGGTCGCCCAAGGCGGCGCTCCGGGAGCTGCGCGACTTCGCCGCCGTGGTCCGGGATGTGGAGCTGACCCGCTGCACCCGCGCCGCGACCGACACCGCCCTGGTGCTCTCCTCCTACCTGGACACCGTCCATCCCTTCACCCGGCCCGAGGACCGCGACCACGTGGCGCGCACCGCGCGGCAGTCCTGGATCAGCGCCCGCCTCGCCGACGCACCGCCCGCCGTGGTCCGGGAGAGCGACGGACCGCTCGCAGACGGCGCGCGGCTCTACCTGGCGCCCTCGGTCAAGCAGCTGCTGGCGCCCACCTGGCGGCGGCTCCGCGAGCTGGCCGAGGCCGGCGCGACGGTGTACGTCTCGTACTCGGCCGGCTCCCACGACGAGCAGCGCGGCCCGTGGTACCCCGACCTCGACGGCCTGTTCGGGGTGCGGCACGGTCTTGAGTACGGGCTGGTCGACCCCATCGAGGACCCGGTGGTCGAAGTGGTCCTCACCGCCGCTCTCGGCCGGCTTCCCGCAGGGCACCGGCTGCGGTTCGCCGCGCGGCACGGGACGGACAGCGGCCGGGTCCACCTGCCGGTCCGGCCGGTGGACGCGGAGGTGCTCGCCGAGGACGCCCGCGGCCGCCCCGCGCTGCTGCGGCGGCGCGTGGGCCGCGGTGCCCTCGTGCTGTGCACCTACCCGCTGGAGTACCTCGCGGCGTGCACCCCGCGGGTCAACCCCGACGACACCGTCGCTCTCTACGACGCCCTGGCCGCCGAGGCCGGGGTACGGCGGCCCGTCATCGTCGCCGACCCCCGGGTGGCCGTGGACCGGCTGCTGCACGAGGCGGGCCACCAGTACGTCTGGTTGGTGAGCCAGGCCGCCGAGGAAGTGACCGTCCGGCCCGCCGTCGAGGACGGCCGCAGGCTCACCGCGCTCGACGGAACCCCGGTGGAGACGGTCACCCTCCCCGGCCACGGCGTCGCGGTGCTGCGGCTACCGGCCGCGTAGCGGCGGGACCGGCCGCCGGGAGGCCGGTTCGCTGTCGGCCGGCAGGGGCGGCGCCCTGCGGTTGCGGGCGGTGCCGCCGGACGGCGGGGGACGGCCGGTGCCGCACCACTCGGCCGGTAGGCTGCCGTCGATCCGCCCCGAAAGGAACGCGACGTGGCCCCGTCCGACGAGCGCAGAGCCGCCACCGCCGGCAGCGGGGGCGTCCAGTCCCTGGAGCGAGCCTTCGACCTGCTGGAACGCATGGCCGACGCCGGTGGCGTCATCGGCCTGAGCGAGCTGGCCTCCAGCAGCGGACTGCCGCTGCCGACGATCCACCGACTGATGCGCACACTCGTCGCGTGCGGTTACGTGAGGCAGCAGCCGAACCGCCGGTACGCGCTCGGCCCGCGCCTCATCCGCCTCGGGGAGAGCGCCGCCCGTCCGCTGGCCACCTGGGCCCGGCCGCATCTCGCCCGGCTCGTCGAGGAGACCGGCGAGACCGCCAACATGGCCCTGCTGGACGGCGACGAGGCCGTGTACGTCGCCCAGGTCCCGTCGCGCCACTCGATGCGGATGTTCACCGAGGTGGGGCGCCGGGTCCACCCGCACGCCACCGGCGTCGGCAAGGCGCTGCTCACCCAGCGGTCGGACGACGACGTGCGGGCCCTCCTCGCCCGGACCGGCATGCCGGCGGCGACCGACCGGACGCTGACCGACGCGGACACGCTGGTCGGCGAGCTGGCCACCGCGCGGGTGGCCGGGTACGCGGTCGACGACAACGAACAGGAGATCGGCGTCCGCTGCATCGCCGTTCCCGTACCGGACTCCCCCACCCCGGCCGCGATCTCCGTCTCGGGACCGGCGGGGCGCATCACCGACGAGTCCACCGCGACGATCGTGCCGCTGCTGCAGGAGGTCGCCCGCGACCTGGCGTCCTCCCTCGCAGCCAACCAGCCCACCTGACCCCCGGTGGACGGCCGGGACGGAACCGTGACAGAGGCCCGACCGAACCGCCGTTGTCGACGCTGCGTGCGCACTGATATACACACAGGGCAGGGCGCGGCGCCCCGGAGGGGACCGGGAGCCACGGCCCGTTGAGACACCGTGACAGGGGGTCCGTGTCCATGCACGCCTGCGCCGAATCGACCCGGCGCCGCACCGGGGGAGCCCGATCGGCGGTGCCGACCGTCCCGCCCCGCCCTCACCCGCCGGAGGCGATGAGGGCGACGAAGACCAGGCAGACCGCGATGTTGATCAGCCAGCTGTGCCCGTTCATCCAGTCCCGCAACCGGGGCATGACCACGGCGGCGCGGTGCCGGAACAGCAGCCTGCCGAGCAGCGGCAGGGCGGCGATCAGGACGGTGAGGGCGATGAACGGCAGCGCCCCGACGAACCCCGCACTCCCCTGGGAGAGGTGCACGCCGACGGTCAGCATCACCACCACGTCCGACGGCATCAGCAGAATGACGAGGAAGCCGATGACCAGGGCTCGGCCGGCGCCGGAGGTCATGAGCGAGGTGAGCCACTTCGGCGGTTCGGCGTCCGCCCGGTTCCGCCAGTTCCGCAGCGCGGCCAGCACGAGCAGGCCGATGAGCACGTATTTGATGATGTTGCCGACGGAACCGCGGTCCCCGGTGCCACCGAGGTCGACCGCGCCTCCGAGCAGATGTGCCAGGCCGAGCGCGACTCCGACGCCCACGCACACCGCCGCGGCCACCCCCGCCAGGAACGCGAGCGATGTGCGCACCGGGCGGGGAGTGGTGACGAGGATGATCGCTGAGATGATCTGCGGCCCGGCCATCATGGTCACGGCCAGCGGCAGCACGGCTGTACTCATGGGACCTCCTGCGTCCCAGTGTCGGCGCGCCCACCCGACTTCGCAGCGCGTCACCGCAGGCCCCCGCCGGCACCGGGCCGCGCAGGGCCCCGAGCCGGCCACCGCCCGGCGTGAGCCGTGCCGCACGAGAGCGGACCGGCCCGTCGAGCCCGAACCGCGAGCAACCGGAGGGCGGCTTCGGCCGCTGAGGAAGGACACCGCATGAGCGACCTGGTGCACCCCGGCGAGATACCCGTCCTCGCCGCCGACCTGGCAACCCTGGAGCAGACCGTCGGCGACCTCTCGCGAGCCGGTGCCGCCACGTACCGGCGCGGCGAGACGATCCGGACCACCTACCTCTCGCTGGGAGAGCACCACGACGCCCCCGAGACCCCCGAACTGCTCGGCAGTATCGCCTCCGTCGGCACGCTCAACGAGGAGTTGCACGACGCCACCGCCGGGGCCGCGCAGCATCTGGAGCGCTACGTGGAACAGGCCCGGTCACTCGCGAGAAGCCTCACCGGGCTGCGGGAGCGGGCCGAGGTACTGCAGAACGCGGCCGACCCGGCCGACATCACCACCGCACAGCGCGCGGAGAGCGAAGCGATCCGGGGGGCGCTGCGCACCGCGCTGACCGACTATCACGCGACGGAGACGCACGCGGCGCGCGCCGTCGCCGACCTGCTCGCCACTCACTCGGGGACCGCGGTGCTGGAGCGCGCGGCCGCGCTGAGCGGAGCGGAGCGGGCCGTCGCCCTGATGCGCCGGGACGACCTCACCCAAGCCGAGCTGGCGGAGCTGGACCGCCTGCTGGCCACGCACAGCGAGAACGACCACTTCGCCGGCTACCTGCTGGACACGCTCGGAGTGGCCGAGCTCGCGCGCCAGGCCGCCCGGTTCGAGAACGTGGACTACCTGTCGACCGCACCGAGCTCCCCCGAGGACCCGTTCCCGGTGAACTCGCTGGTGGTGGGGCTCGCCAACGTCTTCGCGACCGCGACCCGGACCCCCGAGCGCCTCAAGGACGCACCACCGGAGTCCGCCGAGTTCACGGAGTGGCTGAGGACCCCCGAAGGGCGCGACTGGCAGCGCAGGACCGACGCCGCCCGCGCCTTCGCCGCCGGGCCCGAAACCGGCCTCACCCCGTTCGACACGAGCGAGTACGGAACGCTGCTGACCTTCATGGGACACGCGACAACCCCGTTCAGTGCCCAGTTGATGGACGGACTTGTCGCGGACCTCGAGAACAGCGCAAACCACGCCCCCTACTCCAACCCGGCGGGTGGTGAACGAAGTCATCTCGACCATGCGCTCGAAATTTCTGCTCGGAACCCGGATGCGGCCACCATGATCCTCGACCTCAAGCGCAGCGACCGCGCCGAGCGATGGATGGAAGAGGTCTGCGAATACGAGCAGCATCCTTATCTTTACGGAATGCAGGGCGGAGGCCACACCCTCGGGCTGAACCTCGCCTTCTCGTCCGCCGCCACCGGCCTTCCCGAGGGTGCCGTACCGCCCACGGGAAGCAATCCTCCGTCCACAAAGAACGTAGAGATAGCCCAGTTCCTCATCGACCGGGCAGACCGAGCAAACCGAGCAGATCGCGAAGAGATCTACCCGAGAAGCATCTCTCTCGCGCTGGGAAACACCATCGCCGGTCACATCGGACATTTCAATAAGCATTTCACCGAGAGCCCCCTCCCCTCCTTCGAGCACGGACCTGACCTTTCAAACATAAACGTGGATTCCGTGCTGCAGTTCGCCGGAGAAGACGAGGACGCTTTTACGGCTGTCCGCGATGCACAGATAGCGTATGCCGGGGTCACCTCGGTCTACCTGTACTCCGACGCAGTGGATCTCTCTCCCTGCCATCAGGACAAGGCCATGAACACAGCGGCTTCCACGGGTGGAAAGATACTCGGCACCCTTACGCACGCCCGCAGTGACCAGGAGTACAACGAGGGGACCAGCTCACTCGACAGCGGCCTGAAGAGAGCGTCACAGCACCTCCTCACGGGGATCACGGACGCAACCTTCGGCCAAGTCCCAGGCTTCGGCACCGCAGCTGCAAATGAGATGGTGTCGGCGAACAACGAACTGTGGAGTGAACACGAGAAGCGCACCAGGCGGAACGCTGCTGAAGACGCACGGACTCTCGAAGAGATCACGGTCGACAGTGCCGCCGACGCATACGCCCTGGGTTACGAGCTATCGCTCACGAGAAAGGGTGACATGTCAGAGGACGAGACGAATGCGGCCACGGAAGCGGTCGCAAGAACAGTCGAAAGTGGATTCACTGAGGTTTTCTCAACGGTGCTTACTTCCATGAGCCGTTGAGGACGAGGGCGGCTTTGGTGATGGCTCCGATTCTGTTGGGGCTGAGGGTGACGTGCTGGAGTGCGCGCCAGCGTTGCTTGA
>NZ_JAAVJD010000010.1 GCF_012033735.1 Streptomyces lonarensis | reverse complement strand
GGGTGGACGTGGTCCTGGACGTCGGCGCCAACGAGGGCGAGTACGGCGCGATGCTGCGCCGCGCGGGCTACGCCGGGCGCATCGTCTCCTTCGAACCGCTGGCCGCCCCCGGTCCGCTACGTGCTGCGGTCAGCTCTGGTCGATCGACGCCTGGAGCTCGACGACGATCTCCACCTCGACCGGGGCGTCGATCGGCAGCACCGCGACACCCACCGCGCTGCGCGCGTGGACACCGCGCTCGCCCAGCACCTCGGCGAGCAACTCGCTGGCGCCGTTGACGACGCCGGGCTGGCCAGTGAACTCCGGGGCCGAGGCGACGAATCCGGTGACCTTCACGACGCGCGCGACGCGGTCGAGGTCACCGGCGACGGACTTGACCGCGGCCAGCGCGTTGAGCGCGCAGGTGCGGGCGAGGTCCTTCGCCTGCTCGGCGGTCACCTCGGCGCCGACCTTGCCCGTCAGCGGCAGCTTGCCGTCCACCAGCGGGAGCTGGCCCGCGGTGTAGACGTAGGCGCCGGTCCGCACCGCCGGGACGTAGGACGCCAGCGGCGCCGCCACCTCCGGGAGTTCCAGGCCGAGTTCGGCCAGCCGGGTCTCGGTGCGGGCGGTCACTGCTTGGGCCGCTTGAAGTAGGCGACCAGCTGCTCGGGGTTGGGTCCGGGAACGACCTGGACGAGCTCCCAGCCGTCCTCGCCCCAGGTGTCCAGGATCTGCTTGGTGGCGTGCACCAGCAGCGGTGCGGTTGCGTATTCCCACTTCGTCATGGCACAGACTCTAACGGCCGTACCCGCACGGCGAGGCGGTCGCGTCCGGCAGGCCCGCCGACCGCGGCGGACCGCGGCGTGCGCCTCTTGCCGCACTGCCCCGCGCCACGCTGAGCGCAGTGCCCCCGCGGACTCGGCGGTCCACCGACCTCGATCGGTGGACCGCCGCCGCTGTACCGCTGTACCGCTACGCCGCCCCGATGACCGGGGCGGGCTCCACCGGCCCGACGGGCTCCACCTGCTCCACCGGACGGGCCGCCGGCCCGCCGCGGGCTGCCCGGCGGGCGGCCGTCGCCGCGCTCTCCACCTCGTAGGCCGCCTTCGCGGTGGCCAGGAGACGGCGCCAGGAGGTGACCTGCGGCCGGCGGCGCAGCAGCGCCCGGCGTTCCCGCTCCGTCATTCCGCCCCAGACACCGAACTCGACGCGGCTGTCCAGCGCGTCCGCGAGGCACTCGGCGCGCACGGGACACCCGCCGCACACCGCCTTGGCGCGGTTCTGCGCGGCGCCCTGGACGAACAGGTCGTCCGGGTCGGCGCCGCGGCACGCAGCCTTCGTGTTCCAGTCCTTGACCCAGCCCATACGTGTGCCGTCCTCTCTCTGCCGAGGCTCCCCCAACGGCGGCAAAGAAGGTCACGCGCGGGGACCGGGGGTGGGACGGTCGCGGTCCTGAGCTTGTTCCACAGCTTGCCGAAGCAGGACGTTACGGTCTGGGGACGGACGGCAACACCCCCACGCGGCCTAAAGAAAAATGGCCCGATCAGACTATGTGCAATCGCACTATCACTCTGCTGAGTGACGGATCGGCGGTCCAAGCGCCGCGATGGCGGGGATCGGCACCCTTGAAGGGGGCTCATACCGTGCGAATCGGTCACCGGTTCGAGGTTGCCCCCGGTCAACGGTCCGCCGGTCGGGTGACCGGTCGGGCGCTAAAGGTGACGGGGCCCGGCGTCCGCGTTCCCGTGTAGGGGACACGCGTGCAGCCTAGGCGAACACGTGGTCGCCTGTCCGGTGAATGGCCCCGTACGCTGACCCCATGAGCAGGAAGCGTGTGGGCGGCGGCCTCGGGGCGGCGCAGCAGGGAGCCAAGTTCGTCGGGGTCAGCGTGCTGGCCGGCGCGGTGCTCGCGGGAATCGCACTTCCCGCGGTGGGCACGCTCGGCCTGGCGGCCAAGGGCACCGTCGAGGGCTTCGAGGAACTGCCTGCGGACCTCACCAGGCCACCCCTCAGCCAGAAGACCGTCGTGCTCGACGCCGACGGCGGCAAGATCGCCGACATCTACGCCCGCAACCGCACCGTGGTGCCGCTCGACCAGATCGCCCCCGTCATGCAGGCGGCGCTGATCGCGATCGAGGACGCCCGGTTCTACGAGCACGGCGCCATCGACATCCGCGGCGTCGCGCGGGCACTCAACAGCAACATGGAGGACGGCACCACACAGGGCGCGTCCACCCTGACCCAGCAGTACGTGAAGAACGTCTTCGTGGAGGCCGCCGGCGACGACTCCGACGCGTTCGCCGACGCCACCGAGAAGAAGATCGGCCGCAAGATCCGCGAGCTGAAGTACGCGATCCAGCTCGAACAGGAACTGGGCAAGGACCAGATCCTGGAGAACTACCTCAACATCACCTTCTTCGGGCAGCAGGCGTACGGCGTCGAGGCGGCCTCGCAGCGGTACTTCTCCAAGTCGGCCAGCGAGCTGGAGCTCCACGAGGCGGCCGTCCTGGCCGGGCTCGTGCAGTCCCCGACCCGCTTCGACCCGATCAATGCGCCGGAACAGGCGGAGAAGCGGCGGAACATCGTCATCCAGCGGATGGTCGAGACCGAGGACATCACCCAGGAGGAGGCGGATGAGGCCAAGGCCAAGGAACTGGGCCTGAACGTCAGCCAGCCGCGTCAGGGCTGCATCACCGCTGTCCACGACGCGGGCTTCTTCTGCGACTACGTGCAGCGCGAGTTCCTCAGCAACCCCGTCTTCGGCGAGAACAGCACCGAGCGGAACGCCCGTTGGCAGCTCGGCGGCCTCACCATCCGCACCACGCTGCGCCCGCAGGCCCAGGAGGCGGCGGCCGAGGCGGCCGCCACCGGCGCCCACCCCTCCGACCAGGCGACCGCCGCGGTCGTGCAGGTCGAGCCCGGCACCGGACACATCCTGGCCATGGCGCAGAGCCGCCCGTACGGCAACGACGGCGACCAGCACCAGACCACGCTCAACCTGAACACCTCCGGAATCATGGGTGGCGCGTCGTTCGGCTTCCAGCCGGGCTCCACCTTCAAGCCGGTCACCGCCGCGGCGGCGCTGGAGGCCGGCCTCAGCCCGGCGCAGGAGTACTCCAGCGGCTTCGAGATGGAGGTCGACCAGGCCAACTTCCGCGACTGCTCCGGTGGCCCCGCCGGTGCGGGCATGTGGGAGTTCAAGAACGAGCAGCAGTCCATGACCGGCACCTGGGACATGACCGAGGCGCTGGGCAAGTCCATCAACACGTACTTCGTGATGCTGATGGAGGAGTCGGGACTCTGCGAGACCGTCGAGATGGCGGAGAAGCTCGGCATCCGCAAGGGAGCCGACGAGACGCCGCTCAACGCCTACCCCTCCGTGACGCTGGGCGGTCAGGAGACCACCCCGCTGATGATGGCCAACTCCTACGCCACCTTCGCCAACCGCGGCGAGTACTGCGCGCCGACCTCGATCACCGCGGTCAGCGACGCGCAGGGCAACGAGTACGCCATCCCGGAGACCGAGTGCAACCGGGTCATGTCCGAGCGGACCGCCGACACCATCAACGCCATGCTGGTGGGCGTCGTCGAGGACGGCACCGGCCAGCAGGTCGGCCTCCAGGGCCGTGAGAACGCCGGCAAGACCGGTACCTCCGACGAGCGCCGCAACGTCTGGTTCGTCGGCTACACGCCGGAGATCGCCACGGCGGTCCGGGTCGGCGGCATCGACCCGTTCCCCATGGAGAACTTCACCCTCGCCGGCAACTACGTCGAGCGCGCGGGCGGCGGCAGCATCGCCGGCCCGATCTGGCGGCAGGCGATGAACGGCGCCCTGGAGGGCGTCCCCGCCGGCACCTTCGCCGACGTCGACCTGCCGCGCGGCAACGGCGACGACGACGGGGGCGACGACGAGGACAGCGACGGCGACAGCGACGAGCCGGGCAACCGGTCCGGCAACGGCGGGGGCAACAACCCCGGCGGTGGCGGCCCCGGTGGTGGCGGCGGTAACGGCGGCGGCAACGGTAACGGCGGCGGTGGCAACTGGGACCGCGACTGGGACTGGGACGACTGGGACTGGGACGACTGGAACCGCGACTGACCCCGACCGGCCGACCAGCTGCCGGGCACCCTCCCCCCCCCGGAGCGGTGATCAGCAACTGAACAGGCACAGCACCGAGCCCCCGGCGCACAACCGCCGGGGGCTCGGTGCTGTGCGGGCTCGGCTGGGCGGGCTCGACGCCGCACGGACCCTGTGCCGCGCCCGGCGGCCGCTGCCCGCCCCGGCGCACCCCGGCCCTGACGCGGGGGAGAAACGCGCACCCCGACCGGAGGCACGCCCGACACACACCACGGGCCGGGCAGAGAGCTCCGCACCCCGCCCGGCCCGTGGCCGTCGTCCGTCCCTGTCGACTCCCGGCCGTCTGGCCGTCCGGCCGGCTCGGCGGACAGGAGCGGTGTCAGCCCGCCAGGGCGCTCTTCACGGCGGCGGAGACCCGCTTGCCGTCGGCGCGGCCGGCGACCTTGGGCGTCACCAGCTTCATCACCGCGCCCATCGCGCGCGGCCCCTCGGCGCCGCCCGCCTTGGCCTCGGCGACGGCGGCGGAGACCAGCTCCGCCAGCTCCTCGTCCGTGAGCGGCTTCGGCAGGTACTCGGCGAGCAGCTCGCCCTCCGCCTTCTCCCGCGCGGCCTGCTCGGGCCGGTTGCCGGCCTCGAACGCCTCAGCCGCCTCCCGGCGCTTCTTCGCCTCCCGCGCGACGACCTTCTGCACCTCGTCGTCGGAGAGTTCACGGGCGGTGGTACCCGAGACCTCCTCCTTGGTGATCGCGGTGAGAGTCATCCGGAGGGTGCCCGAGCGCAGCTCGTCACGCGCCTTGATGGCAGTGGTGAGGTCGTTCTGCAACTGGGCCTTCAGCGTGGTCATGCGGTCATTGTCTCAGGCGCGGGTCTGCGACGATGGGGGGATGCGAACGCGTTATTCGGTCCCCCTCGGATTGGCGGCGGGCGCTGCCGCCGCGGGTGCGGTAACCCTCGGCTACGCGGCGGGTTGGGAGGCACGGTCGTTCCGGCTCCGGCGCGTGACCGTGCCCGTACTGCCGCCCGGTGCCCACCCGCTGCGAGTGCTGCAGGTCTCCGACATCCACATGGTCTGCGGGCAGCGCAAGAAGCAGCGCTGGCTGCAGTCGCTGGCCGGCCTGCGGCCCGACCTGGTGATCAACACGGGGGACAACCTCTCCGACTCCGACGGCGTGCCCGAGCTGCTCGACTCGCTCGGCCCCCTCATGGAGTTCCCCGGTGCGTACGTCTTCGGCTCCAACGACTACTACGCGCCCCAACTGCGGAACCCCGCAAAGTACTTGCTGGAGCGTGTCTCCGGCCGCCACGGCCTCAACGGCAACAAGGCGGCCACCGGCGTCCCCCGCAACCCCTGGTGGCTGATCCGGGATGCCTTCGACGAGGCCGGGTGGGTGGACCTCACCAACACCCGCGGCCGGGTCAAGACCGCCGGCTTCGAGATCGCGCTGACCGGGCTCGACGACCCGCACATCAAGCGCGACCGCTACGCCGAGGTCAGCGGGGGTCCGGAGCACGACGCGGACCTGTCGCTCGCCGTCGTCCACGCCCCCTACCTGCGCGTTCTCGACGCCTTCACCGCGGACGAGTACCCCCTGATCCTCGCCGGCCACACCCACGGCGGACAGGTCTGCATCCCGTTCTACGGCGCGCTGGTCACCAACTGCGACATCGACACCCGGCGCGTGAAGGGCCTCTCCCACCACGAGGCCGACGGCCACCGCTCCTACCTGCACGTCTCGGCGGGCTGCGGCACCAACCGCTACACCCCGGTCCGCCTGGCCTGCCCGCCCGAGGCCACCCTCCTCACCCTCACCGAACGCCCCGCCTGACCGCCGGACCCCGCGCGCCGGCCGGCCGCCGTCGGCTGGTCGGGCCACCGCCCCGACCAGCCGCTACGGCCCGCGCGAACCCCCGCCCGGCCCCTCCCCGCAACGGATTTCGCGTACGGCGCCAGGTCCGCTAAGCTAATCCACATCGCATCGGGGTGTGGCGCAGCTTGGCAGCGCGCTTCGTTCGGGACGAAGAGGTCGTGGGTTCAAATCCCGCCACCCCGACTGGTGCAGTAACACTCAGGGCCTGATCCGCAGAGCGGATCAGGCCCTGAGTGTTTTCGGGCGCTCGTCGTCCGGCCGCGGGTCTGTTCGAGGTCGCCGGGCGGGAGAAGCGGCCCCGCGGCGACCGCGCGATCGCCTGACCCCGTCGCGCGTGGAGCCTTCACTCCGCAGGCCGCCGGCCCGGCGCTCCCCCCCCCATGCGTTGGGCTCTCCATCTCATCGAAAACGCCCTCGGACCGGTGCGTGCTGCTCTACATTCTGTTGCGACCCACAGCGCGCCACCGGGGTGGTGGTGAGGTGCGCGCGTGGTGACGGTGCCCGCAGCGGCGCCAGAGAAGGGGGACCCATGCAGCAATACCGACTCAACCCTCCTCCGGGCTGGCCGGCGCCGCCGGACGGCTGGGTGCCGCCGCCGTTCTGGGAGCCCGATCCGTCGTGGCCCGTGCCGCCGCCCGGCTGGCAGCTGTGGGTCCCGGTCGCGGCCGCTGCGGCGACCCGCGCGCAGACGGAGCAGGGTTCTCCGGTACCGCCCGGTGAGGGCGGTACCACCCGGGTGCCGCAGCCGCGCCGCAGCGGGCTGCTGGGCAGGCTCCGCCGGGGCGGCCCCACCGAGCTGCAGCAACTCCGCGACTGGATCACAGCGACGCAGGGCGCCGAGGCCCTTGAGGTGGCTCGACTCCTGCAGCGAACCCGGGACGAGGCAGATCAACTGCGCGCCGAGGCTTCCCGGGAAGCGGACTCGATCGTCGCCGCCGCCCGACAGTCGGCCAAGGAGGGCAAAGCCGAGGCCCGCCGCGCGACACAAGAGACCGAGAAGGCCAGGAAGGCCGCAGAGGAGCACCGGAACGAGCTCTACCAGGCGGAGACACGCCTGACGGAGCTGCGGGCGCAGATCGTCACGACGGACGAGACGGCAATGCTGCAGCAGGTCGGCGTCTACGCCTACCGCCACCCGCTCCAGGATGCGATCGCCTACCGCAGCGCGCTGGACTCACTGAGCGCGCAGATCAAGCATCTGGTGCGCACGGACCAAGCCGTGCTCGCGGCCACCGACTGGACCGTCAACGGCTCCGTCCGCGAGGGCCGCAAGATGGTGCGCGACTTCTCCAAACTCATGCTGCGCGCGTACAACGCCGAGGCCGACTCCGCGGTACGCGGGATGCGCCCGCATCGACTGACCTCGCTGGTGGATCGCCTCTTCAAGAGTCGCGAGACCATCGCCAAGCTCGGTGCCACCATGCACATCCGCATCTCGGACGCCTACCACGATGTGCGGGTGCGCGAGTTGGAGCTGACGGCGGACTTCCTGCAGAAGAAGGAAGAGGAGAAGGAGGCCCAGCGGGAGGAGCGGGCTCGTCAGCGGGAGGAGGCCGCAGCGCAGAAGGAGTTGGACCGCCAACGGGAGAAGCTCACCAAGGAACTCGGCCACTACCAGTCCGCGCTCGACCGGCTCCGGGAGCGCGGTGACCTCGCAGCGGTCAGCGAGATGGAGGCGAAGCTCGCGGACCTCGAAGCAGCGCTCAACGACGTCGAGGCGCAGGCAGCCAACGTGCGGGCCGGGTATGTGTACGTCATCTCCAACGTCGGCGCCTTCGGGGACAGCGTCGTCAAGATCGGCATGACACGGCGCCTCGAACCCTTGGACCGCGTCCACGAACTGAGTGGTGCCGCGGTGCCGTTCCGCTTCGACGTCCATGCGCTGATCTTCAGCAAGGACGCGGTCGGTCTGGAGACGCGTCTGCACCAGCAGTTTGCCGCGCGCCGCGTCAATCGCGTGAACGCCAGGAAGGAGTTCTTCCACGTCACGCCGATCGAGGTACGCGACGCGTTGGCACGCGACACCGGCGAGCACGTGGTGGAGTTCAACGAGGTGCCACAGGCCCTTGAGTGGCGAGCCAGTAGCGGAAACGCCCGGAGCTGAGGCCGCGGGCGCGGCACAGCGGGTTCGCCGATCGCGCAGCAACCCGCCGCGTCCGTCGGCCGGGCACCGGGCCGGGCCGTGTGTGCCAACGGACCCTCCTTCCCGGCGCGATCGGCTTCGCGGATTCGCGCCGGGTCGCACGGAGTTGAGCCATAGACTGCGGCGGTCGACGCTGGCACGGTGGGGTTGCCGCGCGCTGCGGGGGAGGAACGGGCATGCACGACTCGTCGGACTCGGGGGAGAGCGCCGCCGCGGGGGAGTGCGGGCGCAGCGAAGCTGCCGCGTCTGCCGCCGTGGCCGAGTCGCAGAACCGGCCAGCGGTACCCGGTTCGGAGACCGAGCCCTTGACCCTGATCGAGGTGCACCCGGGGGTGGCGCTCCTCACCGGTGATGTCCCGCCGGAATTTGCCGACGGCCGGCTCGACTTCGACTTCGGGTTGGTGCCGAAGGCCGACCGCCGGAGCATCTCGGCGGTCCTCGCGTCGATCGGTCACACGGCCACGGTGGTTGGCAACCTCCGGAGCGCGGCCGACGCCGCACACGGGCTCTACCGGATCGGCGACCCGACCCGGGCCCTGCTGGCCGGCGGCGGCAAGCTGGTCGTCAAGGACGGCGCCAACCTGGGGACGGTGGTGGGCCCCGGCGGCACCCTGCACCAGGCGCGCTTCTATCCCGTGGGGCTGAGCAAGGCGCAGGCCGCAGCGTCGATCGGACCGGCGCTCGCGATGGTCGCGCTGCAGATGATGCTGAGCGAGGTGTCGAGCCTCGTCCGGACGAACCTGACGGTGACCAACCAGGTCCTGAGCGTCGTCCGCAAGGAGCAGTGGGCGGAACTGACGGGCCTCGTCGCCACCATCGACTCTGCGGTCGACCATGCGCGGGAGATCGAATCCGTCCCGATGTCCCTCTGGGAGGGAGTCGCGGCCAGTGAGCCGTTGCTGCAGAAGCAGCTCCAGCTGTACCCCGAGAACGTGCGCGACCACCTCGCGAACCTCGCTCAGCCGGACAAGCGCGGCCACCGTGAATACCTGGAGAAGAACGCCACGGACATCGCCTTCGACGCTCACGCGCTGTTGTCGTTGCTCAAGGCTCGGGCCGGCTACCAGGCGCTGCGTGCCGCCAAGGCGAGAGCCGCAGGGCGCGACGACGCCGGCGAAGCGCAGTACGCCGAGGTCGTGGCCCGCGACGCCCGCGCGGAGTTCGACACCATGCTGTCCGAGGCGACCAGCCTCATCCGCGCGCTCACGCGGCACCTGCGGATCACCGCGGAGCTTCCCGGCTCCGACGGGTGGCCGCTGGCCGGTAAGCGGAAGAACGCGAAGGCCGCCCGAGAGACCTCGGCCCGTCTGCTGGAGGCGATCGAACCGCTCTCCGACGCTCTCCGCCCGCCGGCCCCCGCGCTCGGGGCGCCGACTGTTCTCTGTGCGCCGGAGTCGCTGGCTCTGGACCCGTACCTGCGGATCCTGCGTTGGTTCCTCGACGACACCGAGACGCTCCGCGCTCTCGCCTTCCCCGAACAGCTCGACGCGCTCGGCCCGCTCTCCGCGGTGGTCGGCGGCGCGAAGGAAAGACTGGCGGCGGCGAGGGACAAGTCCGCGGTGAGGACACTGGTCGCCGTCACCGACCGCCGGGTCATCACCGCCAGGTCGAGCGCCTTCCTCGAACAGGCCGAGATCCGTCAGGAGATCCCCCTCGACCAGGTGCGCTACGTCCGGGCCGCTGCCGACCAGGTCGCCGGTCGGCAGCCGGCCATCGACCTGATCACCCGTGACGACAACCTCCGATGGCTTTTCCCCACCGGCGCCGACGCCGCGGACGTGGGCGCATTCGCCGCCGAACTCGCCGAGTCGATGACCATCCCGGACAGCGAACGGCAGGAACTGCGAGAGCGGCGCCGCACTCCCGTCGAAGCGGGTACGAGGACCGAGATCGCAGGGCCGACCGCGCACAGGCCCGACCCTGCGACGACGCCCCGCGAAGGCGAGTGAGCTCGGGCCTCCGAGCCGTGCCGGCGCGGCCGATTCGGCTGGTGGGCGGGCCGGTTGGCGGTCTGTCGCCTGTTCTGCGGCGGAGTGCCGTACGGGCGTCTGCTCCCTCGCTGCACTCGCGTGACAGCCGGGCTTGTGGTCGCCAGACCTTGCACGGGCCCACTCATCGGACACCCGGTCGCACCTCGGGCTCGGGTTCGGGCTCGGTCGGGAGGCTTAGCCAGGTGAGTCTGCCCCGGGCGGGTGCGACGGCGGGGCTGGTGCCGCAGGTGCCGTGGTGGTCGGCGACCAGCTTCGCGCAGCTGTGAAACGAGCGCTCCCGTCGGGCGTTGCAGCGGGAGCGGAGCTGGGGGTGCCGGTGGTGCTCGTGGGTGTCGTGGACGGACAGGTGGAACGCCCCCGCGTGGCGGCGGAGCGTGAGGTGCACCGAGTCGCCCTCGGGGGTGAAACGACATGCGTGCCAGACGAGTTCGTAGGCGATGTCCGGGAGGGAGTCCGCCGGTCGGCCGCTGATGTCGTGGATGCCGAGCACGGATTCGACGGCCTCCCGGACGAGCTCCGGGGTGGCCAGTGCGGAGGGCAGCGTGAACGCGTAGTCAGGGTCGACCGCGTGCGGTGGACGCAGGTCGGGGCGGCCGGGCGGGCACCGGACGAAGCGGGTGGGGAGTGGGCCGGTCGACAGCCGCCCCGGAGGGTGCTGGACGGCGTCGGGCGCGGGGCTTTCGGGCATGGCAGGACTCCGCATGAGTCGAGGGTCGGGCCGCGGGGTGCGGCAGGATGCGTCCGCGCGGTCGGCGAGGCGTGGCTTGTCTCCCTGGCGCGGTACACCCCTCCCAGGGCAGGAGGACACGGGCGTGCTCGCGCGATGCACTTCGCTCTCACTCGGTCAGCGTCGCGGTACCGACGATAGGCACGATGGTGGTACATGTGCCACCGTCGAGGTGGAACTTAACTCTTACCGGTGATGAGCGGTGACGCTGGGCGGCAGACTGACTGCAACAGCGAGGAGGAGTCCCATGCCGCCACGGGCGTTGCCCACCCAGCGACAGCGCAGGTTGGGGGCCGAGGTCAGGAAGATGCGCACGGATGCCGGGCTGACTGCGGAGTACGTCGCCGGACTCATCGGCGTCGACCGGGCCAAGGTCTCCAACATCGAGACCGGCGCTCGCAATCTGAGTGCCGACAGGCTGCGGACTCTGGCCGCTCACTGCGACCTTGCGGACGACGACTACCTCGCAGCGTTGATCGCGCTTACCGAACAACCCGGGCCGCGCTGGTGGGACGAGTATCGCGGGCGGCTTTCGCCCGGGCTCCAGGACCTCGCGGAGCTCGAGTGGGAAGCGAAGCGCATCCAGACCATTCAAACGGTGCACGTGCCGGGGCTGCTCCAGACCGCCGACTACGCGCGCAGCATCTTCGCTTCCGTGTTGCCGCGGTTGTCACCGCTCGAAGTGGAACTCCGCGTCGCACATCGGGTGGCACGACAGCAAGTTCTCCAGAGGCCGGAGCCTCCGCCGTACGTCGGCTATGTGCACGAAGCGGCGTTGCGGATGCGGTTCGGAGGTACGGAGATCATGAGGCAGCAGCTCCTCGCGCTCTGTGAGGCGGGTGACCGGCCCGCGGTCACGTTGCGCGTGATCCCGGTGGAGCGAGGCGCGTTCCCGGGGGCCGGCAGCGCGATCCTCTTCGCGGAGGGCGCTGTTCCGCAGCTCGACACAGTGCAACTGGACGCCGCACACGGCTCGGTCTTTCTGCATGCCGAGGCGCAGCTGGCCAAGTACCGCGCGCATGTGACCTGGATGGACGAGTCGAGCCTGGCGCCCGGGGCGTCGCAGCAGTGCATCAGTGGAATCCTGCGCGACCTGTGAGGAGAGGAGTGGTCATGGCGAACATCGCCTGGGAAGAACCGTTCTGCGGTGAGGGGAACAACTGCTTCCGTCTCGGGGTGGATGCCGAGGGGAACGGCTACATCGCGGTGGCCGGTGAGGAGGAGCGCTACATCACGGACAGCCGGGACGCGCTGCGGGCGCTGATCCAGGACATCAAGGACGGCAAGGCCGACCACCTGCTCTGAGGGCGCCCACGCGGGGCGCGCCCTGCCTCGCACAGGGCGCAGAGTCGGTGACGGCGTCGGGCCGGGCTCCGCCCGTCGGCGGTCGACCGCCGCCATAGCCTGCCCAGCGGTCACTCCCGCCGCTCGGCAGCGACCCCGGGAGCCGGCCTCCCCCCTGCCGTCCGGCTGAGAGTAGTTGCCCGACCACGTTCGGTACGCTCTTCCCGTCGGGGCGGTCGGGCAGTTCCTCATCGCCGCCCGCCGCGACGTCGAGGATTGGTCAGTCGCCGCGAGCGCACACGGAGGAGATGCATGAGTCACGTGAGCACAGCCACCGATACCGGCCTGTGGTCCGCCTACCGGCAGTTGACGGCCGGGGCCGTCCACACCGACCTCACCCACGCGTTCCACCCCGGGCAGCCGCACTTTCCCGCGCTCCCCGACGAACAGCGGGATACCGTCTTCGACCTGGCCCGCGGCGACGGGTTCACCGTGGACCGGTACACGCTCGTCGGCCAGTGGGGCACCCACGTCGACCCTCCGAGCCACTTCCACCAGGGCGCGACCACCCTCGACCGCATCCCGGTCGAGGAGATGTTCCTGCCGCTCGTCGTCCTCGACATCAGCGCACGCGTCGCCACCGACCCGGACGCCACGCCCACGCTCGACGACGTCGCCGACTGGGAGGACCGCCACGGCGCCATCCCCGCCGGGTCGTTCGTCGCGCTGCGCACCGGGTGGAGCAGCCGCTGGCCGGACCAGCAGGCCATGGTCAACCGCGATCCCGCGGGCGTCAGCCACACCCCTGGCTGGAGCGCCGAGGTGCTGCGCCACCTGCTGGAGACGGTCGGCGTCACCGCCGTCGGGCACGAGCAGCTCGACACCGACCCCGGGATCGCCACCTCCGTCGGCGACTTCAGCCTGGAGTCGTACGTGCTGGGCCGGGGCCGCTGGCAGATCGAGCTGCTTGCCAACCTCGACCGCGTTCCCGAGGCCGGGGCGGTGGTGGTGGCCTCCTGGCCGAAGCCGCGCGGCGGCTCCGGCTTCCCCGCCCGCGTCGTCGCCCTGCACCGCGAGCAGTGAGCGCCGCCGCCCGAGCCGAGCCGGGGAGGCCCGCCGCCTGTCGCGGCGGCCGGGCGATACTCGTCCGAATGTCGGGCCCGGCGTGCCTGGTCTCTCGTGTTAGCTAGCCGGTATGGATCATGCCGGGCCCACCCCGTACATCGAGCTCGACGCCGCCCAGAGCGAGCTGCTGGCCCAGCTCGTGCGCGCCGACCTTCCCGCGCCGGACGGCACCGAGGCGTCCGCGGAGCTGCTGGCGGCGCGCGGCCTGGACCCCGACGACTTCCGCGGGACGCTGGCGGGCATGCCGCTGGGCACCGTGCGCACCGCCGACGGGACCACCTCGGTGACGGCCCTCGGCGCAGCGGTCCACTACCGGGCGCGCGCCGAGCAGCTGGAGCTGCTGCTGAGCCGGATCGGCGGCTTCGCCGCCCGACACGGCACCGCCGACCGGCGGTTCGCGGCGTGCCTACAGGAGATGGCGCAGGAGACGCTGACGCCGGCCGAGGCCGAGAGCCGCATGCGCGGCGGTGACTGAGTCGGCGTGGCGCCGCCGTCCGTCCCAGAGGCTCAGGCGCCGTCGGGGCCCATGGTGAACAACGCGTCGGGCGCGGGGTGGCGTGCCCGCGCGGCGGCCTTCCCCGCCGGGAGCACCTCGGCGGTGAGCAGGTCGCTCTCGGCGACCACCGGCGCCGCCAGGATCTCCCTCAGCAGGTCGTGCTGGCGCGGGGCCAGGTCGGTCAACCGGCGCAGCACCGACAGCAGTTCGATCAGCTCGCCCGTCCACTCCTCCGGCCAACTCTCGACGTGGATGTCGTCCAGCGGGCTGGACCGCTTGCTGCTCGGCTTGGCCTTGCGGTAGCCGAACCACTTCCGCAGGACGCGCATCCCGCCGACGTCGTACTCCCACATCGCCGGCGTTACCGGCCCGAGGCGGCCCGGCCCGACGTGGAGCTCTTCCGACTCCGGGTCGTAGGTGAGGCGGCTCGGCACGGCCGCGCCGATGTGTGCGTTGTACCGCACCTGCCGGGGGTCGCCGGTGGCGAAGCGGACGTCGCGAGGTGGCCGCCCGGCCTCCGTGTCGGCGAACCGTTCACCGTACGTCGAGGCCCAGAGCACCTCGCTGCCGATCTCGATCGCCCGCCGCCACAGCTCGGTGCTCCGCGTGAGCGGGATACGCACGCCGGGGGTGAGCAGGTCCTCGCGGAACAGGTCGGTGAAACCGTCGTGTCCGGTGACCGCGACCACGTACGCCGCGAGGTCGGCCGCTGCGACGTGCGGCAGCGCCAGGACTCCGGCGAGGTGGCGCAGCAGCCCGGGAGCCACGTTGGCGGAGCCGTCGGGATGGTAGAGCGGCATCACCCGCCCGCCGCGGCCGTTGAAGTGGTGGGTGTCGGGGATCAGGTGCGTGGCGACCACCGCCGGGCCGGACTCGATGGCGTGCGAGGACTGCTGGTTCAGGAACAGCTGGTCCTTGCGGCAGCCCGCCCAGAGGTCAGGCCGAGGAAAGTCCACGGCGCGAGGGTCGCTGATCAGCCACTGGCGGTCCAGGGTGCGTTGGGCGTACCGCACCATCTCCGGTTCCTGCGGTGGCGGCGTGCGGTCGCTCTTGGACGCATGCCCGCCGACCAGGCCGGTGAGTGACCGGTCGCGAGTCTCCTTGAACAGGACCGCCTGTTCGGCCGGGTCCGGCTCGGCGAGGAGGCGCCGCCAGCGTCGGCGCAGCGTCTCCGCGCTCGGGGCGCTCACCCACGCCCGGTTGGAGGTCACCCCGAGGCTGCCCCAGGGGAAGAGGTCGCCCAGCGCCGGGTAGTCGTCCCAGCCCGAGGCCGTCCGCGGGGTGAGGGGTTCGGTGGCGCCGTCCCGGACGGGACGCCAGCCGTCGTCGTCGAGCCGGACCGCGCCCAGCTGCGCGAACTTCTCCGACCGCCGGCCCTCCAGCGACCGGTAGTGCAGCGTCGCGCGGTGGTCCGGGCCGCGGACGGTGCCCGCGCGGCGCACCATGAGGAAGACGGAGAGCGGCTGTGCGACGCCGGGGAAGACGCGGGTGCCGACGTTGGCGCGCTGCCCCTCCGGGCTGAGGTTGATGATCCAGCCTTCGTCGCAGGTGCGCCGCAGGTACTGCCGCATGCCCCGGCCGCCGGGGCCGGTGGCCCAGCCCGAGGGGGTGATGAAGCAGACCACGCCGTGCTGGTCGTCGGGATGCGCGTCGAACACCTTCCAGGCGGCCCAGCGCCAGAAGTACACGTACATGTTCTTCAGGATGTGCTCGTACCTGCCGTTGCCGGCCAGCCGGAAGTCGTCGAGCAGCGGTGTGTCGTCGCGGTCGGCGCGCTTCTCGACCCAGCCGCCCCGATCCTCCGCCTTGTCGTCGTACGGCGGGTTGCCGATGACCACGGTCACCGGCACGTCCGCCTTGAGGCGGTTGGCGCGGCGCCGCAGCTCGGAGATCGCGGCGTAGGTGGAGGGGAGGAAGTCCGCCTCGGTGTACGGACTCTCCAGCGTGTCCGACACATAGAGGTGCAGACCCTCGTCCGGCACCGCCGCGCCGTACCGCTTGAGCAGCGTGGTGGTCCGCAGCTCGGCGACGGCGTACGGGCCCATCTGGATCTCCAGGCCGTGCAGCCTGCGGGCCAGTCGGCCGGCGGCGTCCGGCCGCATGGCGGGACCGTGGCGCTCCTCGGCGCGGTCGGCGACGCGCTCGATCGCGGCATGCAGGAAGGTGCCGGTCCCCATCGCGGGATCGACGATCCGGACGGCGTCCGACGCGAGGCCCTCGGGGTGGCCGAGCCGGGTCGCCAGCACCTCGTCGGTGAGCCGGACCATCTCGGTCACGACCTCGCGCGGGGTGTAGTACGAGCCGCTCTGCTGCCGCAACGCCGGGTCGTAGACGTCGAGGAACCGCTCGTACAGGTGGAGGTAGGCGTCCTTGTTGCCGTACTCGATCGCGGGCCAGTCGACCTGCGCCACCGTGCGCTTCAACAGGTCGAGGCTGACCGTGAAGCGGTCGCCGACGTGGCCGGTGAGCAGGTCCAGCGCGCGGCCCATCAGGGCGTGCCCCGCGTCCAGGCGCCGGGCCACCTCGTGCAGGGGGCTGTCCGCCGTCAGCAGGCCTTCCGCGCGGGCGAGCAGCAGGGCGAAGGTGACGGTCTGCGCGTAGCCGTCGGCGAACGTCGCGTTGCTCGCCGTGGGGAAGAGGATGCGCCGCCAGTCGTTGCGGAGCCCGGTGAAGGGGCGGGCCCGGACGTCGTCGCGCGGAGCGGAGGACTTCGCCTCCGCCGTGAGCTGCTCCAGGACAGCGGCGCGCAGCAGTCGGCACAGCGGCGCCACCAGCTGGACGAGTCGCGCCACGTTGGTCAGGGGCACCGGGCGCCACAACAGGAACCGCTTCAGCAGTGCGTCGAACGCGTCCGGGTCCACCGGCGCGAGCTTCGCCCCCGCCGTGGACAGCCCGCCCGTGAACCGGGCCTCGGCCACCGCGTGGCCGTTCTGGTAGAGGCACCAGTCGCTGCCGTTGCTGTACAGCAGGTTGGGCAGGTCGCGGAGCCGTTCCCACTGCCGCCGGTTGGCGGCGCCGAACGACGACGGGTCGATCGAGAGCCCGGGCCGCTTCAGCTCGATGTACCCGGTCAGCCGGCCGGCGGCACACACCGCGTAGTCGAGGCGGACGCCCCGGTCGGGCAGGGAGTACTCGTCGTGCCAGGTGACGTCGTGCTGCTGGTGGTGCTCGCCCACCGTCCGCAGCAGGTTCTCCAGCGGGCCGCGGATCGACGCCTCGGGGCTGCCCCCGCCCGACAGTTTCTGTTGGGACTCCCGGCCGAACCGGGCGACCGCGGTGAGCAACCAGGCATGCGTCGAACCGGACATCTTCCCCCAGACATCGGTGACTTCGCGCATCAGGTTAGCTACCGCGCGCAGTGCTGTGAAGACGGCGTGCAGCCGCCCCGCGCGGTGCACGTCTCCGCTCGCGAGGCCCCGGCGACGGCTTGCTTTCCACTGTGGTCGCGATGCCGGTGCGGACGTGTGGCGGGGCCCGGAGGCGTTGCGGGACCGGTCGCCTCCCGGGGGCTCGGCGCGTGAGTTCGTCCGCAGCCGGTCGGGCGCTCGATGGGGCGGGTAGAGGTACAACAACCCGCGGCCGGCTCACCGAGGAAACACGCCCCGGCCGCCCTCCACCGAGAGACGAGAGCGTGGTGACCGTGCCCGAACGCCGTTTCCCTGCACAACCGGGTGTCGTGTCGGCGGCGCGACGGAGCGGCGGCACCCTGTTCGCCGCTCTTCACGGAACTCTGGTACCCCATCGACGGGTTGGCCCCAGGCCACAGCTCGACGCCCACGTGCTGTTCCACCAGCGGTCGGTCGCGATGGGTGGCTCGACGACCGGTCCGCCGGCGGACCGGAGGCCGGGATGGTGCACGCTCCTGGCCTGTGGAGCACGAACGACGCCGGGTGGGGCCATCCGCTCGGTGCCGCGGACACCGACCTGATCTCCTGGTTCCAGGTGGAGGCCACCGCGGTGGCGGACGACCGGCCGCTGCCCGTGCAGCCGTTCCTGCACTGCGCCGAGAGCGCGACGGCACGCGCCGGGACCGTGGACCTCGCCGCGGTCCAGGTCCTCCTCCCCGTCCAGGGGCTGGTCGGGGAGGCGCGCCCGCCGTACGCGCCGGTGCCGGCGGCACGGACCACGGAGTGGTTCCCCGCGTGCGACCCCCGCACAGCGACTCCGGTGGAGGTCACCGTCACCGGCGGCCGCGACCGTGCCGTCACCGGCAGCGCCCGGGCGCTCGCCGACGATGTCGCCCGTGTCGCCCGACCGGTGTTCGACTGTCGTGGCCTCGACGTCGTCGGCCCGGAAGCCCTCAGGCCGCCTCCCTTCGACGACCGGTTCTGGAACGGCCCGGCTTCCGACGGCGTACGGATGCGGGGACACCTCTCCGAGTGGACGACGGACGCGATCGGTTGGCTGAGTGAGGTGACCGCCGACGTCAGCGCCCGGGTGGGCTCCCGGGCCCCCGTACTGGTCACCGTCACGCGCACCTGACCGCACCTGACCGCACCGGGCCACGCCCGGCGCGGCCCGGTCAGGCCAGGGCCCGGTCAGCCCAGGGCGCGGACGCGGCCCCAGCCGGTGCGGACGGTGGCGACGGGGTCGCCGATGCCGGTCGCGGTGGGGTGGTAGATCCGCACCTCGCCGGTGGCGTCGAGCGCCCAGATGTCGGCACGGCGGTCGCCGCTGGTGTCGGGGATGCCGACGAGGAGCGGGCGGGCCGCTGCCGACCAGCCGGTGGCGTGGCGGATGTCGCCGTCGCGGGAGCGTGCCGCCGTCATCAGGGAGTTGAGATCGACGCTGCCGCGGACCTCGCCGGGGAGGCCGTGGCGGACGTAGAGGTTGCCGTTGGTGGTGTTGCGCCAGACCAGGTCCGGCGTGCCGTCGAGGTCGATGTCGGCGATGTTGACGATCTCGCGGCCGTCCCAGGAGTTGACGGTCAGCCGCCGGGCCTCCTGGAAGCTGGCGCCGGTGTAGCCGGTGAGCACCCAGAACGAGGTGCCGGCGCGGAGGAACAGGTCGGGCAGGCCGTCGCCGGTGACGTCGCCGACCGCCTTGATCTGGCGCCAGGTGGAGGGGGCGGGCGCGTTGTCCGGCAGCAGGACCTTGATCCGGTCGTCGACGTTGAAACTGCCGTAGCCGTCGCCGGGGTAGACCCAGAAGCCGTTGTCAGGGGTGCGGACGAACAGGTCGGTGAGGCCGTCACCGGGGTAGACGTCGGAGTGCTTGGAGATCAGGGCGACCGTGTCCGTCGCCGGATCGTGGAAGTGGCCCGGCGGGCTGATGGTGCCGTCGGAGGAGTACGAGGCACGCACCGGTGAGAAGACCTGCCCGCCCTTCTCCCCTGCGTAGCTGCGAAGTTCACCGCTCGCGTTGATGACGAGCAGGTCGGGGTGGCCGTCGCCGTTGATGTCGCCGGGGCCGTCGGCCTCGTCGCGGGGCGGCAGGTAGAAGAGGAGCTCGGCGCGTTCGCTGCGGTTGCCGACGGCGTCGTAGGCGTACGCGTGGAAGGCGACCGGCCCGGCGTTGGGCGGGTTGAGGGTGACGGTGAGGCTGTCACCGGGCCTGGGCAGGGTCACGTTGGTGTAGCCGACGCCGTTGAAGGCGTAGCCGACGCGGACCGTGTCCTTGTTGCCCTTGACGTCGAGGGTGAACTGCACGGGGGTGCCGTAGCGGATGTCGGCCCACTGGCCGGAGTCCCAGGGGGTGTCCTCGACCTGGGGGCTGCTGAGTTCCGGTGCGGGTGGCGCGGAGGCGTCGACGGTGATGCGGCAGGCGGCGGTCCCCGGGGGGAAGTAGGTGGAGACGGCGCCCTCGGTGTCCTCCGCCCGGACGTCCCACGAGTAGGTCGTGCCGTCGACGAGTTGCGAGGCGAGGACGGTGACGGAGCCGCGGCCGGCCGAGTTGACGGTGACGCGCCGGTCCACGATCTTGTTGTCGCTGTTGCCGGAAGGCCACATGCGGAAGTACAGGTGGCGCAGGTTGCCGTCCGGGTCGGTCGCGTTGGCGGCCAGGACCACGTCGACCTTGGAGACCTTCACCTGGCCCGCGGTGGTGGAGCAGGCGCCGCCGGGGGTACTGGTGCCGCGGGTCGGCTCGTTGGGCTTGCGGTTGTAGGTGACGGTGATCTGCGCGCTGTTGGCCTGGAACTTCCGCCAGGTGTAGGTGGAGGTCTCGGTCGTGGCCCGCATCCCGAGGGTGAGGGTGGACCAGCCGGCGTCGGCGGCCTGCTGCGCGCCGTTGCGGATGTTGTACGCCACGTACTCGTTGGGGCAGCTGGAGCTGTAGCCGTGGGCGAACGACCGGTTCTGCTGGTGGGTGCGCCACTCCGGCTGCTTGTTCCACGTCGTGGTGGAGGAGATGGCGCCGGTGAGCCACAGCTGGAACTGCCGGGTCTCGCACGACCAGGAGTGGGTGTTCCGGACGCGGAACGTCGCGCTGGAGATGGTGGCGCCCGACAGGTTCTTGTTGAAGTTCATGCGCCAGAACGACCGGGCCAGGCCGCGGGTCTGCGACTCGTACCCGACGCGGGCCTCGGAGGTGCCGTTGTTGTAGTTGGTGCCGTTGAAGAAGCTGGTGTTGGGGCTCGGCTTGTAGGCGATCGTCCAGGAGTGCACGCCGCCGTTGAGGGTGGGGTCGAGGAACACCGGGTAGCTCACGTCGGCGTCCGCGTCGAAGAGGCCGGTGGCCGCGGCGTCCAGGCGCAGCAGGGCGCGGGAGGTGTCGTCGCCGTCGAGTCGGGTGGGTATCGGCGCGTGCGCGGCGCCGGGTTCGATGCCGGTGAGTCCCGTCAGCCGCAGCACCTGCTGCGGGGTGGCGGTCGCGGTCCGGGGCTCGGGCGGCGCGGGGGCGTCGGGGTCGCTCGGGTCGGTCGGTTCCAGGCCGCCGGAGTCCCAGGAGGTGGGGGTGGGGACGGCGCCGATCTCCTCGCCGTCCGGGTCGAGGATGTGGACGCCGCCGGTGGTCTCGTCGTGGCGGAAGACGGCGGTGGGGGAGGAGAGGCCGTAGGTGATCGCGGCCAGGTCGAGCCGGTCGCCGGAGCGGGCGTCGGCCGCGGCCTGCGCGGACTTGACGATGAGGAGCTGTCCGAAGCCGCCCTCCTCGCGGGCGACGAGGAGCAGGTCGACGCCGGGCACCACGTCGGGGTAGAGCGCGCGCGGGCCGTCGAGGACCGGCTCGGGGAGTGTCCCGGGCCAGCTGTAGGTGACGGTGTGCTCGCCGTAGCCGATCTCGGCGAGGACGGTGTGGCCCGGGTGCGGTTCGCCGGCGGCGGGGTCGTCGGGTCCGCCGTCCTCCGGCTCGTTGTCGCGGTCCTCCTCCGGGATCTCGTGCTCGTCGGGGTCGGAGGCGTCGCGGCCGGCGGTGCTTCCGTCGCTCGTGTCGGTGGTGAGGGCGGCGGGCAGCAGCGCCGCGTGCTGGCGGAGCACACCGCGTGATCCGCGGTCGCCGTCGGACTCGCGGTCGGCGGCTACCGGCGCCTCGCCGCCGTCGTCACCCGTGCCCGCGCTGCCGGGCGAGAACACCAGCGGCGTGGGGGAGTTGACCGGCTGGATGCCGTTCTCGGTGCGGCGGAGGGAGGTGTCGATGTCCGCCCAGTCGCCGTCCTCGGTGCGGGCACGTTGCGGCAGCGCGGCGATCTCGGTGCGGTACTGCCCGTCCGGCAGGGCGTGGGTGAGGCTGGTGTCGGTGGTCTCGGCGTCGACGACGACGGGTTCGTCCCGCTCGCGCGCCAACTCCATGGCATCGGCGGCGTCCAGCGGCCGCTGCGTCTCACCGGCCGGCTCCGCCGCCCCGCCTCCGCCGCCGTGCGCGGCGTCGGCCGCCGAGGACTGACCCCGTCCGCCCCACGGGGTCAGCGGCAGCAGTCCGAGGAGCAGCACGCCCAGGACCAGTCCGAGGGTGCAGGCCAGCCGGGCGCGGGTGCGCGTCAGGACGTGCAGGGGGCGGAGCGGGTTCACAGCGGAGTACTCCCGTGGCGGAGGACCGAGAAGCCGCGCGGGCAGCGCGACATGCCCCCTGTGCATGGCCGGTCACCCAGGGGCGCGGAAACAATCGCACGCCTGTCCAGGGTGCTGTCCAGTGTTATAAGCGACTCGGGATTGTTATGAACGGTGATCGGAACTGTGTGTGACGGGCGGAATCAGATGTCAAATCCGGCTATGGCAAGGGAATGCGCGGCGAAGGTCCGATAGGTCGCACCTTTCAAGATCGTCTTGGTGTGTCTGCGGTTGCCTGGAAACGCGCATGTGAAAACTGTGTGCGACTTGTAATGCGATGACTCTCCGTCATGTGCATTTCGTGGCGGACTGATGCAAGGTGACGCCGCGCTGTGTTCCCGACCACGCTGCCCGCCACGGCGGTTCGGCCTGCTCGCGGACCAACACGGCGCTCAGTGCTGCCTGTTGATCCAGCCGAGTTGTGGGATGGGTGCCGCCCGGATGAGTGGTTACGACATAGCCGTGCCGTGGACGGAGGGAAGCCGCCGTCCACGGGGACCGGTTGCCCTCCGCTGGCTGCGGCGCAGCCGCGCGGTGACCGTGCTGCTGATGGCGATGGTCATGTCGATGACCGTGCTGGGCGCGCAGGCGTGGGCGATCCCGGGCGACGGCATGTCCCGCTCCTCCGTCGAGCTGCCCGACCTCCCCGAGGCCGAGCCGATCGCCCCCGACGGGTCGGCCGAGACCGGGCTCACCACGGCGGACGAGACCGTCGAGGCCGAGTACCTGCCCACCGCCACTACCCCGTGGAACGCGGGGGCCGCCACCGTCGACCTCACCGGCGCCGTCCCCGGCACCCTGGTCCCGGTCGGCGACCTCCCCGTCGAACTCGGCATCCCCGAGGGCGCCGACGAGGACCAGGCGGCCTCCCTGGCCGGCGAGTGGACGGTCGACCTCGCCGGGCCGGACGTGTCCCGTCAGGCCGGGCTCTCCGGACTGGTCATGTCCCTGGTGCCGCCCGCATCCGCCGACCCGGGCGCCGAGGTCGCCCTCGGGCTCGACGCCACCGGCTTCGCCGACCTCTACGGCCCGGAGGCCGCCGACCGGTTCGGCCTCGCGCTGCTGCCCGCCTGCGTCATGACCGACCCCACCGCCGAGGACTGCGAGTCCGAGCCGCAGCAACTCGCCGGTCACACCGACCAGTCGGAGCCCGCCGTCGCCGCGCGCCGCGCGGGCGAGGAGACGGCCGAGAGCGCCCCCGCCGACAGCGAGCCGACCGATCGCGCACCGGCCGACCGCGAGCCGGGCGACAGCGCCCCCGCCGACAGCACTCCCGAGGAGGACGCCGAGCCCTCCGGCGACGCCCCCCGGGACACCGAGGAGCGCCGGCCGGTCGACAGCGCCGAGGGGGACGCCACCCCGGCGCAGCTGGCGAGCAGCGCGGACGACACCAGGGCCGTCGCCACCGGCGCCCTCCGCGTCGCCGCACCCGCCGCGCCGCGCGGCACCCGCGCCGTCGTCGCCGACTTCCACCGCACCGCCGGCACCCTCGTCCGGACCGAGGTGACGCGTGCCCTCGCCACCGTGCCGGGGTTGAAGGCACGGAAGACCCCCGCCGAGCTCGGCATCCCGCCGCGCGCCTACCACCTCTCCGGCACCGTCCCCGTCGGCGAACTGCTCCCCGAAGCAACCCCGTCGGCCCGCCCCGGCAACGGCGACGCGGACGTCGACGCCAGCACCGGCACCGGCACCGACGCCGCTGCGCCCTCCGCCGCCCCCGGCGCCGTCCACGCCGCGCTCCCCGCCCAGTCCACCGCCGCGGCGGCGCCGCGCGTCGTCGGCGTCCTCGACACCGGCTCCTCCGCCGGCGGCGACTTCAACGCGACACCGCTGCTCTCCGCCGGCTCCTGGGCCGCGGGCTCCTCCTCCGGCGCGTTCACCTACACCTACCCCCTGGAACTCCCCGAAGCGCCCGGCGGCCTCACCCCCTCGGTCGGCTTCGGCTACTCCTCGCAGTCCGTCGACGGCCGCACCAGCGCCTCCAACAACCAGTCGTCCTGGATCGGCGACGGCTGGGACTACAACGCCGGCTCCGTCACCCGCACCTACGTCTCCTGCACCCAGGACGCCGAGAAGTCCGGCGCCAACAACTCCTCCCGCAAGACGGGCGACCTCTGCTGGGGCTCCCACAACGCCACCCTCAGCCTCGGCGGTACCACCACCGAGCTCGTCCGCGACGACACCACCGGCGTCTGGACCACCTCTGGTGGCGACAACTCCAAGGTCGAACTCCTCACTGACACCGCCCTTGGCAACGGCGACGCCGACGGCGAGTACTGGCGCGTCACCACCACCGACGGCACCCGCTACTGGTTCGGCCGCAACCGCCTGCCCGGCTGGACCTCCGGGCGCCCCGAGACCCAGTCCGTGCTGACCGTCCCCGTCGCCGGCAACCACCCCGGCGAACCCTGCTACAAGGCGGGCGACTTCGCCGGATCGTTCTGCGACCAGGCGTGGCGCTGGTCCCTCGACTACGTCGAGGACGTCCACGGCAACGCCATGTCCCTGTGGTGGGCCCGCGAGACCAACCACTACGCCAAGAACCTCGACTACCGGAAGCCGGTCGCCTACCACCGCGGCGGCCACCTCCGGCACATCGACTACGGCCAGCGCGCCGACAGCGTCTACTCCTCCGACGCCCTCGCCCGCGTCACCTTCACCGTCGCCGAACGCTGCTTCGCCGAGGGCTCCGCCACCTGCACCGACGACGCCTTCACCTCCGGCGACCCGGGCCGCTACCGCATCTGGTACGACACCCCGGCCAGCCTCCACTGCAAGCCCAACACCACCTGCTGGAACGGGTCGCCCGCGTTCTTCAGCCGCAAGCGCCTCGCCACCGTCACCACCTCCGCCCAGCGGCAGGAGGGCACCACCGCACGGCAGAACGTCGACCGCTACCGGTTCACCCAGTCGTTCCCGCTGCTGCGCACCGGCGCCAACACAGCGCTGTGGCTGGAGTCGATCACCCGCACCGGCTTCGCCGTCAACGGCACCACCAGCACCTCCCTCGCGCCCGTCCGGTTCGAGCCCAACGTCGACGCCATGCCCAACCGCGTGGTGCGCGGCCCACGCGACCCCCGGCCCGGGTTCGACCGGCTGCGCGTCGGCCGCGTCATCAACGAGTACGGCGGCGAGAGCGTCGTCACCTACTCCACCCCCACCGGGCCGTGCGCCGCCGGGGAGAACCTGCCGACACCCCAGGCCAACACGCAGCTGTGCTACCCGGTCCACTGGCACCCCGACCCCGAGTCCGACGACCTGGACTGGTTCCACAAGTACGTCGTCACCGCGGTCGAGGAACTCCCCGCCGTCGACGGCTCGTACCCGGTGCTGACCGAGTACGAGTACGGCACCCCCGCCTGGCGCCTCACCCAGCAGGAGTTCAGCAAGAAGACCCGCCGCACCTACTCCGACTTCGGCGGCTTCGACCTCACCACCGTCTACTCCGGCGTCGAGGACGAACTGACCGGAGCCCGCCGCAGCAAGGCCGTCACCCGCTACTTCCAGGGCCGCGGCGACGACGTCACCGTCCGCGACGTCGAGGGCAACGCCATCGCCCCCGACCGCGAGGCGTTCGCGGGCCGCATCGCCGAGGAACTCAGCTACGACGCGCACGACGCCCCCGCCGGCCGCTGGCTGACCCGCAGCGTCACCGTCCCCGAGGCGACCCGCCTCGCGCAGCGCGACCGCGGCGACGGCCTCACCCCGCTGCGCGCCTGGCGCGTCACCGAACCCACCGAGACGAGCTGGACCCGCTCCTCCGGAACCGGCGACGACAAGCGGACCCTGCGCACCCTGCGCACCAACACCACCTACGAGACGACCCACGGCCTGCCCACCCGCGTGGAGTCCCTCGGCGACACCGGACGCACCGGCGACGAGTCCTGCACCCGGCTCGAGTACCACCACGTCGCGTCGGCCCACGTCATCGGCCTCACCCGCCAGGCCCTGACCTCCCCGACGACCTGCGCGGACGCCGACTTCGCCGACCTCACCACCCTCACCGACGGCGCCCGCGTCGGCTACGACGGCAACGGCTACGGCACCGCCCCCACCAAGGGACTCGCCACCCAGTCCTGGTCCCTGAAGGCCGACGGCTCCGGCTTCCAGAACGACGGCACCAGCGCCTTCGACAACCACGGCCGCGTGGTCTCCATGACCGACCCCGACGGCAACACCGGCACCCTCACCTACACCCCGGCCACCGGCCAGGCGTACCGCCTCACCGAGACCAACACCCTCGGCCACACGCAGACCACCCAGATCGAACCCGGCCGCGCCGCCGGGATCAGGGTCACCGACGCCAACGGCCACACCTCCAGCTCCGTCTACGACCCCCTCGGCCGCCTCGTCGAGGCCTGGGGCGTCGGCCGCACCCCCTCCGCCGCGGCGGTCCCCGACCTCCGCGTCACCTACCACATCACCGCCGGCAAACCCCCGGCCGTCACCACCCGCCACCGCGGACACAACGACACCGTCCGCGTCAGCACCACCCTCTACGACGGTCTCGGACGCGAACGCCAGACCCAGGAACTCGCCGTCGGCGGCGGGCGCCTGATCACCGACACCCTCACCAACCCCTCCGGCGAGATCCGCGAGTCCCGCAACGCGTACCACGCCGAAGGGGCGCCCTCCACCACCCTCTTCACCCCCGACACCGTCGTCCCCAACGCCACCCGCTACACCTACGACTCCGTCGGCCGGGTCCTCACCGAGATGCCCGTCCTCAACGGCGAGGAGGACCCCGCCAAGGCCGTCCGCTACAGCTACGGCCCCGACCACGCCACCGTCATCAACCCCGACGGCGCCGCCTCCTACCGCGTCTACGACGACGCCCTCGGCCGCACCGTCCGGGTCGACACCTTCACCGACACCGCCCGCACCGAGTACGTCAGCAGCCGCTACGAGTACGACGAGACCGGGGCGCTGACCCGCGCCACCGACACCGAGGGCAACGCCTGGAGCTGGAGCTACGACCAGCGCGGCCGACTCACCGCCGCCACCGACCCCGACGCCGGCACCGCCCGCTACACCTACGACCACCTCGACCGGCCCGTCACCAGCACCGACGCCCGCGGCGTCACCCTGTGGACCGGCTACGACCGCCTGTCACGGCCGCTCGGCACCCGCCTCGACAGCTCCACCGGCGAACTCCTCGGCACCTACACCTACGACACCGCACCCGGCGGCATCGGCCTCCCCGCCACCGCCACGCGCTACACCGACGGCCTGCCCTACGGCATGTCCGTCGGCGGCTACACCCCCGACTACCAGCCGGCCTCCTTCACCCTCACCCTCCCCGCGGAGATCGCCCGCCACTGGGGGCTCGCCGAGAGCTACACCTACGGCTACGAGTACACCGACACCGGACTGCTGCGCTCCACCCAACTCCCGGCCATCGGCGGCCTCAAGGCGGAGAAGCTCCTCGTCCGCTACACCGCCGACGGGCTGCCGCTGACCGTCTCGGGCTCCGACTGGTACGCCAGCGAGACCATCTACTCGCCCTACGGCCACGTGCTGCGCTCCGCACTGGGCGCCCACCCCTACCGGGTGTGGGCCACCGCCGACTACGACGAGGCCACCGGCGAACTGCGCGAGCAGCGCACCTACCGCGAACAGCGCGACGACGCCGGCCTCGTCCCCGGCTTCCTCGCCTCCCACCGCTCCTACCGCTACGACCCCGCCGGCAACGTCACCGCCATCCGCGAACACGCCGGCAACCTGGCCGAACGCCAGTGCTTCACCTACGACCCGCTGGGCCAGCTCACCGAGGCCTGGACCTCCGGTGAGCAGACCTCCTGCACCGCACCCGGCCAGAGCGGCGCCGCGCCCCACTACCCCGACGGCACCAGCAACGTCGCCAAGGGACGCGACCTCTCCGGCTACTGGCACTCCTACCGCTACGACACCCTCGGCAACCGCACCGAACTCACCCGCCACGACCTCGACGGCGACACCGCCGGCGACGCCGTCACCAGCTACCGCTACGGCGAGGGCGGCGCCACCGGCCGCGCCCTCACCTCCGTGGAGTCCAACTTCCGGACCGCGCAGGGCGCGCTGATCAAGGCCGTCTCCCAACGCACCTACGACGCCGCGGGCAACACCACCACCGTCTCCGACGGCGGCGACACCCAGACCCTGTCGTGGACCCCCGAAGGCGACATCGACCGCGTCTCCGGACCGGGCAGCAGCGGCGCCGTCCCCTACCTCGGACCGGGCGACAAGTGCCTCGACCTGCGGTCCGCGATACCGGAACCCGGCCAGGCCGTCCAGCTGTACGGCTGCAACGCCACCGCCGCCCAGAAGTTCACCTTCACCCCGGCGCCCGGCCAGAGCGACGCCGACCTCGGCACCCTCACCGTCGTCGACCACTGCCTCCACCCCGCCGCCGGCACCCGCGGCGCGGCCGTCGAGGTCCAGCCCTGCGACGACACCGCCGACCAGCTGTGGCAGCGCACCGCCGGCGGACAGCTCGTCCACCACGACAGCGGGCTCTGCGCCGCCGTCTCCGGCGGCCAGACCGCCAACAGCACCCCCGTCGTCCTCGCCGCCTGCGACGCCGCCGCCACCGCCCAACAGTGGTACCCGCAGGGCGAGGTGCGGTACGTCTACGGCCCCGACGGTGGGCGCGTCCTGACCCTCCAGGACCGCCAGGCCGTGCTGAACCTCGGCGAGGCCGAGGTGACGGTGCTGCGCGGCGGCACCCTGGTCAGCACCCAGCGCACCTATGACGGCCCCGGCGGCGCCGTCATGCGCTACGCGGACGGCACCGGAACCTCCCGACTCGTCGCCCTGACCACCGACCACCAGGGCACGCCGTACACCGAGACGGCGATGCAGGCGGGCATGCAGGTCCGGGTACGGAAACAGGACCCGTTCGGCGGCGTCCGCGCCGCGTCCACCACCTCGCCCAACCTCCGCACCCACCTGGGGTTCCTCGGCGCGACACGCGACGACGCCACCGGCTACGTCCAGCTCGGCGCGCGCACCTACGACCCGGCGATCGGACGGTTCCTCTCCCTGGACCCGGTGCTCGACATCGCCGACCCGCTGCAGGCCAACGGCTACGCCTACGCCCACAACAACCCCGTCACCCACGCCGACCCGACCGGTCTGGCCATCAGCCTGACCGGCGCGGAGCGCACGGCGGCGCTCGCCGCCGCGGGGCTGACCGCGTCGCAGGTGGCTGGTGCGCGGGCCGCACAGAACAAGAGCCTGCAGTCCGTGATCATGGGCGCGGCCTGGTCGGTGCTGAAGGAGTTCATCGGCATCAACGACGCGGTCCGCTGCTTCAACGGCGACCTGTGGGGCTGCGGCGCGGTCATCCTCAACGCGATCCCGTGGACCAAGCTGTTCAAGGTCGCGTCCGTGGCACGGGCCATCAATCGAAGCGTCTCGGCGATCAGCGCCTGGCGGAAGGCCAAGGCCGGCGCGGGGGCGATCCTCAGCCGCGCCAGGCTCGCCGAGTCGCGGGCGCTGCGGGTGAAGAAGCTGAACGCGGCGCGCGCCCGCGCCGCGGCTCAGTTGAAGCGGGCGAAGGCCGCCGCGAAGAAGAACACGGTCAGCAACAAGGCGACGACGGCCAAGAAGAAGACCGGCAACCCGGTCCAGAAACAGGCCGCCGGCCGAGCCAACCCGAAAGCCACCACCGCGCCACCACGCACCAGCGGCGGCGGGGGCGGAGGCGCGAGCAGAGGCGGCAGCTCGGGTGGCACCAGCAAGGCATCGGCCAGCCGCCCCGCCGGCAGCACCGGCGCCGGCTCACGCGCGGGCGGCGGTGGTAACTCCGGCAACGGCGGCGCGGGCAAGGTGCAGTCAGCCGGAAGTGGCGGGGACTGCCCCACCAACCCCAACAGCTTCGTTCCCGGCACTCACGTTCTGATGGCGGACGGCTCCTCGAAACCGATCGAGGACGTCCAGGTCGGTGACCGCGTGCTGGCGACCGATCCCGAGACGGGCGAGACCCGAGCCGAGACCGTGACCGCCGAGATCCTCGGCAACGGCGAGAAGCTGCTGGTCGACGTCACGGTCGAGACCGACGACGGTGAGCGGGAAGTCATCACCGCCACCGGTGGACATCCCTTCTGGGTACCCGAACTCGACGCATGGACCGACGCCGAGGAGCTCCAACCCGGCCAGTGGCTCCGCACCAGCGCCGGCACCCACGTCCAGATCACCGCACTCACCCACCGCGCCACCACCGCAACCGTCCACAACCTCACCGTCAACAACCTCCACACGTACTATGTGCTGGCTGGAGTGACGCCGGTCCTGGTTCACAACTGCCAGGTCGAATACGGGAGCACGGATCTCAGTCAGGCGGTAATTCAGGAGCGCCTGAAGCTCGGAAACAAGGCCAACAACTTCGCTGCGGCCCGCTACGTGGATTCGTCAGGTGCGGAGCAGGTCATGGTTGCCTTCTCCTCCAAAGGGCGAGGTAATCACGCTGAGCAGAAGCTGATTCGAGCGATCGGGAAAGATGGCATCTCCGAGATCTATTCGGAGTTGCAGCCCTGCCGGAATTCGTGCGCTCCGGCAGTTGCGGGAATCAGAACTACATGGTCTTGGAACTGGACCACTTCCGCGGAGGGTGCGGTCTCCCGCAAGAGCCAGCTAGCGGCTGTGCGTGGAGCGTTTGCTGGCGCCCTCTCTGGGAACTGGTAGCCTGCGCGAAGTCGTCAGTGTCCGCCGCTTTGGTTGCAACTGAACCTGGATCTGTATATGTCACCGAAACTCACGTACGCCATACAGTCGCTGAAGGGCCTGCGCAACGACCCGGCTCGGCGGTTCTTGGGTGATGTCGGGCTTCCGGCCGACAACCTACTGTTCGGATTTGCGGAGCCCATAGCTCGGCAAGTCGAGGCGTATGGTAGTGAGCGAGAATTCATCCGGGTTGGCGAGAGTGGAGACGATGAAGAGTTCTGCGTAGATATTGACACGGGAGAGGTTGTCTGCATCAACCTGGCGGATGCCAGTGTCTGGCACGTGAGTGAATCGCCAGAGAAATTCCTTGCATGTCTCGAAGAGTTTACGTCTCGTTACCCGTATGGGGAAAGCGCATCTGAACTTGAGGATAGAGAGGTCATGGCGAACACTCTGAAAGAGGCGCTTCTTGCGATCGACGCCACCGTCTTCGATGAGGACCCCGGGTATTGGTACACAATCCTCGGCGACGTGGCTATCGGTGACTACAGTGAAGAGTGACACTTGGTTTGAGGTGCTGATCCTCTCGCGAAGTAAGCTACGGCGTGGCAAACTCGAGGCCCCGTCAGGTGTGTCTCGACGGGGCTTCCGAGTGGGGTGACGGAAGTAGTTGACGGCAACGTCAGTGTCGAGCAGTCCTCCCCCGGATACCAGCCGCCGACCGGATTTGCAGATGGGTATGAAACGCACGTTGAAGCTCAGGCGGCTGCATTGATGCATCACTTCCGAGCGAAGAACGCATGACTGATGATCAGTCATCCCAATGGAGTCTGCGGCACATGCGCCAGCACGATTCGTGCGATGCTGCCGACGGGAGCAGAGCTTACGGTGAGATTCCAACATGGCAGAAAGTTCTTTACGGGCGGAGCTTTCGTTGGAGATTGACACCTCCCGAAGGATGACTTGATGCCCTGCTTTTATAGGATGCGGCCTTTTGGTAGCTCGCGACCATCAAGGTCGAAGTCCTCCTGCAGGCCCGGTTCCTGTTTCTGGTGCTACATATAGCATAATTCTTAGATGGCTAGTGAACTGCCCGATGCAAATTTGCTCCTCGACGAGACCGATTGGTCTCACCTCGAGCACGGCGGTGGGCCAGCAGCTCCTGGAACACCGGCCAAGCTGGCCGGTCTTACGTCTGGGAACTCCGGCGCAACGACTACCGCCCTCAACCATCTCTGGAACGATCTGCTTCATCAAGGGTCGCTCTACTCCGCAACGCCTGCGGCTGCGCTATTCGTTGCTGCCGTCCTTGGCGAGCCCAGAAGCAGAGCATCTCTGACCGCTCCACATCGAAGCGAGTTGCTGGAATGGCTGGCTGAAACAGCCTACGTCGTAAGTGGTTTAGGAGAGCGCCAACGTGAAGTCTGGCTCGGCGCTGCGGCATCGGTTGACAACCCACTCTTCAGTGAGATGCGAGCGATTCGCTCTACTCTCTTTTGGGGGGTGTTTGGTCATATCTCTGATTCCGATAGAGATGTGGCAGAGGCCGCCTTGCTTGCCGCTGTCCACCTTTTGGATGCTCCAGAACTCGCATGCCACATTGGGAGCGTAGCCCCCAATGTGCGTAGCGTATTGGCGGTCAGTTCCAAGCGGTCTTATCGAGATGCGGCGATTTTACGGCTCGCAGTCTGGGGAGAAGATACTAAGTCACTAAAGGATGCGGCGGGGTCAACGGAGAAGAAAGGTGACTCCTGGAATGAATTTTGGAACTCGGACAGAGGCTCCCTCGACGAGCCTCCATTCTGATCTTGGCGTTTAATCGGGGCGGATGTGGTAGCTTTTGATTGAGCCTTTTCCATCCTCACTCCGAGCTGGCCAGATGCAGGGTGAGGACGGCCTGGACGAGGTTGGTGATCCGGGTGGTTGAGCACCGCAGCTTCCGGAGCAGTCGCCAGGACTTGAGGGTGGCGACGGCCTGCTCGACGAGTGCGCGGATCTTCGCATGGGACCGGTTCACCGCCTGCTGGCCTGCGGAGAGAGTTTCCCACCGTCCCCAGTACGGGGTGCGTACCGTGCCGCCGGCACCGCGGTATCCCTTGTCGGCCCAGCACAGTATGCCCGCCTCGGTGAGGGCCTCGACGACGCCGTTTTCACGAGCCGCGCGGACGTCATGGACAGCGCCGGGTAGAGCCGATGAGACCCACAGCAGTCGGCCGAAGGGATCGGCGAGGACCTGCACGTTCATCCCGTGCTTCTTGTGTTTGCCTGAGTAGAAGGGCCGGTTGGCGGCGATGCGGTCGGTCGGCAGCAGCGTCACGTCCAGCAGCACGAACGCCTTCGCCGAGGCAGTCCGTGCCGCCTCGGCAAGGCTCGGAGCGAAAGCGGCCAGGACCTCCACAGCCTCGGCGATGTATCGGAAGGCGGTCGTGGTTCCGATGCCGAACCCGGCCGCGAGCTGGGCGTAGGGGTGGCCGTTGCGGAGGTGGGCGAGGGTGAGCAGGGCTTGGCGCCCCGTGTTCAGGCGTCGCCAGCGGGTATCGATTACCACCCGGCGTCGGCGGAGCTCGGTCGACAGCAGGCGCAGGGCAGAGCTGGACACGTCCAGCCCGGACGGATAGACAAGCATGTGAAGCCTCTGGTGGGCGAGGGAATCTTGGTCGTGAACCCGTCTACCAGGGGCTTCACCACGTTGTCAGCACAACCGCCAGCATCAGAGGCAGGTTGGAAAGGGCTCAGTGGGGTCAGCCCAGTACCTCATGAATTCACCGAACATATCGAATCCGGCGAGTGGGCCCATATATCAATCACTCTCGTGGAGACCGAGGTTGGTTGGCTTCTGAGACAGGCTGGCATACCATCACTCGATGTCTCAATCAACCATTCTGGCGGACCGTGTTCGGGAAGGGTTTCGTGCTCGTCAGCGGTTCCGACGACCCTTCCCCAAGGTTAGAGCACGACAGTCTGGCCCAGAGGCCGCGGGTAGCATGCGTAGCGTCCCGCACCACGGCCGGGTGCGGCGATGATCAGAAAATTAGGGGCCGTGTTTCTGAGCGTATTCTTCAAGGGTGAGTGGCGCTACGCCGAGAGTCCGGTCGAGACGTCACGGGTCGTCGCCGAAGTCATTGAGGGCTTGCAAGGGGAAGAGGAAGCTGAGGGCTCCTACTGCCCCGGCGAAGATGCCTGGTTCTGTATTGCTGATCGACGGCATTGCGAAACCGACCCGGTGGCGGCGAGCAATCTGCGCGTGGCGATCAATCGACGCCATGGCTATGGGGCTCTAATCTGGTTCGTCGATGATGAATTCCATAGCAAGGGAAGGGTTTATGAATCTGTTTGGATTTCCGACAATCCCGAGCCTCTTGCTTTCGATCCGCGCGTTGTGTCGGTTCCTGGGTATCCGCTCTTCCATGACTCGGTCAGTACTCTGCCGGTATCCCGAATTCAGGCTGCGGTGGAGGAGTTCTGTCGACTGCGTTCGGGGAATCGACCTGAGTGCATCAGCTGGGTTGCCGGTCACATGAACGGGCAGCGCCTCGGCCGGCCGTCTATGGTCGAGGTCGTCGAGGATCCGGAAATTGAGTGGGACAGTCTCCGATAGCTGCGGCCCAGCTTGCCCGGTAGTGCGGCTGCGAGCTTGGTGCAGTCCTGGCCTTGCTCGGATGCCGTGAGCTGACGGCATCAGGGAATGTTTCTCCGGCAGATAGAAGCCACCTGTCATGGGGCCTGACAGGTGGCTTCTGGTGGTGTGACGGGAGTAGTTGACGGCAACGTCAGCGAACGAGAGCGGCACAGGGTGGCGCTTCGTCGCCGTCGCGCTTGGTCGCGTCGGTGATCGTGGGGCCGTCGAGTGCCGTGCTGAGGGTGCCGATGGCGTCGCGGTGAAGGCGGAGCCCCACGTAGGCGGTGGCGTTGACGCCGATGTGGGCGTGGCCGAGGAGTTCCTTGATCACGATGAGTTCGACTCCCTGCTCCAGCAGTGGGGTCGCGGTCGAGTGCCCGAGATCGTGAGGGACGCGATCTGGCGGCGGTGGCAGCTCGAATGACCCGCCTCCGTGCAACAGCCCGACGGACGGCTCCTCGAAACCGATCGAGGACGTCCAGGTCGGTGACCGCGTGCTGGCGACAGATCCCGAGACGGGCGAGACCCGAGCCGAGACCGTGACCGCCGAGATCCTCGGCAACGGCGAGAAGCTACTGGTCGACGTCACCGTCGAGACCGACGACGGTAACCGGGAAGTCATCACCGCCACCGGCGGCCACCCTTTCTGGGTCCCCGAACTCGACGCATGGACCGACGCCGAAGAACTCCAACCCGGCCAATGGCTCCGCACCAGCGCCGGCACCCACGTCCAGATCACCGCACTCACCCACCGCACCAACACCGGAACCGTTCACAACCTCACCGTCAACAACCTTCACACGTACTATGTGCTGGCAGGGGCTACGCCGGTCCTCGTTCACAATTCGAACTGTCCCACTATGGACTTGGATTTCGCTTCCGGCTCGGGCCGGAAGCTGGACCCCAAGGACAAGAGGGGCGAGTTTGAGATGGCTGGCAATGCACTCGCAAAGCACGCGGGGCGCAAAACGAACACCGGGCAGTGGCCCATCCCTTCCGGAAAGAAGAATCCGGCGGCTTGGAATGCGCTCGGGCGAGACGTGTTGGACGACATCTTGACTCGCCCTGGCTCTGTCACCACGCGGGAGTACGGCAGGATTGGTGGGGTCTGGCAGGACACCATCGATGTCCGTCTCCCCAATGGGGGCATAGGTGCCCGGTTCTCGGTGAGCGGAACATTCTCCGGGTTCCTGGACTGATCGAAGGGCGAGTGAGATGAGAGAAGTCTTCAACGGCAGCGAAATTGAAGTAATCGATTTTGACGATGTCACTTCAGGGGAGCATGTGATTGAGTTCCGAGATCCTGCTTGGAGTTCGAACGAAGCGGTCATTGCGATCTCAGTTCCGGACGGCAGATCATGGAGGGATGCGATTGTGAGTGTTAATCCTCATAGGGGTGACGTTCCGGTTTCTTTCGTGATTTGGGCAATCGGCGTTGCCGAGGAGAGGACGCACTGAAGATCGCGCAGAGGCCCGTTCCGGAGATTCTCCAGAACGGGCCTCTGAGCTCGTAACACGATCATGGTGTGGCCTTCTTCAGGCGTCTGAAGCAGATGAGTGAGCAGGCGAGGGAGACGAGTGCGTCGTGGAGGTCGAGTCGGCGTTCCCATCGGGTTGCCAGGCGCTTGAAGTGGTGGAGGAGGGCGAAGGTCTGCTCGACGACGTAGCGGAGCTTGCCCAGGCCGTGGATGTCTGCTTGGCCTTTGCGGGAGATGACCGGGAGGATGCGGCGTTTTCGCAGTTCGCGGCGGTTGGGGTTGCTGTCGTAGCCCTTGTCGCCGAGGAGCGTGTCGGGTCGTTTGCGGGGGCGGCCGGGTCGGCCGGCGACGGGTGGGATGCCGTCCACGAGGGCGAGGGTCTGGGTGACGTCGTTGACGTTGCCGCCGGTGGTGATCACCTTCAGTGGTGTGCCGTTCCCGTCGCAGATCAGGTGGTGTTTACTGCCCCTCTTCCCCCGGTCGACCGGCGACGGGCCGGTCCCGGCGCCCCCTTTTTCGCCCGGATGTGGGAGGCGTCCACGCAGGCCCGGGACCACTCCAGCTCGCCTGCGGCGTGCAGTTCGGCCAGCAGCAGGCGGTGCAGCTGGTCGAAGACCCCGGCCTCCTGCCACCGCCCCAGCCGCCGCCAGCACGTCTGCCCGGAACCGAAGCCCAGCTCAGGCGGCAGGTGATGCCACCGGATGTCGTTGTACAGCACGAACAAGATGCCCTGCAGGCACAGCCGGTCATCCAGCGGTCTCGGACCCGGCGACCGCTCCGGCCACCGCGGCAGCAACGGCTCTATCCGGGCCCACAGTTCATCCGACACGATCCACGGCTTGTCACCCACACCAACACGAACGGCCAAACCGCCACCCCGGTCACGCCCACCAGCCCCACACGACAAGATCGTGTTAAGAGCTCTAAGTCGGCTCTCGCAGCGAATTGATAGGGATGGATGAAAGTCAGTTCTTCCATGGCCTCCTTCAGGGCTTTCCGCAGCTCGAGGACTTGCATGCTCGGCATGTGGAATTCTATGAAGAGCGCCTTTCCCATGTTTTACTGGCAGGCGTCGTGCGATGGGCGGTGGGTTTGTTAAGCGAGGCTGGCCAGCGCTCGGCCGAGGAGATTACTGTGCTTCGGTTGACAAATTTCATCGAGCGTGCGTATGTGCAGGGTGATGACGAGGTCAAGGAATTGATCAGGTTCTCTTTCGTTGAAAACCTCCCGTATCTTGGCGAGGACGGGTACCGTATTTGCGAATGCCTGACGGGTAATCTCCTGAAGATGCTTATGGAGCGCTAAGATCTGCGTGTACCGTCTCACAAGGACCTGACTCATGGAAATCTCATCCTGTTCGAGTCAGATGTGCTAAGCAGAATGAAGCCTCGCCAGATGCGTCCTGGTGGGGCTTCTGCGTGGGGTGACAGCAGTAGTTGACGGCAACGTAGCGGACGACGGCGGCGCAGGGGGGCGGTTCGTCGCCGTCGCAGCGTGCTGCCTGGGTGTTCTCCGTGCTGCCGAGTTCGGCGCGGAGGGTGTCGACGACGTCGAGCTGGAGGCGGAGCCGGACGTAGGCGGTGGCGTTGACGCTGATGTGGGCGTGTCCGAGGAGTTCCTTGATGACGACGAGTTCGACTCCCTGCTCCAGCAGTAGGGTCGCGGTCGAGTGCCCGAGGTCGTGCGGGACGCGATCTGGCGGCGGTGGCAGCTCGAGTGGCCGGCCTCCCGTGCAACAGCTCGGTGGACCGCTCCTCAAAACCGTTCGAGGACGTCCAGATCACCGCACTCACCCATCGCACCACCACCGCAACCGTCCACAACCTCACCGTCAAGAACCTCCACACGTACTATGTGCTCGCAGGGGCTACGCCGGGCCTGGTTCACAACTGCAATGGCGTCTCTGTTTATAGGATGCCGAAGTTTGATGACATGGCGCATGCGTTGGAGCGTGGCCCCAATCCGGCATCGCTTCAATATAGCGATGCTTCGGTCTATCTCGGAAAAGCTTGGTGAAGGAGTACCAGAATCGCGGCTCCCATGCGAGTGGGTCAATTCGCTACGATATGCACGAGGACTTCCTCAAGGAATTCTCGGACACTGCATTCTGGTATGACCGTAAGGGGCCTGGAGTTCCGCGAGAATTGAGTTCGTGATCCCAGTAGGGCGACTTGATCGATTTAACGAGCTTACGCTCCGTAGGGTGTGGGAGCCCGGGAAGGGGCGACGGCATGGTACGGGTTGACGAAGAGCTGGAAGTGGTCGTGTCTGCGACTACGGCATGGGGGGTCAACGTGACCACTCGGGATGGAGTGGAGGGGTTTATCGACAACCTTAAGATTCCGTCATGGCTAGCTCGGGAGGAACTGCCAGTGAGCGGCACAACTCTGCTCGTTGTGGTTCTTGATGATGTCCGCAACCCGTTTAGAGGTAGCTTGCTCGATAAGGACATTCAGCTCGCTTGCAATGCGCGCAAGCGAACATAAGTGACTTTGGGTGCAAGTTCTTAGCGCAAATCTGAACCCCCGTCGAAAGGGTCCCGAGGGGGGTTCAGGAAGCTGTGAGGGAATTGACGGCAACACGGACGAATTGGCTAGGTACTTGGCTCGTCGGCGCGACTTGGGCATGACTCATGTCGACCGAAGGAAGCCAGGAACAACTGCCAGACGCGACGAGGAGTAGAGTGGATTCATGGGGTAGAGGTGTGACGGTCGTTCAAAATTCCTCGATGGTTCACGCTTATCATCAGTCGTTGAACGAGTTCAATAGCATCTTCAATAAGCTGAGGTGAGGCCGTATGTATAGGAGAGTTCGCCTCAGGCGTTCGGGTGAAAGTTACGTACTCAGCTTCACTCCGGCCCAATTCGAACTGGTCAGAAGGGTGCTTGTGGATCTCTATGGCGGCAGTCACTCTTCGGAAGTAGTGGCTGTCGTGGCGGGTGATGCGTCGGAGGGACTTCTCGAACTTAGGGAGCGAGAAGTGGACTTCAGTACGCGCTCGAACGTTGAGGTTGCGCTGAGTCACTCCGACCTTCGGGCGTTGTATGGGGCCCTGGCTTTCGCCTTCTTGAATCGTGCGTCGGAAGAGGCGTTTCACAACAGGTACGGCTTCTACAGCGAGAATGTCCAGGCTGTCGGGTGGGCAATCTGTGCGGCTGTTCATGGAATAGGGAGCTCGATGAAGTGATTTAGAAGTTGTCTCACGTGGTGAGTTTCGTGAGTTTCTTGTAGCAGGTCAGCGTGGCGGCCAGGCCGAGGAAGGCGAGGAAGTGGGAGCCCTTTCGCTCGTATCGGACGGTGAGCCGTCGGTAGCCGAAGAGCTCGGGATGTCACGTGTCGTGCAGAATATTGGGAGCGCTGGCGTACATCGAATCCGAGTCGCTGTCGATGGCCCCGGCGCTGCTTCCCGTGTCGGGGTAGTAATTGATTCTGGAAGTGAAGAGCGAGCCCTGACAAGCGTAGACGGCTATCTGTTGCCTTCGTGCGTAGTAGCAGATGATGTCCATCTCGGTAAATCTGATGAACTTGGACTGATTCTTTCGTCTTATGATCAGCCGCATGGTCGGCTTGCTGCGTCGTTCAAGCTCATCAAGCTGGCTTCGGAATTCGATCCTTTGGGGCGCGTGGCAACTCTTAGAGAGTTTCGAATGCGCATGGTCTGCGAGTGGCTCAGGTGGCTTGTCCCTGTGGCTTCTGTAGAGGCAGTCTCTGCTGCCTCTGATTACATGTCCGCACGGCTGAACGGAACTGCGACGGTGGGAGTCGATCACGCTTCAGCGGAGCTCGCTGCGGATGTAATTGCCCAGCTGCACGGTGATCGTTCGTAGGTGCTGCGCGCCTGGGGCTGTTTGAGGGTGAGTCATTTCGACGCTGGAGGCGGCTCATTGGTCGAAACTGAGCTTGGCGTTTACCCTGAGCGGGTTTGGTAGTTTTGATCGTTTTAGCGCGTTTGGCTGTCTTTTCGACGTGGTGACGTCTGGCGCGGTGCTTGTTCTTCGATCCGGTGGGTCGTCCTGGCCCTGGTCGTGAGGGTTTTGGTGCGGAGGGGGTCGCTACCATGCGGGATATGCTGAAACGATGTGCCTTATCCAGGCGGAGGCGGCCGAGGGCGGCCGAGGGTGCAGCCGGGATCCGAGGGGGGATCGTTCAAAGTGGGGTAAAGGTGCGGGGATTGAATTCGCCGCCCGGTGGCGCGCACGGCACGCCTGCCAGTGCATGTGCGTTGGTCTGTCAGCCCAGGCTGCGGCATCAGGGAATCAGTTTCGAAGGTGGTTGATGTGGCCAGAGAGCACCTCCAGGTCAATCGATTCGGGTTTGCCGAGTACGAAGACATGATTGAGCTCGCCCATGGAGTAGATGCTCCAAGGGTGGTGGGAGTGTTGAGTTCGATCGTGGAGTTGGTTCTCGCAGGGGAAGACGCCATGCTCGATTCGCTATCGGATGGTGCGCAAGCAGATTTCGTAGTCCCTCTAGGGATGTGTGCGAGGATGTTTTCGAGCTGTGATTATTCGCCACTGGAGCTGGTCTCTGCCGCCTGCACCGTGAGATATAGCGCTGAATCGCATATGTCTGAGTTCTCGGACAGCCTCGCGCGTATGTTGTCTCAGCTGCCACGCTGAGTTACATGAACCTGCGGCGTGGCGGCGTCATGTCGCGCTCACCTGTATGAGTCTCAGGCCCCAGGAGCCGGCATCCGCGAGGATCTCGACTGCCGGATCGCTCTCAGAAAACCTGACCTGCCCTAAGTGGCTGGCATTCGGCCTAGGAGCCCTGTCGCATCAGCGGCAGGGCCATCGCAGAGACCTATGAGTACCGTGTGGCTCTGAAAGCGATAGGTGGTGAAGTTCACATGGTCGATCCCGCAGAGTACGACAAGAATATTGCCTCGCATTCAAAAGCATTTACGTAAATTTGAATGCGCTTTCGGGAGGGTCCGCGAGGACCATAAGGGGCGCCCGGTCGGCGAAATCAGGCAGGCTCTCCTGGAAGAATTCAAGTTCGAGGATTTGGCCGCGTGGAGTGAAGTTGTAGATTACGCGGCTCGCCGCATTACCGAAGGGCAGCCGGATGAGGCGTAAGGCCACCCGCGCGTAGGCTGCATCGGCTTCGTGACGGCTCCCGCGTCCGGGCCAGAGGGGGCTGACGCCGCCCCCTTTCAACCGCACACCCGCCAGGCAGTGGGGTCAGCTCAGTTCCTCATGAATTCACCGGACATATCGAAGCCGGCGAGTGGGCCCATGTATCAATCACTCACGTGGAGACCGAGGTTGGTTGGCTTATTAGACAAGCTGGCGTAACATTACTCGATGTCTTAATCAACCATTCTGGCGGACCGTGTACGGGAAGGGTTTCGTGCTCGTCAGCGGTTCCGACGACCCTTCCCCAAGGTTCGAGCACGACAGTCTGGCCCAGAGGCCGCGGGTAGCATGCGTAGCGTCTCGTACCACGGCCGGGGCGGCGATGATCAGGAAATTAGGGGCCGTGTTTCTGAGTGTATTCTTCAAGGGTGAGTGGCGCTACGCCGAGAGTCCGGTCGAGACGTCACGGGTCGTCGCCGAAGTCATTGAGGGATTGCAAGGGGAAGAGGAAGCTGAGGGCTCCTACTGCCCCGGCGAAGATGCCTGGTTCTGTATTGCTGATCGACGGCATTGCGAAACCGACCCGGTGGCGGCGAGCAATCTGCGCGTGGCGATCAATCGACGCCATGGCTATGGGGCTCTAATCTGGTTCGTCGATGATGAATTCCATAGCAAGGGAAGGGTTTATGAATCTGTTTGGATTTCCGATAATCCCGAGCCTCTTGCTTTCGATCCGCGCGTTGTGTCGGATCCTGGGTATCCGCTCTTCCATGACTCGGCCAGTGCTCTGCCGGTATCCCGAATCCAGGCTGCGGTGGAGGAATTCTGTCGACTGCGTTCGGGGAATCGACCTGAGTGCATCAGCTGGGTTGTCGGTCACATGAACGGGCAGCGCCTCGACCGGCCGCCTATGGTCGAGGTCGTCGAGGATCCGGAAATCGAATGGGACAGCCTCTGACAGTTGAGTCGCACCGTGCCCGGACGAGCAACTAGCAGAAAAGGCAGGCATAGACAGAGGAACTTGCTTCCGATCTCCGTGGCTCGGGTCATGTCGGGCCGAGGTGGAACATTGTGGCTCCGGCGGTATCTGTTGATCGGAAAGATTCTTCCGTCTTGCGCGCGGGGGCCAGCGATGCAGAGCTCCAGGGAGCCGTAACGTGAAAGCGACTAGTGGTTAGGTCTCCTGATGGTTGAAATGTATGCTGCCCATCATGCCGTGGAGATGGAGGATCTTCGGCTTCTGCGCGACCTCTTGGACGGAGGAGCTGATATCCACCAGGAACGGAATGGGCTCACCCTGCTGCATCACGCAATTGACGTCGAAATTGATGGGCATGAGCAAAGCGGAGAACCACTTCATGTCGACGTGACGGCATATCTGCTAGCGCGTGGGGCAGATCCGAGGCGCCGCTCGGGTGGCGGAACTGGAATTTCAGCCGAGCATATGGCTCTGATGCGCGGACATTGGCTGGCTACCTGTCTTGTTGAGGAGTGGGTGAGAACTCACACTGAAGGAGAAGGTTGCCTCTGATGGCAACGCCAACGGCCACGCCAGTGGACGAAGCGGACCTCACCGAGATGGTTCGGTGGGAGCCTTGCCGTTCTGGTGCTGAGCCTCGTCCAATCCCGCTCGGTGGACTGGGCGGTTGGGCTCACAACGTGGTGAATTCCCTGGTAGACGGCTTCGCTACCAAGATTCCCTAGCCCCACCAGAGGCTTCACATGCCTGCCCCTCGGTGTTGATGTGTCCAGCTCCACCGTGCGCTTCCTCGCGCGCATCTGCGGCGGCGTCGCCCAGGCGCCGGCTCGCCGGTGGCGAAGACCCAGCACAGGTCGTCAGGCTCTCCGCCCGACGGAGGCCACCCGCGCCGGCTGCCGTGGTTGAGTTTGCCGTAGAGTCCGAGATTGGCCGGAGCGGCCCATGGCAGACGGAATGTGATTCAGGGGCGGTTCGAGCCGGCCACGGCGACTGCGGCAGTAAGCATGTCTTGTACCTCAGTGCGGTTGCCCGTACTTCGCCAAAGGGCCGGTTCGTGAATGAGAGGGGTAATTGAATGCATGTGGTGGACTGTGGGGAGCGAGTCGTCGTCACGATGCCCAGAGCGGAGTTCTTCCTGGTCGCATCGCTGATGATGGAGGCGCTTGAGACGGGCGATGATCGCGACTTTCAGACGCGCGTTGGGGCGACCAAGGACGAGGTGAGGGCTCTCTTGCTCAGCCTGCCGGATCTGCCTCTCAACGGCAGGAGCCAGCCGCTGTGATGTGCTCCCCACAGCAGGTGCTGGTCCCCGCCAGGTGGATGGGTGCTGCGAAGGTGGGCGACTCGTCCAAAGACGTTGTCGGCACGGCTTCGGTGGATCTGCCTCGGCAGTACGTTTCTGGGCGCCGGCTGGGCAGCCGTCGTCAGCCCTCTGGCGACCGCTGCCGATCTTGGGTGCGGCCGGTTGTGAGTGCGTGGTCGAGGCGGTCGTGGGCCGCCGGGGAGCCGAGCCGGTAGAGGCGCCGGTTCGACCGGTGTCACCGGGGCGCGGGGGCTGGGGCGGTGGGGGTTCGGGTGGCGGTGAGGATCTGGGCTGCGGCGTTGTCGGCGCCGGCGAGGAGGGGGGAGGGGACGCCGGGGGTGGCGCCGATGGCGGAGCCAGGTTGGACGGCCTCGGCGGGGATGCCGAGCACGATGACGGCCGGGTCCGGCGTGCCGTCGGCGGCGAGGAGGTGGAAGCCGTCCGGGGTGACGTCCAGCGTCCCGGTGGACACGGCGGGGCCGCGGTCGCTGGGGCGTGCGTGGAGCCGGGCCCGGCCGGTGCTCAGTAGGGCGCCGAGCAGCGGGTCGTCGGTGTCGGTGACGATCCCCTTCGACATGCGGGTCTCGACGAACGCCCGGGCGCGGACCGGCTGGTCGCGCGCGACGGCGGAGCGGCCGAGGAAGGCGCCGTCCTCCACCGTCACCGCGGTGTCCTCGCCGAGGAGTTCCAGCACGCCGGCGTCGATCAGCGCCAGCACTTCGGCGGTCCGGCGCGGCGGCGGGCCGGAGGCCAGGGCGAGACCCAGCCGATTGAACCAACCGTCGACGTCGCGGACCACGGACGCCCCGTCGAGCGACCCTGCGGTCGCCAGGCGCCGGACCGGGCCGCGCAGTGCGGCCATGGCGCGGTTGACGGTGTTGCGGGGTGACGTCAACGGGTTGTGGATGGAGTCGAGTTCGGCGTCGATGTGGTGGCGGACCGCTTGGTGCCAGCTCGCTGAGTCCACCGGCCCCGGGAGGTACGGGCGGTCCAGGCGGCTGACGGAGAGCGCCCACCGGCTGGGGTCCGACGTGACAGTGGCGGCCGGGGCGCCGGGGTGGCCGGTGGTGGCGGCTGTCGCACGGCCGGCAGCGCCCGGGGACGGCCGGGCCGGTGCGAGGGCGTCGGCGATCACCGCGTCGATCGCCGCGTCGTCGAAGGCGCCGCGCAGCGCGGCCAGCAGGTCGTCGGCCCCGACCCCCGGGCGGAGCGCCTCGGGGTGGTGGGCGAGCAGGGTGGAGAGGTGGGCCCAGGCGAACTCCCGCGCCAGCTGCGGCCACACGTCGCGTCGGAAGTCCTGCCCGCGGCCGGCGGCGCGCTCGGCGAACCACGCGGGTATGGCGAGCGCCGGCTCGTACCGGGGCGGGAACCCGTCCGGGTAGTCGGCCTTGGCCCGGTAGGGCAGGCCGCGGCGTGATCCGGCGACCAGCCGGGGCTCGCGCCCGCTCGGCAGGTACCGCAGCCGTGCGGGACGGTCCCCGTCGCCGGCGGGGGTGAACCGGCCGCCGCGGCCCTCCGTGAGCAGCGCGACGACGTCGAAGAAGTTGGCCCCGAGCCCCGCCACCAGCACGGTCTCGCCGGCGGGGACCCGCGCCCAGTCGCGTTCGGCGGGCATGCCGGGCTCGACGTACACCAGGTCGTGGTCGGCCGCCGCGCGCACGAAGGCGGCGACGCGCGGGGAGCGCTTCGCCTGGACCATGCCCTGGGCGAGGACGACGCGGCGGCCGGTGTAGCTGCGGCCGTCACGGAGGTGGACGGTACGGCCGTCGGGCGTCGGGGAGAGGTCGGTGACGCTGCCGAGGACCCGGGTCACCGTGACGCGGCCGGTGGCCTCCGCACGGGCCAACTGCTCACGGTAGTAGACGCCTTGGAGGCGTCTGGTCGGGAACGACCAAGGCCGCAGCTCGCTCGCCTCCTGCGCCACCCACGCCGGGCGGTCCGGCGGTGGTTCGCTGTCGCGCGCCCAGGTGATGAGGTCGGGGCCGGGGACGACCGGTCCGGACATGCGGGTCGAGGCGTCGGCGTGGATGGTGGTGTGGGCGCTGTAGGTGTTGTTGAGCAGCAGCGGGGACTGATCGGTGCGCCAGGTGGCCCCGGCGCCGACCTCCACCGCGTCGATGACGGCGACGCGGACGGGCGGTGCGGCGTCGGCCCGGCGGGCGGCCAGGCGTTCGACGACGGCGACGGCCCGGGGTCCGCCGCCGACGAGGACGGCGTCGTAGACCGGGCCGGAATCGGACGGGGGTTGCGGAGCCGGTGGGGTCGGCGCGTCGGTGGCGGTGGCGGTGGCGCGGCCGACGGACGCGGCACCACCGACATCGGCGCCACCGGCAGCAGCGGACGTACCAGGGGCCGCGGCGGCCGGGGTGGTCATCGGGCGGCCACCGCCGTCCGGGCGCCGGCTGCCGCGGGGGCGCCGATGACACCCGGCGCCGGTTCCAGCGCGGACGGCCGCACCTCGACACCGTTCTCACCGTGGTTGACCAGCACGTCGAGGCCGTAGACGCGGCTGAGGACGGCCGGGTCGTACGCCTCGGCGGGCGGCCCGTCCGCGACGATCCGGCCGCCGTCGAGCAGCACGATCTGGTCGCAGAAGTGCGCCGCGTGGTTGAGGTCGTGGATCGCGATGAGGGCGGTGACGCCCTCCTCGCGGGTCACCGACCGCACGATCTGCAGCGTCTCGATCTGGTACCGCAGGTCGAGGGCGGAGGTCGGTTCGTCGAGGAGCAGCACCCGGGGTTGTTGCGCCAACGCCCGGGCGATGAGGACGCGTTGCGCCTGTCCGCCGGAGAGCTGGGAGAGCGGCCGGTCGCGGAGGTCGGTGAGGCCGAGCCGGTCGACGGCGTCGTCCACCACCTCGCGGTCGTGGCGGGTGGGCCGCAGCCCGATGTGCGGGGTGCGGCCGAGCAGCACCGCTTCGCGCACCGTCTGTTCGAACGGTGCGGCGCCGGACTGCGGCACGTAGGCGACGACGCGGGCGTGGTCGCGGCGCGGTGCGGCGAGCAGGTCCTGCCCGGCGAAGGCGACGGTGCCGTCGGCGGGCTTGAGCACCCGCGCGATGATTTTGGTGAGGGTGGACTTGCCGGAGCCGTTGGGGCCGAGCAGCGCGCAGAAGCCGCCCTCGGCGACGCTGAGATCGACCCCTTGCAGAACGGTGTTGCGCCGGTACGCGAACCGGACCGACGCGATGTCGAGGCTCACTGGGCGGCCCTCCGGGTCAGGATGAGGTTGATGAAGATCGGCGCGCCGATGAAGGCGACGACGATGCCGACCGGGATCACCGAGGGTGCCAGGATCGTCCGGCCGATGGTGTCGGCGACGACCAGCAGCAGTCCGCCGGTGAGGAACGAGAACGGCAGCAGGTAGCGGTGGTCGGCGCCGATGGCCAGCCGGGCGATGTGCGGGCCGACGAGCCCGACGAAGCCGATGACTCCGCAGAACGACACCACGACCGCCGCCAGGACGACGGAGACGATGATGAGGCCGACGCGGACGGTGGTGACGTTGACGCCGAGGCTCTTCGCCGCGTCGTCCCCGGCGAAGGCGATGGCGTTGAGGTCCCGGGCGAACCAGAGCAGCAGCGGCAGCGCCAGGACGGCGCACGCGCCGACGACCATGACGTCGTTCCAGTTGGCGTCGTTGACCGAGCCGAAGGTCCACCGCACGATCGCCTGGAGGGTGTTCTCGTCCGCCACGAACTGCAGCGCGGCGGTCATCGCCTCGAAGAGCTGGGTGAGGGCGATGCCGAGCAGCAGCAGCGTCGCCGCCGACATGGCCTTGGCCGAGGCCAGGCCGAGCACCACGGCGGAGACGGCGAGGGCGGCGCCGAGCGCGCTGCCGATGACGAGCCAGGAGCCGGAGCCGGCGGAGCCGCCGGTCAGCAGGATGGCCAGCGCGGCGCCGAAGGCGGCAGCCGGGGAGACGCCGAGGGTGAACGGGCTGACCAGCGGGTTCCGCAGCAGCCCCTGCATGACGACACCGGCCAGCGACAGGGCGGCGCCGGCGGCGAAGGCCAGCAGCACCCGGGGCAGCCGCAGGTTGGTGATGATCGAGTAGGTCTGGGCGAAGTCCGCGGGGAGCGTGCCGCCGAGGACGGCGAGGCGGATCGACCGCCAGACGTCGAGGAACCCGGCGTTGCTGGTTCCCGCGGTGACGCACCAGGCGGTGACGAGGACGGCGACGGCGGTGCCGGTCCACAGCACCGCGGTGCGGCCCGCCCACGCGGCGCGGGGCCGCGCGGCGGGGTGGTCGTCCGTGGGGCGGTCGCCGGCGGGGCGGTCGCCGCCCCCGCCTCCCCCGGGCCCGGTGGGGGCTCCGGGGGAGGCGGGCGCGACGTCGGTCTGCGGGGGCGCCCCCGCGCGGGGGGAGCCGACGGTGTCGGCGGAGTCGAGCGGGGTGGCCATGGCGTGTTCAGCCCACCTTCTGGATGTAGGCGTCGGAGCCGGGGAAGTCCGCGCCCTGGAAGTCCTCGGCCCAGCGGGTCAGGTAGTCGCCGGGGTCGACGTCGGAGAACTCCTCGGGGTGCAGCCAGGTCGCCAGGTACAGCGCGCCCAGCGCCTTCGACAGGCCGCTGGTGGCCCAGCCGTTGGAGACGTACACCCGGTCGTCGGCGACGGCGGAGACACCGTTCCACCCGGCGCGGCCGGTGAGTTCGTCGGCGAGGGTGTCGAACCGGTCCTGGCCGGTGGGTTCGGCCGACGGGCCGAACTCGTGGACCACGACCTCGGGGTCGCGCTCCAGGATCGCGGCCGGGTCGACCGTGGTCTCGGCCTGCTGGTCGCCGCTGATGTCGAGGTCGCCGAAGACGTTCTCGCCGCCGGCGGCGACGATGATCTGGTCGAACCCGGAGCCGGGCAGCCCGGTGAGGTAGGGCTCCTCCGTCTCCCAGTAGACGCGGACCGGCTCGGTGTCGGCGACGCGTTCGCTGATGAGGTCGAAGATCTCGTCGTAGAACCCGGAAACCTGGGCGGCGCCCTCCGGTTCGGCGAAGACCTCGCCCAGCAGGTCGACGGTCTCGTGGAAGACGTCGAAGTCCCAGGCGGTGGCGACGACGACGGGGATGTCGAAGGACTCCAGCTGCTTCGCGGCCTCCTGCCAGGCCCCGTTGCGGGGAATGATGAAGACGTCCGGGTCGAGCGCGACGACCGACTCGTAGTTGATCTCCTGGAGGTTCTCGCTGACGATCTCGTCGTCGCCGATGCCCAGGTAGGGCAGCCGGGAGGCGGAGACGCGGTCGTAGCCGACGACGCGGTCGCCGGCGCCGATGGCCTGCGCGAACTCGTTGCCGTAGCTGTTGAGGACGACCGCCCGCTCGGCGGGGCCATCCAGCTCGACGGTGCGGCCGGCGTCGTCCACGACGGTGAGCGTGCCGTCGCCGTCGCCGGTCGCGGCGGTGTCCGAGGACGCGGTGTCCGAGCCGCCGTCCCCGGTGTCCTCGGGGGTGACGGTGCCGCAGCCCGCGACGCCGAGCACGACGGCGGTGGCGGCGGCGAACGCGTAGGCGCGGGGCAGGCGGTGTCTCATGACGGTTCCGTTCTCGGGGTGCTGCTGGGGTCGGAGGGGTGTGGGGTGGTGGTGCCGGTGGTGCGCGAGGGGCTGGTGGGGTCCGGCCCCCGGTCCGGGGCAGGGCGCCGGACCGTGTCGGCGGGCGGGGGCGCCGGTCGGGGAGGGTCGGTCAGGGCGCGGTGGGGGCGGTGCCGGGCCAGAAGGGGTCGCCGAGGCTGAGCATCAGGCGGTTCGCCCAGGAGAAGAACGCGACGGCGGCGACCAGGTCGGTCAGTTCGGCGTCGCTCAGCCCCTCGGCCCGCAGCCGGTCCACCTGGGTGGTGGTCGCGGTGACGGGGGTGGTGGCGAGCGCCGCGGAGAACTCGACGATCGCCGCCCAGCGACTGTCCTGGCCGGCGGCGAGCGGAGTCGTCGCCACCGGCAGCCAGTCCGCGTCGCGGTCGAGGGTGACGGCGAGGAGCCGGTCGACGTCCTCGGGTCGCTTCGACAACTGCGCCGACTTCCGTGCGTGGACCGAGGCGCAGTAGACGCAGTCGGTGACCTTGCTGGTGGCCGCCGCGGCCAACTCCCGTTCGGCGCGGGGCAGTCCCTCGCGCGTCGCGAAGATCGCGGCGTCCAGCACAGTGCGCGCCTTCAGCACGGCCGGCAGCCGGCTCAGCAGCCGGAAGTACTCGCCGTTGGTCTTCCCGAGGAAGGCGTCCTCCTGCTCGGGGGTGAGCTCCTCCACCGGGACCGGCGGCAACCACGCGGTCCAGGAGAGCAGTTCGCGGGTGTACTCCACCGGGCGGTCACCGCCGTTGGCGGCGGTCCGGGCGGCGCTCTTGGTGCGCCCCCGCCCGACGGTGGGGCGGGCCGGTGCCGGTTCGGTGGTGGGCGCGTCGCCCTGGAGGAGGCGCAGCCCCTGGACGGCGCGGGACTGGAAGGCGGTGAACGCGGCGACCTGCGAGAGGGTGACCACCGCGTCGGTGGACCAGCCGGCCTCGACCAGCCGGTACAGGTCCTCGCGGCCGGCGAGCGCGGGGGAGACCGTGATCAGCTCGATGTGCTCGACGGCGGCGCGCAGCGCCCGGTCCTCCGGCAGTTCCTCGCCCAGCAGCCGCTCGTCGGCGCCGTGTTCGACGTGGTGGCGGACGAGGGCCTCCGCGCCGTGGCGGCGCGCGGCGAGGGCGGCCAAGCCGCGGCGGGTCGCCTCCGTGACGGGCGCGTCGCCGAGGAACAGGGCGTCGCCGGCGGCCTGGCCGCGTTCGATGACGGCGGGCTTGGTGGCGCGGGCCTTCGCGACGGCCTCGCCGAGGCCGGCCAGCCGGCCGATGTCGTCGGCGGTCGCGGCTGCGGGATCGGCAGGGGCTGCCGGGTGGGTGGGCGCTGCGGCAGCGGCCGGGGCGATGTCGGGTGTGGTGCTCATGCGTTCCGCCTCGTCGGTGTGGGCACGGTATGGCCGAGGCGGAGGGCAGGCGGGCACAACTCACCCCTGGTGGGGGCGACTTCTCGCGAAGAGCACGCTTGCCGCTTCACCGCGGCCCGGTCGTGTCTCCCGGGGGCACCCCAACCGTGCAGGAGGGTTGCCGGCCAGCTAGCCGGGTCTTCGCGCTGGCACTCTTGACCTGGCCGTCAAGCTAGCCGACGGGGAACACCGAACGAAAGACCACGTCCGTCATTCGGGACGATTCATCTCGCTCAGTGGGACACGTGCGGGTGTGAGTGATGGCGCACGCTTCTGACCTGCGGAAACGTGTGGCGACGTGACGCAGGCGACATAGCGGTACTGGCCAACGGCATCCGTGTGGCGACCCGGTGCCCATCGGGTCGCCACACGAGTCGCTACGGCGCCGGTGCGGACGACCCGTCCCAGCCGCCCGCGAAGATCGCCAGTTCCAGCAGGTCAGGCTCGGACGGCCAGCCGAATCCCTCGGCCGTCAGCACGTCCGTCCCCCGTCGCAGCCACGCCAGGAAGACGCCGTACCGATGGGACGTCCACCCGTCGTCTCGCCAGACGAACGCCGCGGTGGACGCAGCGTTGGCGACCCCGGCCGCCTCGCCGACGGCCGTGGCGTGCTCCCGGGCCGTCGCCGCCAGCACGCTGTCCAGGATCAGTGGCCGCTCCGGCGCCTCGACGGCCGCGCCCGCGAAGTACAGGAACTTGGTGAAGAACGCCGGCCCGTAGTGACGCACCGGTTCCAACACCTCGTAGGCGTCGGCCACCTCGCCGGCCCGCAGCGAGGCGACGGCCTTCTCCAGCGCCTCGGCCACACCGGGCTGCGCGAGGACCCGCTCGGTCCGGAACCGCCCGAACCCGGTCCCGCCGTAGCCCCAGACGTGCGCGGCGACCAGCGCTGCGCGCCAGTCGCCGTGGGACGCCGCCTCCCGGGCGACGGCCACCACCTCCGCGCGGCTGACCTCGCGCCGCCCCGCCTCGCCGCGGTCGCCGAGCGCCTCCGGCCAGGGCTCGACCCTGGCCCAGGCGCCGGGCCGGTAGGAGACCGCGTGTGCGCCCACCCCCGCGGCGTACCGACCGCCGCGGTCGGGGTCGAGGAACCACGCGGTCAGCGACGCGACGCCGTGGGGAGAGACCGGCTGCGCCAGCATCACCTCGTCGAGCCGGTCCGCATCACCCTGATCGAATCCCACGCCTACCCCCAACAGTTCATCGGTGAGGTGCCGATGGTGGCACGCCCCGCCGGGTCGCGGAGGGCGTTCGCGGCGCGTGGCCGTCGCGGACCCGCCCCCGCCCGGCGGACCCGCACTGCGGACCCGGCCTGCCGAGCGGGCACGCGGTGCGGCCCCGGGCGGGCCCACCGGCCCGCATCACCCCGGCGCGGCTCCGGTCCGCAGCGCCACCGCGGCGTGGTGGTCGCCGGGCACGGCCACCGGGGCGACCGTCCACCCCGGCAGCGGGGCCGGGACCGCCCCGCTGCCCACGTAGTGACCGGCCGGGTTGTCGGCGAGCCCGATGCCGATGCCCTTGAGGTACGCCTCCTTCCGGGTCCAGACGCGGGCGAAGGCGTGGCGCCGCTCCAGCGGGCCGAGGAAGGCCAGTTCGGCCGCCTCCCTCGGGTGCAGCACCTCGGCGGCCTCCGCGACGGTCCGCGCCCCGGGGAGCGCCTCGATGTCGACGCCGACCGGTGCCGCAGCGAACGCCAGCAGGCTCAACTCCCCGCAGTGCGAGAGCGAGAAGTGCAGCGGCGGGTCGGCCGCCACCACCGGTCTGCCGTGCGGCAGCCCGCAACCCGGGCACGGCGCACGGGAGATGGTGACGGCGGACGGCCCCTGCCGGAGGTAGCCGGCCAGCAGCCGCCGCAGCGCCACGTGCGACGCGAGGTAGCCGTCCCGGTCGCCGCGGTGGAGGAACTCCGCCGCGCGCGCCTGCTCCTGGGTGTCGAGCACCGCCGGGGCCTGCGCGCCGGCGGTCGCGCGGTGCGCGGCGGTGTCGACGAGCCAGAGGTCGGCGCACCCCTCGCCGGGCAGCCCGGCGGCGGGCACCGGCCCCCGCCCCGGCAGCAGCAGGGCGGGTTCGGCCGGTCCGGAGCCGAGCGGCTCCGCGGTGGTGCGGCGGACGGGAGGGACGGGGGACAGGGTCGTGCTCATGGCCACCTCACACGGATGTCGGGGCGGGTCGGGGGACGTCGGCCCGCGCGGCGGAGGCCGCGAGGGCTGGGGAGTGGTTCACCTCCGCGGTGTGCGCGTCGTGCGCGACGCCGACGGGGAGCCCGTCGGTGAGGGGAGCGGTGCCGCGGTCGGCTGCCGTGCCCACCGCGGCCGGGAACCGCTCGGGGCGCTCGACCGGCAGCTCGGACCGCGTCTGGGCAGAGGCGGCGGTACGGGGGGCCGGCACGGCCGCAGCGGGCCGTCCGTCCCGGTCGCCGTCCCGGTCGCCATCGCCGCCGTCGCCGGTGGCCGGGGGTGCGTCGGCCACCTCCGGCTCCTGGCGGCCCGGTTCCGGCTTGCGCAGCGCCACGAAGGCGGCCACCGGTGAGACGAAGGCGATGAGTCCGCACAGCACCCAGGTGGCGGAGACGCCGAACAGCAGGGAGAGGCTGGAGAACAGCGCGATCGACACGGGCGCGGTGCCGATGCCGGCCAGCGCCAGGGTCGACATCGCGGCGCCCATCCGGTCCGGCGGTGCGGCCTGCTGGTAGACGGTGACGATCGCGGGACCGTTGAACCCGGAGAGCAGACCGACCAGGCAGGCGACGATCCCGAGGCCGACCGCGGACGGCAGCAGCGCCATGGTGAGGATGCCGGCGGCGATGCCGGTGCCGGTGACCACCAGGCGGGCGAAGAGCGGCACCCGGTGGGCCAGGACGACGCCCAGTGCGCTGGCGACGAGGGCGCCGGCACCGAAGGCGGCGATCACGGCGCCGACCACCGAGACGTTCCAGCCGCGCTCCGAGACGAGCAGCGGGAGCGCCACCTCCAACGGCCAGTTGAACGCGAGGTCCAGGGTGAACGCGGCGACGAACATCCAGCGCAGCCGGGGCAGTCGGACCAGCAGCCGGATGCCGTCGGCGGAACGGCGCACCATCGACTCGTCGGCGTCGCGGTCCGGGCGCTCCAGCCCGCGGGTCACGTACAGCAGGCAGAGCAGCCAGGCGGTGCAGGTGCCCGCGGTGACGAGCAGGGCGTGCCCGAGGTGACCGGTGGCGATCAGCAGCGCGCCCAGCGGGGCACCGGCGATCGGCGCCAGCCGGACCACCATCGCGTAGAGGGAGTTGGCGCGGGCCAGGTGCTCCTTCTTCGCGAAGTGCGGCATCAGCGAGGACGAGGCGGGGCCGCCGAGTCCGAGGAGGCTGCCCTCCAGGATGGCGATGACGACCAGCGGCCACAGCGCGTCGACGGAGAACACCAGCAGCGCGCCGGCGAACAGGACGACCGCGCGGGCGGCGGTGGTGCGCAGCAGCACGAACCGGGGGCCGAGCATGTCGGCGACCGCGCCGCCGAAGATCAGCATCAGCGCGCGGGGCAGGGACGACGCCAGTAGCACGGCGCTGACGCCGGCGGTGCCGCCCAGCTGCACGGCGGTCCAGGTCATGGCGATGATGAGGATGAAGCTGCCGCCCTGGGCGAGGGCCTGGCCGCCGACGAGGAAGCCGACGCGGTCCCACTGGACCATCGGGGGCGCGGCGGGCTCCGCCGGTTCGGAAGAAGGACGCATCGGGTTGCCTGTTCTCTCGGGTGCGGACGGTGGGGCTCGGGTGCCGGTCGGACGAGGACCGGTGCGGGGAGGTGCAGTCGGTGCGGGGGCGGTGGAGCGTGGTGCCGGGCGGGGCAGTCGGAGCGGGGGTCTGCTCGATCAGCGGGGTGGTCGGACGCGGAGGCGTACCTCACGCGCCGCGCCGGCGGCGGTCGCGGCGGCCACCGCCAGGGCGGCGGCCCGCTGTTCGGCCCGGGCGAGGCTCCGACCGCCGGCACCGGGCGCGGGGGCCGGTACGACGGCGATGTCGAGGACCCCGCCGTGCGCGCCGTGGCCCGCCGTGGCCAGCGCACGGGCGGCGGCCCGGGTGGTGTCGGTGCCGCGTGGCGGCCGGACGGTCAGCATCGGCAGGTCGGAGGGGGTGAAGCGGGCGATGACGACCGTCGCCGCCGGGTGGGCCGGGGAACAGCCCCGGCCGG
>NZ_JAAVJD010000109.1 GCF_012033735.1 Streptomyces lonarensis | reverse complement strand
GCCCGCGCCCGCCCGCGACCCGCACGGCCGCGCCACCCCGGCACTGCCGCCCGCGCGCGACGCGGTCACCGAACAGCTGCCCAAGATCCCCGTGCAGGAGGCCGAGGCGGTCCCGGAGCGGCGACCGGGTACGGGCATCGTGCCGGGCGCCGCCGGACGCTACCGGGGCCCCGACAACGCGCTGGCGGCCGACCGCGCCCGCCAGGCACGCATGACGACGGTCGGCGCCGTCACCGAGCGCTGGGCCCCCGAGCAGGCCGGGCCGGTCCACGAGCACTGGCGGCTGTCGCCGCCCGTCGGCCCGGCCGCCGACCTCTGGGCGCTGGGCGCCCTGTTGTTCCGCGCCGTGCAGGGCCACCCGCCCTACCCCGAGGACAGCGTCGCCGAGCTGGTCCAGGCCGTCATCGCCGAGCAGCCGGCGTTCGCCGAGGAGTGCGGCGCGCTGCGCCCGGTCGTGGAGTCGCTGCTGCGGCAGGACCCCACCGAGCGTCCCAGCGAGGAGGAACTCCGCGGCTGGCTGCGGTCGATCATCCGGTCCGCTCCCGAACCGGACGTCGGTCGAAGGACGGTGACGCTGCCGCCGATGCTGGAGGCCGGGCGGCCGTCCGACCCGACGAGGCTGCCCATCGTCCGCCACCGCGGCGAACTCGTCTCCAAGCGGAAGCGCCGCAGCGGCAGCCCGCGCGCCCTCGGCCGACTGCTGCTCGTCGCCGTCTTCTGCCTGGTCGCCGGTGCGATGGCCTTCGCGCTGCTGTTCATGCCGTCGGAGGAGGACCGTACCGACACCGCCTCGCCGGGCGGCTCGCCGTCCGACCAGGGTGGCCCCGCCCCGGACGGTTCCGGTGAGGAGCCGGAGGAGGGCGGCAACGACCCGGAGGCCACCGACGAGCCCGTGCCCGCGCCCGACGGCTTCGAGGCCGTCAGCGACGAGACCGGCTTCGGCCTGGCGCTGCCCGAGGGCTGGGAGCGCGGCACCGGCTCGGACGGCCAGGTCACCTTCGAGGGTGACGGCCTGGTGCTGACCGTGGTGCCCGGCCGGGACGGCGCGGCGGAGTTCGGCGAGGCGCCCATGGAGTACCAGCTCCAGAGCCAGCCCGAGCTCCAGGGCTACCGTGACGCGCCGTGGCGGTCGTCCGGCAGCCTGCGCAGCATCACCGTCGGCCAGGTCGCCCTGGCCGAGGGGGACTTCCTCTGGGACGGCGGCGAGGGCCGGCAGTTCGTCCGCAACCGCGCCATGCTCATCGGCGATGACTACCACGTGGTCATGGTCCAGGGCACCGAGGACGACCGCGACGCGATCTCCGAGGTCTTCCCGACCATCGCCGAGAGCTACCGCGTGCGCTGAGCGCGGCCGGGCGGACCGAACCGCCTCGCACCATGGCGCGCGCGGCAGCGCCGTCGTACTCTCCCGGGTATGACCGGGCCACAGCGCACACGGAACAAAGCGGCACAGCTGGTCACCCCGCAGCTGGCCGCATCGCTCGGAGCGGGCGTCACCGGCAGCGGGCGGACCGCCTGCCACAGCCCCCTCACCGGCGACCGGCTGGCCGAACTCCCGGCCACCACCACCGCCGAGGTGGCGGAAGCCTTCGCCACCGCCCGCGCCGCGGCCGCCCGGTGGGCGGCGCGGCCCGTGCGGGAACGCGCCGCCGTCGTGCTCCGCTTCCACGACCTGCTGCTGGACCGCCAGGACGAGGTGCTCGACCTCCTCCAGCTGGACACCGGCAAGGCGCGCACCCACGCCCACGACGAGGTGCTGGGCGCGGCCCTGGCCTCCCGCTACTACGGCCGCCGCGGCCCGGGGCTGCTGCGCACCCGGGCCCGTACCGGCGCCGTCCCGGTGCTGACGCGGGTGCGCGAGAACCGGCAACCGCACGGTGTGGTCGGGCAGATCGTGCCCTGGAACTATCCGCTGGAACTCACCGTCGAGGACGCGCTGCCCGCGCTCCTTGCCGGCAACGGCGTGGTCACCAAGCCCGACACCGAGGGTGCGCTCGCCGCGCTGTGGGCGAGGCGGCTGATGGTCGAGGCCGGACTCCCGGCCGACGTGTGGCGCATGGTCATCGGCGACGGCCCCGTCGTGGGGCCCGCGGTCGTCGCCCACGCGGACTACGTCGCGTTCACCGGCTCCACCGCGACCGGGCGCCGGGTCGCCGCCCAGGCCGCCGAACGGCTCGTCGGCACCAGCCTCGAACTCGGCGGCAAGAACTCCCTGCTGGTCCTCGACGACGCCGACGTGGAGAAGGCGGCCGCCGGGGCGGTGCGGGCGTGCTTCTCCTCCGCCGGTCAGCTCTGCATCTCCGCCGAACGCATCCTGGTGCACGTGTCGGTCGCCGACGCGTTCACCGAGCGGTTCGTCGCGCTCACCCGCGCCATGCGCCTCGGCGCGCCCCTGGCCTGGGGCACCGACATGGGTTCGCTCTCCTCGCAGGCCCAACTCGACCGCGTCACCGGGCACATCGACGACGCGGTCTCCCTCGGCGCCCGCGTGCTGACCGGCGGCAGGCACCGCCCCGACCTGGGGCCGTACTTCCACGAACCCACCGTGCTGACGGGTGTCACCCCCGGCATGCGGCTCCACCACGAGGAGACCTTCGGCCCGGTCGTCGCCGTCCGCCGCGTCGAGGACGACGAGGAGGCTGTTGCCCTCGCCAACGACACCGCCTACGGCCTCAACGCCTCGGTCTGGAGCCGCGACAGCCGCCGCGCCCGCCGGATCGCCGCACGGCTGCGCACCGGGAGCGTCGGCATCAACGACGGTTTCGCCGCCGCCTACGGGTCGGTCGCCGCGACCATGGGCGGCATGGGCGACTCCGGACTCGGCCGCCGCCACGGCGCGGAAGGGCTGCTGAAGTACACCGAGGCGCAGACCGTCGCCCAGCAGCGGCTGCTGCCGCTGGCCCCCTCCCTCGGCATGGACGACCGCCAGTTCGCGGCGCTCATGTCGGTCTCGCTGAAGGCCCTGAAGACGCTGCGCCTGCCCTGACCCCGGACGGGGACGCGCGACCGGCGGCGCTGCTGAGGAGGGCACGGCACGGTGGTCCGTTCCGGGCCCGACCGGGGGCGTTCGACCCGGTCCGCCGAGCATCCGGACTTCTCGGGCTCGGGAGCTGGGTACGGTGGGACGTGAAAGCCCCGGTGGACCGCCGGCCTGTGGCCACGTCGCCGGGGCTGTGCCTTTGTGTGAGCAGGCGGCGTCGGCGAGCCGGCGCCGGGGGCGGTCCGCTCGCGCCGTGTCCGGGCGGGAACGCCGACCACGACACCGCGCGGCGGATCACCGTGATCGTTCGGATGGTGTCCGGCCGCCCTGGGACTCCGCCGTACCGCCGTGGTGCCGCGGCGCGGCGGACCAGGCCGCCGGAAGAGGCTTCGCGGCGCGGGCGTGCGCCGGTTCTCCGCCGTGGGCTCGGCCGGGGCAGCAGAAGGGCCCCCGGTCCGGCGTCCGGGGGGAGACGCCGACCGGGGGCCGCTTCGCCGGTACCGGCGACAGGGCGGCGCCGGTACCCGTGCGGTGGTCGCCCGGGGGGAGGCGATGCACCGCTGCTGTCGGAGCCGATGGCTCGGCCCGCCGAACGGCGGTCGACCTCACCCTGACCCCACCCGGAGCCGTGGCCGTCGACCAGCCGTTCTCAGAACACCTCTACCCAGAACACCCGGACGGAATGTGTTCACACCACCCCAACGCTTGGTCGAAGCGGTCGGTTCCCGGCGTCCCGGGAACCGACCACCGAGTCGTGACCGGCCTGCTGTCCCCTGCTGCCCGGCCACCAGCCGGAACGAGGTCCCACGGCCAACACCCTTGCCATGCCAGGGCGGTGTGCCTCTTCGTTCCGGAAGTACCCCGTTCAACGAACCGGCGGCGCGGGGGTCACGTGCCGTACGGGTGACCCCGGTACACGCCGCGCGCACGGAAACCCCTCTCCGCAGGCCCGTACGCATTCCGTCACCGCCGCCCCCGGCCGGCCCCCGCTCGGCCCGCCCCGCTCGGCGTCCCTCCGGGTCAGGCCTCGGCGTGTCTCAGGACCGGCCCCGGCACAGCTCCAGCAGCAGCATCGCCATCCGGGTGCCCGACGGGCCCAGCTCCTCGCGGTAGCGCTCCAGGATCTCCATCTCGCGCGCGAGACTCACCCGACGGCCGCCGGAGCCCACCCTCGCCCGCTGGATCTGTTCGGAGACCGCCCGGCGCTCCCCGATGAGCGCCAGGATGCGGGCGTCCAACACGTCGATGTGCTCGCGCGCGCCGCTGACCAGCTCGGCCGCCTCCGGGGTCCGCGCCCCCGTCCACTCCGCGTCGTCGCGCTCGGCGGTGGGAGCGGTGGGCGGGCCCGCCGGTGCGGGCGGCGTCGTGGCGTCCGGCGTCGTGGCGGGCGCGTCCAGGGTGGCGGTGCCGGTCGATGTCGTGATCGTCATGGGGTCTCCTTCGGAGAAGCACCCCGGGGCGGCACGGCCCGGAAACGACGGCGTCCCGGGCCGAACCGGCCCGGGACGCTGCGGAAAGTCGTTGTCAGTGCGGTAGACAGCGCTTCACCTGGCAGCCGGCCGGGCCGGTGCCATAGGTAAAGAACGCTGCGTGCCGCATCATGCGCGCCAGTATGCCACCGCCCGGCGCGCGGGGGCTCCGGCGCCCGCCGGACGACCGGATGGTGAGACGGCGGCGGCCGGTAGACTCGGCCCCCTACCCCGCTCCACCGCTGGAAGGCAGCTCCACGTGGCATCGTCCCGCCCGACGGCCCCCGACACCGTGCTCGTCGTCGACTTCGGCGCGCAGTACGCACAGCTCATCGCCCGCCGGGTCCGCGAGGCCCGCGTCTTCAGCGAGATCGTGCCGTCCACCATGCCGGTGGCGGAGATGCTCGCCAAGGAGCCGAAGGCGATCATCCTCTCGGGTGGGCCCTCCTCCGTGTACGCCGACGGCGCGCCGTCGATCGACCGCGCGCTGTTCGAGGCCGGGGTGCCGGTCTTCGGCATGTGCTACGGCTTCCAGCTGATGGCCACCACCCTCGGCGGCACCGTCGACAACAACGGTGCCCGCGAGTACGGCCGCACCGACCTGACCGTCTCCAAGTCGGGCTCCACCCTCTTCGAGGGCACCCCCGACGAGCAGGTCGTCTGGATGTCGCACGGCGACGCCTGCTCGGCCGCGCCCGAGGGCTTCACCGTGACGGCCTCCACCGGCCAGGTCCCCGTCGCCGCCTTCGAGGACGACGAGCGCCGCCTCTACGGCGTGCAGTACCACCCGGAGGTCATGCACTCGACCTTCGGCCAGCAGGTGCTGGAGCACTTCCTGTACCGCGGTGCGCGCATCGCCCCGACCTGGACCGCCGGGTCCATCGTCGAGGAGCAGGTCGCCCTCATCCGGGAGCGCGTGGGCAGCAAGCGCGCCATCTGCGGGCTCTCCGGCGGCGTGGACTCCGCTGTCGCGGCCGCCCTGGTCAACGAGGCCATCGGCTCGCAGCTGACCTGCGTCTACGTCGACCACGGCCTGATGCGGACCGGTGAGACCGAGCAGGTCGAGAAGGACTTCGTCGCCGCGACCGGCGCGCAGCTGAAGGTCGTCGACGCCTCCGAGCGGTTCCTGAACGCCCTCGCCGGGGTCACCGACCCCGAGGAGAAGCGGAAGATCATCGGCCGCGAGTTCATCCGCGTCTTCGAGCAGGCGCAGGCCGAGATCATCGCCGACGCGGACAGCGACGGCGAGGACGTCGCCTTCCTCGTCCAGGGCACCCTCTACCCGGACGTCGTCGAGTCCGGCGGCGGCACCGGCACCGCCAACATCAAGTCCCACCACAACGTCGGCGGCCTCCCCGAGGACCTGGAGTTCGAACTGGTCGAGCCGCTGCGGCAGCTCTTCAAGGACGAGGTCCGCATGGTCGGCCAGGAGCTCGGGCTCCCCGACGAGATCGTGCAGCGCCAGCCGTTCCCCGGCCCCGGCCTCGGCATCCGCATCATCGGCGAGGTCACCCGCGAGCGGCTGGACCTGCTCCGGCAGGCCGACGCCATCGCCCGCGAGGAGCTGACCGCCGCCGGGCTGGACCGCGACATCTGGCAGTGCCCGGTCGTGCTGCTCGCCGACGTCCGCAGCGTCGGCGTCCAGGGCGACGGCCGCACCTACGGTCACCCGGTCGTGCTGCGGCCGGTCTCCTCCGAGGACGCCATGACCGCCGACTGGTCGCGGCTGCCCTACGACGTGCTCGCGACGATCTCCAACCGCATCACCAACGAGGTCCGCGACATCAACCGCGTCACCCTCGACGTGACCAGCAAGCCCCCGGGCACCATCGAGTGGGAGTGAGCGCCGGCCCGTGAGACGGCCCGCGCCCGCGCCGCAGCCGAGCCGCTGCGCCGCACACCGCCGGGCCGGCGGGACCGCACAGACGCGGACCCGCCGGCCCGGCGGCGTTCGTGGTGCGTCTCCGGGGCCGGGGCCCGGCCGTCAACGCCGGCTGTCCGGCTGCTCGTCGGCGGGCAGGCGCTGGGCCTCCCACTCCGCCCGGTCGATGACGTACTCGACCTCGCCGTGTTCCGAGCCGGGCAGCGGCTCCGGCCAGTCCTCGGTGTAGCTGCGCAGGTACCGCAGGCCGCACCGCTCCATCACGCGGCGGGAGGCGGTGTTGACCGCCATCGTGTCGGCCGTGACCCGTCGCGCGCCGAGCCGCTCGAACGCGCGCCGCACCAGCAGCCGGCCGCCCTCCGAGGCGTACCCCCGGCCCCAGGCGTCCCGGCGGAGCCGGTAGCCCAGCTCGAACACCCCGCCGCCGTTCGTGTCGAGGGGGCGCAGCTCGAACCAGCCGAGCAGCCCGCCCTCCCCGTCACGGCGCTCCGCACCCCAGAAACCCGGGCCGTCCGCCGCGTCGAAGTGCCGGTTCATTCGCGGCAGCTCCACCGCCCGGACGTGCTCCACCGACACCGGCGCGCCGCCGGTGAGGTACCGCATCACCTCGGGGTCGTTGTGGAGCGCGTGCAGGGCCGGGACGTCGGTCTCGGTCAGCGGCCGGAGCCGCAGCCGGTCGGAGTGCGGGAACGGGTGCACAGGCTGTCGCGGGGGCTGGGCGGGTGCGGACATGCGACACATGCTCGCCCGCCCGCCGCCACCCGGCAACCGGGTTGTCCCCGGCGCTCCGGGGCGTGCTGCGCGGCGGAGCCGGGGCGACTGTCAGTGGCCGGTGGAACACTGCCGACATGAAGCTCTCGGACCCCAAGGAAACCCTCCGCTCCTACCTCCAGGAGGGGCGGGACGCGCTGCTCTGGAAGCTGGACGGCCTCTCGGAGTACGACGTCCGTCGCCCGCTGACGCCGACCGGCAGCAACCTGCTGGGGCTGGTGAAGCACAACGCCGGAGTCGAGATGGGGTACTTCGGCCTGGTCTTCGGCCGACCCGTGCCGGACGCCCCGGCGTGGATGGAGCAGCACGACGTCCCCAACATCGACATGTGGGCGACGCCCGAGGAGAGCCGCGAGGAGATCGTCGACCTCTACCGGCGCGCCTGGGCGCACTCCGACACCACGATCACCGAGCTGACGTTGGAGTCGACGGGGCAGGTCCCCTGGTGGGGCGGGAACGGCGCCGTCAACCTGCACCGCATCCTGGTCCACGTCGCCACCGAGACCCACCGGCACGCGGGCCACGCCGACATCCTCCGCGAGCAGGTCGACGGCGCCGTCGGGCTGCGCAGCGCCGGTGACAACCTGCCGGAGCAGGAGAAGGAGTGGTGGGCGCAGTACCGCGACCGCGTCGAGGCGGCCGCCCGCGCCGCCGCCGACCGCGCCTGAGCGGAGGGGCGGGTTCTGGCGGCGGGCTCAACCCAGCGCCGCCAGGGCTCGGCCCCACGGGCGGCGGACGATCCGACGTGGCTCGCCGGCCGCCTCTGGGTAGCCTGCGGCCATGACGATCCGCTGTGTGGCGTTCGACGTCGGGGAGACCCTGGTCTGCGACGACCGGCACTGGGGCAGTTGGGCCGACTGGCTCGGAGTGCCGCGTCACACGGTGTCGGCGCTCGTCGGTGCGGTCGTGGCTCAGGGGCGGGACAACGCGGACGCACTGCGGCTCATCAGGCCGGGGTTGGACATCGCGGCGGAGTACGCGGCGCGCGAGGCCGCCGGGCGGGGTGAGCACCTGGGTGAGTCGGACCTCTACGACGATGTGCGGCCGACGCTCCGGGCGCTCCGGGAGCGGCAGCTGACTCTGGTTGTGGTGCGGTGTCAGGAGCTTGCGTTGCCTGGGGTGGCGTCGGCTACGAGTGCGGGTCGTAGGCGTTCGCGGATGGTGGCGGCTGTGGTGCTGGGGTGCCGGCTGAGTTCGTGGTCGAGTTCGGTGAGGCGGTCGGCGACTCGTGTCGAGGTGGCTCGGCCGAACAGGGCCAAGGCGTCGGTGGTTGCCGTGTCGGCGGCGTCGGGTTGGTCGGCGGCGAGGTGGGCGCGTGCGAGGAGGATCTGGTCGAAGGCACGGGAGCGCGTTCGTTCTTGCGGGCGTGCCGTGGTTCCGCGTTGGACCATCTCGATGGCGTGCTGGGCGCGGGTGGGGTCGTGGTGGGCTGCCAGGAGTTCGCAGACGCCGACGGTGACGTGGTGTTCGGCGGTGTCGAACCATTCGGCCCAGGACGGCGCTGCGTCGGGGGCGTCCACGGCCAGGTGGTGGTCGGCGGTGCCGAGGGCTCGGGCGGTTGCGGGCAGCTGGCCGAGTACGGCATGGCAGCGGGCTTCGAGGGTTGCGAGGAGCGCGTGGAGGCGGCCGGGTGGGAGCTTCCTGGTGCCGTACTGAGCGGCTTGGACGAGGTCGAGGGCGTCGGCGGGGCGGTTGAGGTGATTTGCCTGGCGGGCGAGGCAGTTCAGGATGTGCGCGGCGATCGCGAGGCCGGCGGGACCGGCTTGTTTGGCGGCTTGGAGTCCGAGGAGGAAGTAGCGCTGGGATTCGGCGTGGCGGCCGATGTCGTGGGTCATCCAGCCGGCGACGGAGGCAAGGTCGGCGACGGCGACGAACAGGCCGCGGGCGACGGTGTCGGTGGAGGAGCCGTGTCCGGCGAGTTCGGTGACGTGGTGGAGCTGTCCGACGACCGCACGGCGGCACAGCGCGCCGCCGTGGGCATTGTCCAGTTGGCGGAAGGCGTCGGTGGTCTGCTGGATGGCGAGGACATCGGCTGTCCCGATGCGTCCGGGCCGTCGCGGAGTGAGGACATCGGGGTCGGGGAGGTGGAGCCAGCCTTGTGCGGCTCGCAGTAGTTCGGGGCCAGCCAGGAGGCGGGCGGGTACCGGGGTGGCGTCGTCCGACATGGCGTCGCTCCGGGTGGTGTGGAGGAGAGAGGCTACGACGGCTTGAGGGTGCCAGCTTCCTGTGGGCGTCGGGGAGCGGGGGGCGAGTACGAGTCCCAGATCGGTCGGGGTCAGTGGGCGCGGCAGATGGCACAGGCGGGTGAGTGTGGCTGCCAGGAGGTCGGGGACCGGTGGCCGTGGCTGTTCCCCGTTGGTGATCCAGCGCGCGACTCGCGAGCGGTCCGGACGGATGTCTCGGTGGCCGTGGTCGGCTGCGGTACGCGCCAGTTCAGTGGCTAACCGGCCGTAGCTGACGTGTGCCCGGCTGACCCAGTGGGCGAGCAGGGTGTTGCGGCGATCGGTCACGACGGGAGGACCCTTCCTCGGGGCGATCGAGCCGTGCTGCCCGCTAGACGATATGCCCATATCCGTCGGTTCGATAAGCCACCGGCGCGGGTTCGCACCGGTTCGCAGCATGCCGCACCGCGCTGCTGCGGGAAACGAGCGCAGCGCATCGCTGCTTCCCGGCCCCTGGGGCCGCAGCGCTTGGAGGCGGTGTCCTGGTGTGGCAGCCGGGGAGTGGCCCCGGCCGGCCGAAGGGAGAGCGTCATGGACACCAGCGACTCGCGGGAGCTGCCCGTGGAGGGCGTCGCGACCGACCTGGGCACGGTTCTCGGTTCCACCCTCGGGTGGGCGACCGAGGACGACGCCGACGACAGCGAGTACTTCAAGGGCGCGCCCGCCAAGTCCTGACCCGCACCCCGGGGCCCGCGCAGACCGCGGGCCCCGGTTCTCACCGAAGGACGACGCGCATGGACACGATCGACGACCACCACCCGGAGCAGCGCGAGCCGCTGGTCGCTGACCTCGGCACGGTGCAGGAGGTGACCTTGGGGTCGGCCGGCTTCGACAAGCCCGACGACACCGAGTACTGGCACTAACTCCGCTGGCTTCTACCCGAAGTCCAGCAACCACGTGCCCTGCGGCCCGCCTCCCCTGTCGGTCCGCAGGGCACGATCCGCTTCTTGCGCCTGGAGGCCCGATGCGTTTCATCGCCGGCACCACCCCATTCTGCCCGCCACCGCACCAGCCGGTGGGTGCGCTCACCGTCACCGAGCTGGGCCCCTGGCCCGCGTGGGCCTGTGACCACGACGCCAGCGAGATCACCAGCTGCTCCACGCCACGCGGTTACCTGGTGCGCGCAGGCACGTGCCTGGCAACACCGGCGGAGCGCAGCGAGGCGCTCGACGCCGCAGCGGGCGGTGACCTAACGCGGACGGCCTCGCTCCCGGGCTCCGGCCTGACCGCCGTGTCCACCGGCGACGGAGGGCTGTGGTTGGTGGGTGACCGCGCTGGGGTCGTCACGGTGTTCTGGACTCGGCATGCCGGGCGGGTGTGGTGGTCGACCTCCGCCCTCGCGCTCGCCGGTCTCACCGGGGCCGGCCCTGATCCCGGCGCGCTCCTGAGCCGTCTCGTGCTCACCGGTGTGGAGGTGGGGGAGCGGTCCCCGTTCCTCGGCATCCACCGGGTCCCGCCCGGCAGTGCGCTGCGCCTGCTCGCAGTCGGTACACCTACCCTGCGCCCTGTTCCGGAACTGGCCGCGCTCTCGTTCGAGGACGGCGCCGGTCTCCTGCGGGCCGCTGTGCTGCGGGCGGTGAATGGTCGGGTTGAGCTGGGTGACCTCTCCACCGACCTGTCCGGTGGCGTCGACAGCGGCTGCGTCACCGCGCTCGCGGCCCGAACGGCAGCCCGTCCCCTGCCCGCGCTTACCTATACCGACCAGGACTTGGTCAACAGCGACGACGTCCACTACGCCCGCCGCCTCGCCGCGGAGAACCCGCGGCTGGACCACCACCTCGTCGACGGCCGGGCATCCGGGGCCGCGCACTTCGATCTCCTGCAGGACAGTGCGGCCCTCCCCGCAACGGACACGCCCGCCCTGGCCCTGGGCCTGTTGGCGATCAAAGATGCCCAGTTCGCTCCTGCTCGCGCCGCCGGCGCCCGCCACCACCTCACCGGCCGCGGCGGCGACAACGTCTTCGGCGCCGCACCCCAGTACCTGGCCGACTTGTGGCGGGACGGCCCTCGCACCGCCGCAACCACCCGGACCACCGACTACGCCCGCGGCCGGACGGCCTCGGCCCGAGCGGTGAGACGACAGGCCCGCACCACCGCAAGCACCTCATATCCGCACGCCCTGCACCGCGCGAGCGCCGACCTGCGAGCCGGCCACCGCCCGCCCGCCCCCTGCCCGGCCGCCGACCTCGCATGGTGCGGAACCTCACCGGCCGCACCATGGCTGATGCCAGCGGGCCGGGTCCTGGTTGCCGACGTCCTCACCGACGCGGCGCACCGCGCCGACCCGACCGCCGCGCCCGACCGGACACACGACCGCTTGGGGCTGGAGTTCATGGCGGCCAGCCACGCCGCCTACCAGCAAATCGCACGTCAGCGCTGGGGACTGACCGTCCACGCCCCGCTCCTGGACCATGCCGTCGTGGGCGCAGCCATGGCGATCCCCGCCCGAGACCGGGTCGCGCCCGGCCTCTACAAGCCCCTGGCCGCGCGAGCGTTGCAGGGCCTGGTTCCCGACTGGCTCCTGAACCGGCGGACCAAGACCAGCTTCTCCGCCAGCCTGTACCGCGGCCTAGTCCGCAACCACACCACCCTCGCCGGCATTCTCGACGCCTCGCGCCTCAAGGCTGACGGACTGATCGACACCCGCGCAGTCGCCGCGCAACTCGCCGCAGCCGCCGGGGGCGCGCCCGCACCGCTGGGAGCACTGCACGCACTGGTCGCCACCGAGCTCTGGCTCACCCGCACCGACGACCGGCCGGTGCGCTGGACCACCACCAGGGGGAGCACACCGTGAAGAGAAACGTCTACACCGCCTTCCTGCCCGACGGAGGCGCAGCTCTCATGGACACCCGTCGCGGCCGGGGCCGCTGGCTTCACCTGAACCCGGCCGCCGCCCAGACGTGGCGAGCGCTCAGCTCCAGCCCCAGCGACGCAGCGACCAGAAGATCGGGGTGGCGGGAGCGAACGCGCGCGTGGGCAGCGCCGTGGCGGGACCCCGGTCAGATCTCGGCCGGCACCGACTACCTGCCGCCGCCGCAGCGCGCTGCGCCCCGGGCGGCCTCGTCGACCGCAGTTCTCTACCTCCCGTCCACGCCCCGCACCGCGGGGGACGCGGCGCCTGCCGAGAACGGTGGGGAGCGTCTGTCTGGAGCCGACCGGGCCGCGGTGGCCCTCGCCACGATCGCCGCGCTCGCTTCGCTGCACCTACTGCCGATTCGGGTCACCCTCGGGTGGGTCACGGCCGCCGCGCGGTTCTCCCGCCGGGAAACGGCGGCGGCGCGGGCGGCAGCCCTACACACGGCGGTCATCCGCGCAGGCCGCCGGTGGCCCGGCCGGTTCGCATGCCTGGAGGAATCGCTCGCCACCACCCTGGCCGCCCGGCTACGAGGCGACCGCCTCACCCTGTGCCTGGGCGCGCGCCCCGCACCCGTTGCTGCTCACGCCTGGACCGAGACCGCCACCCACATCATCGGGCAGAGCGCCGACGACCGCCCCTGGCCCTACATCACCGCCGCACGCCTGTGACCAGCAGTTTCATTCGAGCCGACAAGATGGGGTGAAACTCCGAACACCCGTTCACAAACGTTCTGGTTATCCACAGTCACCACCGACGAACCGCCGTCGTTGCGCAGGTATGACAACCCCACGAGTCCCCCACCCCCGCACCCGCAGGAAGCCCGCCCCCGCGCCCATCCCCCGCTACGCCGTCAGCGCCGAACGCCACAACGAGCACGCACTCGAGAGCTCCTGGTGGGCCATCACCCGCCGCCTCCCCGCACTCTCCACCGCCCTGCTACGCCTGGCTTGGCACGCCGACCGACGCGCGCTCCTGCTGACCGGCCTCCTCCAACTCTTGTCGGCCGCCGTCACCGCGGTCGGCCTCTACGCCACGACCACCGCCCTCGCCCCGCTGTTCGCCGGCGGCCCCACCGAGGAACGCCTCCAGCAAGCGCTGCCCTCACTGATCGTCGTCGGCGCAGCCGCAGCCCTCCGGTCTCTGATCGCCGCCCTCACTCTGGCCACCAACGCCCGCACCGGGCCCAAGGTCGACGGCGTCGCCGAGCACGCCTACCTCGACGCCGCGACCCGCGCCCCCCTGGCCGCATACGACGACCCGGCCTGGTGCGACCGCAGCGAAGCCGCCAGTCGCGCCTCCAAGGACGCCCACCTCATGGTCGCCGCACTCAGCGACGTCACCGGAGCCATCCTCGGAATCGCCGCCGCCGCCGGAGTCCTCGTCAGCCTCCACCCTCTCCTCGCCCCACTGCTGCTCCTGGCCGTCGTTCCACGCGGGTGGGCGGCCGCGCGTGGCGCCCGCGCAGCCCACCGGGCGGACGAACACACTCTCGCCGACCGGCGCCTGCGACACACCTGGATCTACCACACCGCCGGCCGCGCCACCGCCCTGGAAGTACGGGCCTGCACCATGCGCCCCTGGCTCCTTGCCCGCTTCACCGAACTCACCGCGCGCCTGGAGGAAGCAGCCGCCTACGTCGGGCGAACCCGAGCCCGCTACCAGCTCATCGGCGACGCCATCGCCGGCACCGCAACCATGGGCGTCTACGCCGCCCTGCTCGGGCTCGCCGCCACCGGCCGGATCGCCCCCGAAGCGGCCGGCACCGCCTTCATCGCCGTCCAGACCAGCCAACGCCTCCTCATCGGACTGATCCACGGCATCAACACCACCTACCTCAAGGGCCTCTACCTCGCCGACTGGCAGACCTTCACCCAGCAAAACCACCCCGCCGGCACCCAAAGCACCGCCCCCGGCGAGGACCTTCCCGAAACTGCAGGCGGGGTCCTTCCCGTGCCGGACAACCCGCGCTCCATCACCGCGGCGAGGCTGACCTTCCACTACCCCCACGCAGCTTCCCCCGCCCTCAAGGACATCGACCTCACCATCCACCGCGGCCAAGTCCTCGCCATCGTCGGCGCCAACGGCTCCGGCAAGTCCACCCTCGCCAAACTCCTCGCCGGCCTGTACGAACCCACCCACGGCACCGTCACCTGGGACGGCATCGACCTCACCCGAACCGACCCCGAGCAGCGCTGGGCCCGCCTGGCCATGCTCCCCCAGCACTTCGCCCGCTGGCCCGTCACCGCAGCCGAGAACATCACCCTCGGCCAAGGCGACCAGCACGCGGACCGCATCCACGCCGCCGCCCGAGCCGCCGGAGCCGACACCGTCCTGGCCACCCTCCCCGACGGCCTGGCCACCAACCTCGCACCCAGCCACTGGGGAGGCCGCGACCTCTCCGGCGGCCAATGGCAACGCATCGCAACAGCCCGCGCGTTCTACCGCGACAGCCCCGTCCTCATCTGCGACGAACCCACCTCCGCACTCGACCCCCTCGCCGAAGAAGCCGTCTACGACCGCATCCGCACCCTCGCAACAGGCCGCACCGTCATCCTCATCACCCACCGCCTCGGCTCCACCCGCACCGCCGACCGCATCATCGTCCTCGACAACGGAACCATCGCCGAAGACGGCAACCACACCACCCTCACCGCCCAGAACGGCCTCTACGCCACCATGTGGCGCGCCCAAGCAGACACCTACGCCGCCACCTGACTCCAAGCAACCCCGCGCCGCACCAGCGGCCCGTCGCATGCCGGCGGATGCAGGTGCCGAACACTCCCCAGCACGCGGGCGTAGACGAAAGGAGTTAAGGCGGCGGCAGTGACGGTGAGAACCGGTCCCGGCAGGGCCGTTGCGGCTCGGGGAGCGATGCTAGGCAGCGACCGGCGTGGGTGGCTACGTGGTTCCCCGCCGTCGTGCAGTGGAGACCCGACGACGTCGGTGTGACGCGGCCCCACCGCGCGAGGCGCGGTGGGGCGTCGAGGTGCGGGGTTGCGCTCAGTTGTCGAAGGCGCCCGACGTGAGGCCGTTCACGAAGCCGCTGAAGACGGCAGTGGGGACTGTGAGGACAGCACCGGTGGGGTTCTTGGAGTCGCGGACGGGGACCGTGCCGGTGGTCGCGTGGAGGTTGATAGCGACCTCCACGCACTGACCGCCGTTCTCACTGAAGGAAGACGTGAACCAACGGGGGGACTCGGACGTCACGGGGTGCCCTTTCGTAGCTTCTCGACGATGGCGACGGACCGGTCCTGCGGGGCGGTGCCGGGTGGCTCAGATCAGGCGGCGGGCGGTCGCCCAGCGGGTCAGCTCGTGGCGGTTGGAGAGCTGGAGCTTGCGCAGCACGGCCGAGACGTGGGACTCCACCGTCTTGACCGAGATGAACAGCTCCTTCCCGACCTCCTTGTACGCGTAGCCGCGGGCGATGAGCCGCAGCACCTCGCGCTCGCGCTGCGTCAGCCGGTCCAGGTCCTCGTCGGCGGGTGCCGCGTCCGAGGAGGCGAAGGCGTCCAGCACGAAGCCCGCGAGCCGCGGCGAGAAGACCGCGTCGCCGTCGGCGACGCGGAAGATCGCGTTGACCAGGTCGTTGCCGGTGATGGTCTTGGTGACGTACCCGCGGGCGCCGCCGCGGATGACGCCGATGACGTCCTCGGCGGCGTCGGAGACCGACAGTGCGAGGAACCGCACCGGGTCGGTCGCCGCGCCCATCAGCTCGGCGCTGCGCCGCAGCACCTCGACGCCGCCGCCGCCCGGGAGGTGCACGTCGAGCAGGACCACGTCGGGCCGGGTGGCGCGGATGACGCTCACCGCCTGGTCGACGTCGCCGGCCTCGCCGACGACCTCGACGCCGGTCTCGGCGGTGCGGCCGATCTCGGCCTGCACCCCGGCGCGGAACATGCGGTGGTCGTCGACGAGGACGACGCGCGACCGGCGACCGGCCGCCGGGTCACCGCCCGAGCCCGGGGCGTTGGGCAATCCGCCGGTTCCGTACTGCGGGTCGTGGCTCATTCGGCGCGCTCCATCGTCAGTTCCACCTCGGTTCCCTCGCCGGGTACCGACCGTACCCGGGCTCTTCCGCCGTTGCGCTGCATCCGGCCGATGATCGACTCGCGGACGCCCATCCGGTCGGTGGGCACGTCGTCCAGGTCGAAGCCGGGGCCGCGGTCGCGCACGGAGACGAACACCTCCCGGCCCTCGACCTCGGCGAACACCTGCACCGGCCCGCCCTCGCCACCGTACTTGGCGGCGTTGACCATGGCTTCCCGGGCGGCCTGGAGGAGCGCGCCCAGCGGCTCGTCGACGGGGCAGTCGCCGACGCACACCACCTCGATGGGGACGCCGTGGTGGTCCTCCACCTCTGCGACGGTCGCCTTGACCGTCTCGGAGAAGGTGCGGGTCTCCTCGTCGTCGACGGTGACGCCGTTGGTGGCCTCGGCCGACTTGTGCAGCCAGGCGCGGAGTTCGCGTTCCTGTGCGCGGGCGAGCCGGGAGACCTCGCGGTGGTCGGTCGCGTTGCGCTGGATCAGGGTGAGGGTGTGCAGCACCGAGTCGTGGACGTGGGCGGCGACCTCCGCCCGTTCCTGCGCCCGGATGCGCATGGTGCGCTCCTCGTTGAGGTCCTGCAGGATTCTCACCAGGTAGGGCCCGGCCAGCAGCGCGGTGCCGACCAGCACGGCGAGCGCGGCCTGCACGACGCGGCTGAGGTCCTCACTGGCGCGGGTGACGACGAAGCCGGCGACGCCGATGAGCACCAGCGTCGCGCCGGCGGCGGACCTGGCCAGCGGCAGCCACCGGCTGCCGCGGGTGACCTTGGCCCAGTGCGCGCGGCGCGAGTCGTCGGCCTGGCGCCAGACCAGGGCGGCGCCGATGACGATGAGCGCCAGCGTCCACAGGTAGCCGCCGGAGATCTCGAACTGGACGTTGTTCCAGAAGACGCCCGCGCCGACCGTCAGCATCGCCACGGCGAGCACGTAGATCGTGTACTGCCGCAGCCGGCTGCCGCCCGGCGGCGTCGCCCCCGGGTGCGGCCGCGGCGGCAGCGGCCCGGTGCCCAGCGGGACCACGAACCAGAAGACGCCGTACAGCACGACGCCCATGCCGCTGGAGACGGTGAGTGCGAAGAAGGCGATGCGCACCCAGGAGACCGGGACGGCGAGATGCCCGGCCAGTCCCTGGGCGACGCCTCCGAGCCATCGGCCCTCCGCGCTGCGGTAGAGCCTGCGGATCGGCGGCTCCTCCGTGTCGGCTGCGGGCACGGGTGGGGCGGTCGTCATGGTCCGATCGTCACACGTGCGCGACCCGGCGGGCATCAGGGTCGGCCCCTGACACCGGGATCAGGGGCGCTTCCGGGCCGCCCCGGATGTTCGCGGGGCCGCGGCGGCGTCACGATGGTGTGCATGACTGAGGAGACAGCGCGAGGGGCCGGTGGTGTCGGCACGGCCCCACCGGCGGCGCCGGGCGGGCCGGTCGGCGGTCGGGGAGGCGTCGCCCAGGGACTGGCCGGGCATCTCGCCGTCCCGGTCTCCTGGGTGCGCATCGCCTTCTTCGCACTCACCGTCTCCAGCGGCATGGGCGTC
>NZ_JAAVJD010000108.1 GCF_012033735.1 Streptomyces lonarensis | reverse complement strand
GGCGGGGCGTGACGGCCGGCCTGCGGGCCACGGCGACCACCGCGGTCCGGCCGCCCCCTGGCAGGGCCCGGAGGCGTCCGACGCTGCCGCACCGCCCGCCGGTCCGCACGGCGGCGGCCCCCACGGTGGCGGCTCGGCGGCGACCGCGCCCGGCGGCGCGGGCCACCACGACCCGTACGCGGCGGCCCCGCACCACGGGAGCACCACGGCCGGCTTCCCCGGCGACGGCGGGTACGCCGACGGCGCGGGCGGCGGGTACGCCGACGGCGCCGGGCGTGGGCACGGGTACGACGGCGGCCCCGGAGCGGGCGGCGGGCCCGAGCCCGACCAGCGCCACGTCGTACCCGGCGTCGCGCAGCGGGGCGACGGTCCGCGTGAGCTCCGCGGTCGGGCCGCGCAGGTCCGGCGACTCCCGCGGCGCGTACCCGGCGCCCCAGCAGACCAGGGCGAGGTCGCCGCGGAAGGCGAGCGCCGCGGGCAGCTGCACGGAGCGCACCTGGGCGGCGGCGACCGGACGCCGCCCCAGCAGGTTGAGGTAGGCGAGGTGCGCCGCGACCTCCCGCAGGGCGGCGGCGACCCGGTCGTACCAGGGCCACGGCGCGTACCCGGGCACGGGCTCGGCCGACCTCTCGACCGGGATGTCCCCGATCACGACGAGTCTGCGCCACCGGGCGCGGGCGAGCAGCCGCTGCGCCTCGCCGGGGCGCAGGCAGCCCGGGTCGTCGGCCTCCCCCGCCGCGAACGGCGCCGGTCCGGACGTCTCCTCGTTGATGGCGTTCCCCTCCCTCGCGGCCCTCTCCCCGTACCCCGAGGGCATCTCGTTGTTGCCCGTGCCGCCGACCGTCCACTCCCCCGACGGCGACCGTTCCGGGACGGAACGCCGTCTCAGGGGGATCTCAGCGGGATCTCAGCCCGCTCCGGAAGCATCTGGGGCACGGCAGGAGCGCGGTCCCACCGCCTCCTCGACCGGGAGAGGTACCCGAAGTGGCCCAACGGGGATTCGGAGCGATCCGGATCGGGTGCAAGCCCCCGCAGGTTCGAATCCTGCCCTCTCCGCCGACCGTCCGACGCCGTGCCCCGGCGGTGCGCCCGGGGCGGCCGTCCGCCGCCGGTGCCCGACCGGGCGCCGGACCGGCCACGGGCCGGCCGCTTCGCCCCCCGTCATTCCCGCCCGGTTCCCGCCGGGCCCAGCCGTGGATTCCGCCGGCGGTCGCCGGCGCCTCTCGGACGTTGCGACGAGCGAAGGACATGCGCATGATCGACAGACTGCTGAAGCGGCCGCTCGAAGTGGTGGAGACCAACTTCCGCCGGCCCACCGGACGCGCCGGCACGCTGGTCGGCCACCTGATGGCACGGCAGCACCGCACCCTCACCGTCTGGGCGGCCGAGCACATGGACGTGCGGCGCTCGCAGCGGGTCCTCGACATCGGCTGCGGCAGTGGGATGGCCGTGGAGCTGCTGTCCCGCCGGGCGAGCAGCGGGTTCGTCGCCGGCGTGGACTACTCGCCCGAGATGGTCCGCCAGTCCGTGCGCCGCAACGTCGACGGCATCGCCCGGGGCCGGGTGGAGATCAAGGAGGGCGACGCCGGCAACCTGCCGTACCCCGATTCGTCGTTCGATCAGGTGAGCGCCATCGAGACCTTCTACTTCTGGCCCGACCCCATGCGGGGCCTCGCCGAGGCGTACCGCGTCCTCCGGCCGGGCGGTCAGGTGGCGATCACGCTGGAGATGAGCCGTGAGGCCGCCGAGCAGCCCTCGCCGATCCAGCGATACTTCGGGCGACGGTTCACGGAGCGGTCGGAGCGCGAGGGGCTGCGCATCCTCTCCGGGGCGGATCTGGTGGAGATGCTGACCAAGGCGGGTTTCGAGGACGGCCGGTTCGTCTCGGAGCCGCGCCGGTCGCTCGGCTGGGTCTGCGCGCTGGCGCGGAAGTGAGAGGGGGGGGACCACCGATGACGACGTCCTCGGACACGGACACCGGCACCACCGCCGCACCGGCGCCCGCGACGGCCGCCGGCCCCTCCGCGCCCCTCGCGCCGGAGGGCAGCGGGCTGCCGGTGCTGGGCAGCATCCTCGACTTCCGCCGCGACATCCTGCTGGCCATGCACCGGGGGTGGCGCGACCACGGCGACCTGGTGCGGTACCGGCTCGGCCCGGTGGTGGTGCACGGCGTCTCCAGCCCCGAGCTGGCCGCGGAGGTGCTCACCGACAGCGCCTCCTACGGCAAGCTCGGGCCGGACAACCCGCTCCGGCTGATCCTGGGCGAGGGCCTGCTCACCAGCGACGACCACGAGAGCTGGATGCGCAACCGGCGCATGATGCAGCCGATCTACACCAAGCAGGCCATCGCCCGCATGTACGAGTCGATGTCCGCGTCGACGGCGGCGCAGGTCGCGCACATGGCGCGCAGCCACCGCAGCGGCGATGTCGTGGACATCCACGGCGAGATGATGCGGGTGACCCTCGACATCGTCAGCCGCTGCATGTTCAGCACCGATGTCGAGCAGACCCGCGACGGCATCAGCCCGGAGGCCGTGGACGTCGCGATCAACTACGCCTTCGACCGGCTGCAGAACCCCTTCAGCCCGCCGACCCACTGGCCGACCCCCCGCAACCGCCGCTTCCGGCGCGTGATGGAGGGCATCGACTCGATGACCTACGGCATCATCGCGGAGCGCCGCGCGGCGGCGGCCGCCGGCACGGTGCGGGGTGACGGCACGCCGGATCTGCTGGACATGCTGCTGGACGTCCGGGACGCCGACACCGGCCTGGGGATGAGCGACCGCGAGGTCCGCGACGAGGTCATCACGACCTTCGGCGCCGGCCACGAGACCACCGCCATCACGCTGACCTGGGCGTTCTACCTGCTCTCCCGCCACCGCGAGGTGCTGCGCCGGGTGCAGGAGGAGGTGGACGCCGTCCTCGGGGACGCCATGCCGACCATGGCCGACCTCGCCGCGATGCCGTACGCCCTGCAGGTCTTCGAGGAGGCGCTGCGGCTGTACCCCTCGGCCCCGATCGTGCCGCGACTGGCGCTGCGGGACACCGAGTTGGGCGGGTACACCGTGCCGGCCGGCTCCCGGCTGCTGGTGGACCTCTTCAACATCCACCGCCACGAGCGGCACTGGGACGACCCGGAGCGCTTCGACCCGGACCGGTTCTCCGCCGACGGCAAGCGGGGGCGGCACCGGTTCGCCCACATGCCCTTCGGCGCCGGCCCGCACCTCTGCATAGGCAAGCACTTCGCGCTGATGGAGGCGCACCTGCTGCTGGCCGCCCTGGTGCGGCGGTACGAGTTCCGCCACGTACCGGCGCACCGCGTGGTCAACCAGGCGTCGATCACGCTGCGACCGCGGTACGGCATGGAGATGACCGTGCACACGCGGTCCCGGGCGACCGGAACGGGCTGACCGGCCGCGCAACGGTCGCGGCCGGTCCCGCCCAGGCCGCGGCCGCCGCCCCGGCACCCCGCTCCCGCCGCCCACGCCTACGGCGCCCGGCGCCGTCCCGGCGCCCCCCGAGCAGTTCCGAAACCGCCACCGAACGGAAGACGGACCGATGAACATCGACCCCAGCACCGCGGACGCCGCACGCCTGAACTGGACGCAGTACCGCCCGGGGCAGCGGGCGGGCCACTACGAGAGCTTCTACCAGCGGGGCAACCACCCCACAGAGCCGCGGGCGTTCTGGATTCGCTACACCGTCTTCAGCCCCGAGGGCATGCCCGAGTCGGCCATCGGCGAGCTGTGGGCGGTCCACTTCGACGGCACCACCGGCCGGCACGTGGTGGCGAAGGAGGAGCACCCGATCGCCGACTGCCACTTCTCCCCGGACTCCTTCGGCGCGCGGATCGACGGGAGCGTCCTGGAGCCGGGCGCGCTGCGCGGCGAGGCGCGCGGCACGGACGGCCGCATCGGCTGGGACCTGACGTACAAGGGGTCCGAGCCCCCGCTGCTGCTGCTCCCGCCGCGGATGTACACCGGCGGTTTCCCCAAGGCGAAAAGCCTCGTCGGGCTGCCGCTGGCGACCTACTCCGGCACCTTGACCGTGGACGGCGAGACCGTCGACATCGACGGCTGGACCGGCAGCCAGAACCACAACTGGGGCAGCCGCCACACCGACCACTACGCCTTCGGCCAGGTCGCCGGGTTCGACGGCGAGCCGGAGACGTTCCTGGAGATCGTGACCGGCCGGACCCGCGTGGCCGGGCCCGTCATGACGCCGAAGGTCACCTTCCTGGTGCTGCGCCACCACGACCGGGAGTACCAGCTCTCCTCCCTCGGCAGGGCGCTCCGCGCCAAGGGCGACTTCGGCTACTTCTACTGGGACTTCGCCAGCTCCGACGAGGCGGTCGCCGTCCGCGGCCGGTTCACCGCGGCCCCGGCGGACTTCGTCGGCCTCAACTACTACAACCCGCCCGGCGGCATCAAGCACTGCCTCAACACCAAGATCGGCCGGTGCGACCTCCAGATCACCAACAAGGCGACCGGCCGGGTGGAACGCCTGACGGCGTCCGACCGGGCGCTGATGGAGATCCTCACCGACGACCGCGACCACGGAGTCCCGATCCGCGCATGAACCTTCGCAACGACCGACCGCGCCCGGAGGGACACCGCCGCTCCGGTGTCCCGACCCGCCTGGCGCGGTTGACCGGCCGTCACCGTCGCCCGCTGGCCGCGGTGTGGCTGCTGCTGCTCGTCGTCGCCGGCGTGCAGGCGTTCACCCTGCCCGGCCTGCTGAGCGGGGGCGGCTGGTACGCCGCCGGCTCCGGTTCCGCCGAGGCCGCCGCCCGCCTCGCCGACGACGGGTTCGAGGGGCGCGGCGCCACCTCCGTCACCGTCGTGATCACCGACCACCGCCACCGGTCGGGCGAGCCGCAGTTCGAGGCGCGCGTCGGCGAGGCCGCCGACGCCGTCCTGCGGGACGACCGGTTGCGCGCCTCGGAGAGCTACGGCTGGACCACGCTCACCGACGAGGAGAACCGCGGCGCGTTCCTCGGCGAGGACGGCCGCACCGCCCTGGTGCGGGTCGGCTCCGACCTCGACGACGGCACGGCGCGCCGGGTGCTGCCCGACATCCAGGAGCGGCTCGACGCCCGGTTCGGCCCCGAGGAGCTGGACGTGTCGCTGGTGAGCCAGGCGGCGCTGTGGGGCGAGGTCAACCACCTCAGCGAGCGCGGGCTGATTCTCGCCAAGGTGGTGACCCTGCCGATCATCCTGCTGGTGCTGCTGCTCATCTTCCGCAGTGTCGCGGCGGCGTTGGCCACCCTGCTGGTGGGGGTGACCGCCGTGGTGTTCGCCTTCGGGCTGCTGGCGGTGGTGGCCCGCCAGGTGGAGCTGTCGGTGTTCGTGCAGAGCGCCGCCGCCATGCTCGGGCTGGGCGTCGGGGTCGACTACTCGCTCTTCATGATCATGCGGTTCAAGGACGAGCTGCGGGCGGAGGGCGACTCCTCGCGGGAGGCCGTCGAGCGGGCGATGGCCCGCACGCTGCGCACCTCGGGGGAGACGGTCCTCGCCTCGGGTCTGACCATCGTCGCCGCGATGTCCACGCTGTTCCTGGTCGACCTCGGGGTGATCCGCTCCATGGCGCTGGGCGCCGTGGTGGTGGTGGCGCTGGCGGTGCTGATCAGCGTGCTGCTGCTGCCGGTCCTGCTGCACATCCTGGGCCCCCGTATCGAATGGGGCCGGGTGGGGCGCCCCCGGGACGCCTCGGACCGCGGTGAGCGCTGGACCCGCGTCACCCGGCGGGTGATGGCCCGCCCGGTGCTGTTCCTCGCCGTCGGGGTGGGCGCCATGGTGGTGCTGGCGCTGCCCGCGCTGCGGCTGGAGACGTTCACCCCGGACGCCCGGGTCGTCCCCTCGGACACCGCGGTCCGCCAGGGGTACGACACCGCCCGCGACGCGTTCGGGGTGGGCAGCGCGGCACCGTTGCAGGTGGTCGTCTCGGCGCCCGACCCCGTGCAGGAGATGCCGCCGGCGGCGAGGGCCGCGCTGCTGGAGTTCCACGACGCCCTGGACGCGCTGCCCGGCACGGTCCGCGTCGACTCCGCGATCGCCACGCTGCGCGCGGTGAACCCGCAGGACCCGCTCCTCGTCCCGGCGGACACCGGAGCACTGCCCGGCGACGCCCGCGCCACCATCGGCCACTTCGTCTCCGCCGACGGCACGACGCTCCTCATCGAGGTGGTGGGCGACGACACCGCCTCCTCCGAGGCGGTGCAGCGGCTGCTGGAGGAGGTCCGGGCCGAGGCGGAGCTGCTGGCCGCCGCCGGCGACTGGCGCGTGGTGGTGGGCGGCGAGACGGCCGAGGGCGTGGACGCCAACAAGGTGATCGAGGACGCCCTGCTCCCCGTCATCGCCACCATGCTCGCCGTGATCTACCTGCTGCTGCTGTTCACGTTCCGCTCGCTCTTCCTGCCGCTGAAGGCCATCGCCATCAACCTGCTGTCGGTGAGCGCCACCTACGGCGTGCTGGTGCTGGTCTTCCAGGACGGCTGGCTGAGCGGACCGCTGGGGCTGGACGCCGACGGCCGGCTCACCAACTTCGTGCCCGTCCTGCTGGTGACGCTGCTGTTCAGCCTCTCCACCGACTACGAGGTGTTCCTGCTGAGCAGGGTCCGCGAGGACTACCTGGCGACCGGTGACAACACCGGCAGCGTGGCGCGGGGCATGGCCGACACGATGCCGCTGATCTCGGGCGCCGCCGTCCTCATGGTCGCCGTCTTCTCCGCCTTCGCCTTCACCGGGATCATCCCGATCCAGCAGCTCGGCCTCGGCATGGCCCTGGCCATCGCGCTGGACGCCACCGTCATCCGGCTGCTGATCGTGCCCGCCTCGATGCGGCTGATGAGCCGGTGGAACTGGTGGCTGCCGTTCCGCCGCCACGACCCGCCCGCCGTACCCGGCACCGGCGCCCCGGCCGGGCCCACCGGCCCCCCGGACGTGCCGCAGCCCGCCTCCACCGCCACCGCGAAGGGACCGCACCCGTCATGACCGAGCAGACCGCCGCGACCCCCGAGGAAGCCGACACCCCGTCCCGGATGAGCGAGTCCGTCGTCGTCCGGGTGGCGCCCGAGACCGCCTACGCGGCCGTCAGCGACGTGGCCCGCATGGGCGAGTGGAGTCCGGAGTGCAAGGGCGCCTGGGTGCTCGGCAAGGGCCCGGTGCGGGTCGGCACCCGCTTCGTCGGCCGCAACCGGGCCCGTTGGCTGCCCTGGCCGACGCTGTGCCGCGTGGTCGAGGCGGACCCCGGGCGCGCGTTCGCCTTCCACGTCAGCTTCCTCGGCATCCCCGTCGCCGGGTGGGCGTACCGGTTCCGCCCGCTGCCCGAGGGGTGCGAGGTGCGCGAGGAGTGGCACGACCGCCGGTCCGGCCCGCTCGGCGCGGCGCTCACCGCCGTGACGCCGCTGGTGACCGGCGTCGTCCGGCGCCGGTCGCGCAACCGCGCCACGATGCGGACCACCCTGCTCGCGCTGCGGGACGCGCTGGAGGCCGAACGGGAGCGGTGACCGGGCGGGCCCCGGCCCGCACCACCACCCGCCCGCACCACCACCCGCCCGCACCACCACCCGCCCGCACCGCCGCCACTCGCCCGCACCGCCCGGCACCACCGCTCCCGCCCGCCGGCTCGTCCGCCGGTCCCGGCCGCCGCCGAAGCACGTCGCACGTCGTACCCCCGACGCCGTACCCGCACGTCGCATCACGAGCACGCCCGACCGGGCACCCCCGGACAGGAAGGAGCCCCCATGCCGCACGTCATAGCCGGCGCGCCGAGCAGCGGACCCGAGGCGGAGCCGGTGCCCGGCAGGAAGCCGTGCCTGGACTTCTTCTCCGGCCTGGCCGCCGGGGTCGCCGTCGTCACGGCGTCCACCGACGACGGCCCCGTCGGCACGACCGTCTCGACCGTCACCTCGCTCTCGGCGGAGCCGCCGCTGCTGCTGCTCTGCCTGGCCCACTCCTCCCGCACCCTGGACGCCCTGCGTGCCCGCGACAGGTTCGCCGTGCACCTGCTGGCGGAGGGCCAGGCGTGGCGCGCCCGGCGGTTCTCGTCGGCGCCGCCGGCGGAGCGGTTCGCCGCGGAGTCGTACGAGGAGAGCCTGGGCGCCCCCGTCCTGGCGGACGCCCTGAGCTGGGCGGTCTGCCGCACGGAGGAGATCCGCCCCTACGGGGACCACTGCCTGGTCGTCGGACGGCTCACCGCGCTGCGCTCCGGGCCGGGCCGGCCGCTGATCTGGCACGACCGCGCTTTCCACACCCTCCTCGAGCAGGGGGCGCGATGAGCCTCCCGCTCGCCGACCTCCCGCCCTGGTCCGCGGCGCCCGAGGCACCGGCCGCCCCCGCCGCGCGGGTCACCGACGGGCTGACCGCCGACATCGCCGTCGTCGGCGCGGGACTCGCCGGCCTCGCCACCGCCCACCACCTGCTGGACCGGGACCCGGCGGCCGACGTGGCCGTCATCGACGCCCGCCACCCGGCGGCCGGCGCCAGCGGCCGGGGCACCGGCCTGCTCGGGCCGCGCGTCGGGCCGCCGATCGACGTCGCCGTCCGCCGGTTCGGGCCGTCCGTCGCCCGGGCGGCGCACCTCGCCTCGGAGGCGGCCGTCGCCGGGGTGGTCGAGCTGTGCTCGACCGTGGGCGCCGCGGCCGGGCTGCGCCCGGGGGGCCAGATCGTCGCCACCCGCACGGCGCCCGGGCTCGCCTCGCTCGCCCGCCAGGACGCGGCGTACCGGTCGCTCGGGCTGACCGTCCCCGTGCTGTCCGCCGCCGAGATCCGCCGCCGGGTGGGGGTGCCGTACCACGCAGGGCTGCTGTACCCGGGCGCCGCCACCCTCGACCCGGCGGCGCTCACCCGCGCGCTGGCGGCGGCCTGCGCGGCGAAGGGGGCCCGGTTCCACGGCGACAGCCCGCTGCTGGGTCTCCGGCCGGGAGACGGCCGGACCCCCACCGAACTGCGGTTCGCCGAGGGGACGCTGCGCGCCCGCAAGGTCGTCCTGGCGGTCAACGCCGACGCCGGCCGGCTGGGACTGCCGGTCGGCACCGTCCTGCCGCTGCGGGTGCACGCGCTGGCCACCGCCCCGCTGCCGCCGGAGCTGCGCGCCGCGCTGGGCGGGGAGAGCGGCACGGCGCTGGTCGACAGCGCGGCACCGGCGCCCTACTTCCGGCTGACGCCCGAGGGGCGGCTGGTGCTGGGCGGCGGCCGGGTGAGCCACGCGCCGCTCCCCGAGGAGGAGGACGCGCCCTCCCGGGACGCGGCCCGGCGCCTGCTGGAGGAGCGGTTGCGCCGGCTGCACCCCGGGCTGGCCGAGGTGCCGGTCGCCTACCGCTGGTCGGGCCGGATCGGCATGACCGCCGACGGGTTGCCGGTCGTCGGCCGCGTGGGCGGCCACCCCGACATCTGGTACATCGGCGGCTGCTGCGGCCACGGGCTGGCGATGTCCGCGGCGCACGGCCGGTACGTCGCCTCCCATCTCACCGGGCCCGCCCCCGCGGGCTCCCGCCTCCCGTGGCACCGCGACCGCGCGCCACGGCTCCCGCTCGGCTCCCGCCCGGCCCGCGCCCTGCTGCGGGCGTACCTGCGGCAGCTGGAGCGGGAGGCCCACCGCACCCCGTGACCCCCCGACGCCCGCCGCCCGACACCGACGGAAGAGACCTCACCGCCATGTGGACCGACCGCCTCATCACCGCCCTGCTCGTCGTCGTGGGCGCGGTGAACCTGCTGCCCGGCTACGTCGCCCTGGCCCCGGCCCGGATGGACACGGCGTACGGGGTGAGCACCGACGGCCCGGACAGCGCCGACCTGACGATGCTGCTGCGCCACCGGGCGGTGCTGCTGGCGCTGGTCGGGGTGGGCCTGCTGGTCGCCGCGTTCCTGCCGGCGCTGCGGCCGGCCGCGCTCACGGCCGCGGCCGTGAGCATGGGGTCGTTCCTGCTGTTCGCCTACACCACGGCCGATCTGGGGTCGGAGACCGTCCGGGTGGCACGCATCGACATCGCGGCGCTCGCGCTGCTCGCCGTCGCCGCCGCCCTGGTCGTCCGCCGCCGCCGGGCCTGACCCGCCCCCGGCCGGACACCCCCGGCGGGGCGCGCCCGCACCCGCACCCGCACCCGCACCCGCACCAACCGACCGACGGTCCCGCCCGGCAGCGTCCGGGCGCGGGGCCCGGGGTCCGCCGTGCCCGCGGCGGCCCGGCCCCGACGGCCGCCGGGCGGCCACCTCTTTCCTCACGACGGGAGACCGACATGCCACGACAGGCACCACCGGTGGCGCCGACCGCGGAACCCGCGGTCCGGCGGGTGCTGACGGAGCTGGAGCCGGGCTCCCCCGGCGGGGCCCCCGGGCCCGGCCCGGACGGCTGGACCGGGCGGCTTCGGGTGGACGAGTCCGACCCGTTCTTCTACGACCACCCGCTGGACCACGTGCCGGGCATGCTGCTGCTGGAGGGGATGCTGCGGACCGCGGCGCACGCCGCCGACCGGGCCGCCCCCGTCGGCGCGCCCCCGACCGACGGCCCGTACGGCCCGCGGCACGTCGCCGCGCTGGAGCTGCGGCTCACCCGGTTGTGCCGCCCGGACCCGCCCGCGCGGGTGGAGGTCGCGCCCGACCCCGGGGCGGGTGGCGCAGCCCGCTACACGGTGCGAGTGGTCCAGGACGGGGCCGAGGTCTGCGGGGGCACGGTCCTGCTCGGCGGGGCCCGCGCCGCCACCGCCCCGGGCCCCGGCGGCGGGGCCGCCCGCGTACCGCGCCCCCGGCCCGGACGGGCGGCGGACGCCCGGCTGGTGCACAAGTGGCGGCCGGAGGCGGTGCTGGTGGGGCCGCTGAGCCGGGAGAGCGATGGCTTCCGCGCCGACCTCCTCGCGCCGCGGGACGGCCACGGGGCGGGCGTCCATCCCACGACGCTGCTGGTGGAGTGCGCCCGGCAGTTCGCCACCATGGCGGGCCATCTGGTGGCGGAGGTCCCGCTGGACTGGCAGTTCCTGCTCACCACCATCACCGTCGCCACCCCCGCTCCGACCACCCCCGCGCCGGCCACCCCCGCGCCGGCCCCGGCCGCCGAGCGGCTGCACCTGTGGAGCCGGTACCGCGCCACCGCGGGGCGCAGCCGCGCCATCGAGGTCGAGGTGCGCGCCGCCGACCGGTCGGCCGCCCTGGGGACGGTCGGGTTCGGCGTGACCATGCTGCCCCGGCGCAGCTACGAGCGGCTGCGCGCCTCGGGCCGGATATAGCGCGGCCCACCGCAACAGGAAAAACGTTCCCTCCAGGACAAAGGACGCGGCACCTCCGATGCATTGGTTCCTCCGAAGATTCCCCGTCGTGCTCTTCGCGGTCGGACTGGCGGTCATCGCCGCCGCACTGGTCCGCGCCCTCGCCGACGCCCACGACCCCGTCCGGCGCACCGCCGCCCTGCTGATCGCCCTCTACCTCGGCTGGGTGCTGCTGGAGGCCCGCGTCACGCTGCGCACCTCGCGCGGGGAGAGCTCCGAGGCGGACCGCGGCACCGAGGTGCTCTACGGCACCGCACGGTTCGCCACCGGCCTGGCCGCCGTCTGGGGCCCGCTGCCGTGGGAGAGCTGGTCCCCGCTGCTGCTCCTGCCGCTGCTGCCGCTGGCGGCCGGCATCGCGCTGCGGCTGGCCGCGATCCGCGCCCTCGGCCGGTTCTACTCGCACCGCGTCCGGACCGTGGACGGGCACCGCGTCGCGCAGGACGGCCCGTACCGGCTGCTGCGCCACCCCGCCTACACGGGGATGCTGCTGGCGCACGCCGGGTTCGTGGCGTTCTTCCTCAACCCCCTCAGCGTGGCGGCCTTCCTCGTGCTGCTGGTCCCCGCGCTGGTGCGGCGCATCCTGGTGGAGGAGCGGGCGCTGGCCGAGGTGCCCGGGTACACCGAGTTCGCCCGCGGCCGCCGCCGCCTGATACCGGCGGTGTGGTGACGATGCGCCACATCCTGACCGGCCGGGCCCTGACCGACTCCGCGCTCACCGGGCCCAAGCTCGCGCGCCAGGCCCGGATGCGGGAGGCCGGCCTCCCCGTCCCCGCCTTCTTCGCCCTCTCCGCACGGGCCTGCGAGGAGGCGCTCGCCCCGCACCTTCCCCGGCTGCGGCGCCGGCTGGCCGAGGTCGACTTCGACGACCCCGCCGCCATCACCGCCGGTGCCGCGGCGGCGCGGGAGCTGATCACCACGGCTGCCGCCGACCCGACGCTGGACGCGGCCCTGCTCGCCGCGTTCGACACCGCGTTCGCCCCGGACACCGCGGTGGCGGTGCGCTCCTCCACGGTGGGCGCGGACGAGGCCGACAGCGAGGACTCGGCGGACAACCCGTTCGCCGGGATGAGCGACAGCTACCTGTACGTGCGGCGCGAGGAGGTCCCCGAGCGGGTCCGGCTCTGCTGGGCCTCCGGGTACAACGCGGAGTCGCTGCTCTACCGCCACGCGCAGGGGCTGGAGCTGACGGGCTTCTCGGTGGCCGTCGCGGTGCAGGAGATGGTTCCCGGCCGGCGGTCGTTCGTGCTGTTCACCTGCGACCCGGCCACCGGGGCGCGGCGCCCGGTGGTGGCCGCCGCCCACGGCATCGGGGAGGGCGTCGTCCAGGAGCGGGTCCCCGTCGACCACTTCTTCCTCGACCCCGCCACCGCCACGCTCACCCGGCGCCTGTCCCACAAGGACCAGCGCGTGGACCGGGACCCGCACGCGCCCTCCGGCACGGCGCTGCTGCCCGTCCCCGACGCGGAGCGCGACGTCCCCGTGCTCGACGACGCGGAGCTGTGGCGGATCGCCCGGCTCGGCGAACGGATCGCGGAGCTCTTCGACGCGCCGCAGGACATCGAGGGCACTCTCACCGCAGACGGCCGCGTCCACATCCTGCAGTCGCGGCCGGTCGTGCTCGATCTGGGACGGCAGCGGTTGTGGAGCAGCGCCAACATCACCGAGAGCTTCCCCGGGACGACCACCGCGCTGACCTACAGCCACGCCCAGCTGTTCTACCGGACGATCTTCCACGACCTCTACCGCGACCTGGGGGTCGACGAGCGGACGATCCACGGCAACCGGCACCACCTCGCGAGCATGATCGGCTTCCTCCACCACCGCATCCACTACTCGCTGACCGCCTGGTACCACCTGCACCGGCAGGTGCCGCTGTTCGCGCTGGGCCGCGCCCGGTGGGAGCAGATGATGGGGCTGACCACCACGCCCGACAGCGGCCGGGACTCGCTGCGCGGTGGCACCCTCGCGCACCGGTGGCGGATGGCGCGCTCCGCGGTGCGGGTGGGGCGGCTGCTGCTGACCCACGACCGCCGGGTGCGCGCCTACGAGCGGTGGTGGGACGCCCTCGTCCCGACGCTGCGGGACACCGACTGGCACGCGGCCGACCCGCTGGACACCGTCGAGCGGACGCACCGGCTGTGGCGGGAGGTCGGCGACCACTGGGGTGTCACCCTGGTCAACGACCTCTTCCTGACCATGGGGACGGGGGCGGCCGAGCGGCTGCTCGACCGCTGGGTCGGCGAGCCCGGGCTCCTCGGCGACCTGCTCTGCGGCGGCGAGGAGAACCGCTCGGTGGCCGCCGTGATGTCGCTGCTGCGGCTCGCGGAGACGGCCCGGGAGGCCCCCGGGCTGCTCGCCGCCGTGGCCGACCGCCCCGCCGAGGAGGTCTGGGAGCGGGTCCGGCAGGGCGGGTTCGGCGCGGAGTTCACCGCCGCCGCCGACGCCCACCTCCGCCGCTTTGGCGACCGCGGGTTGCAGGAGCTGAAGCTGGAGCAGCCGACGCCGCGGGTGCGGCCGTGGCTGCTGCTGCCGCTGGTCGCGGAGCACGCCCGCGGCGGCCGCACCGCCGAGGAGCTGCGCCGCACGGAGGACGGCATCCGGGCCGGCGCCGAGGAGCGGCTGGCGGCGGCGCTGCGGCGGCGGCCGCTGCGCCGCGCGGTGGTGCGCGCGCTGCTGGAGCGGCTGCGGCGGCTGATCCGGTACCGGGAGGACTCCCGCTACCGGCGCAGCGAGCTGTTCGGTGTCTCCCGCGCGGTCCATCTGGCGCTCGGCGCCTGGCTGGTGGAGCGGAAGGCGCTGAACGACCCCGAGGACGTCTTCCACCTGACGCACGAGGAGGTGCTGGGGTCGGTGGACGGCACGGGGGTCGCCGGCGACCTGCGGGCCGTCGCCGAGGCGCGGCGCCGCGCGTACGAGCACGCCGCTCCGGAACTTCCCCTGGACTTCGCGACGATGGGCGCGGTGCCGACCTCGCTCCCGGCGCCCGCCGCCACGCGGAGCGGGGGCGCCGGGAACGCCGGGGACGCCGCCGGGGGCGGGGGGCCGCTGGCCGGGCTCGGCTCCAGCCGCGGCACGGTGCGCGGCACCGCCCGCGTCGTCCTCGACCCGCACGGACCGGTGCCCGCCGGGGACGACGTGATCCTGGTGGCGCGGGAGACCGACCCCGGGTGGCTGTTCCTGATGCTCCGGGCACGGGGCATCGTGGTGGAGCGCGGGACGATGCTGTCGCACACCGCGATCACCGGCCGCAAGTTCGGCATCCCCACCATCGTCGCGCTGCCCGGTGCGACCAGCCGCATCCCCGACGGCTGCCGCGTCGAGATGGACGGCTCGACCGGGACGGTCACCCTGCTCGACGACGACGGGGAGGTGCGCGCATGACCACCGCGACGGCACCGGGGGCACCGGACCGGTCCGGAACGGCGGGCCGGGTGCGCGTGACGCGCACGGCCGGGCGGCTCGGGCGCTTCGTGCTGGAACGCTGCCCGCCGCAGGTGTACGCGGTGTACGCCCTGCTGTGGACGCTCGCGCTGGAGGGCTCGCTGGCCCGGCTGGACCCGGCCGTGGCCGGCTGGCGGCCGACGGGCGGCACGGTGCTGACCGCGCTGGCGCTGTGGCTGGTGCTCTGCTGCCTGCGGGCGGTCGACGAGTGGAAGGACCTGGCGTACGACCGGGTCCACCACCCGGAGCGGCCGCTGGTGCGGGGTGCGGTCACGCGGGGCGAGCTGCGGGCGGCGGTCTGCCTGGTGACCGCCGCGCTGCTGCTGCTCGTGCCGGTCTCCGGGGCCGCCGCGACAGCGGTGCTGCCCGCGGTCGTCGGGTACGCCGCGGCCCTGCCGTGGCTGGAGCGGCGGTCCCGGCGGGTGCGCGAGTCGATGCTGCTCAACCTTGCGGTGACCTACCCGGTGCAGCTGCTGCTCAGCGTCCACGTCTGGCTGGTGTACCGGCACTCCCACGGCGCAGGGCCGGGCTGGGTGGCGGTGCCGCTGGTCGCGGTGTGCGTCTGCGCCTTCCTGCACGTGGAGTTTGCCCGCAAGACCAGCCGGGCGGACCGGCCGGGGCAGCAGTACTACTCCACCGCGCTGGGCCGGGGCCCCGCAACCGCGCTCACCCTGGGGACGGCCGCCGGCGCGGTGCTGCTGGTGCTGGTGGTACTGCCGCCCTGGCGGGTGCCGGGCGTCGCGGGGGCGCCGGCCTGGGTGCCGGTGGCCGCGGCGGGGTGGGTCGGGTGGGCCGCCCGCCGGTTCCTCACCGGGCGCGCCGCGGACTGGCCGGTGCCGCCCGCGCTGGCCTTCCTCGTCACCGTCTACCTGGGCCTCGCCCTGACGGCGTGGGCGGCGGCATGATCGACCATCGGAAGCGTAGGAACCGTCGGAACCACACCACGAGGGGGCGCGGGTGACCGCGGACGGCACCATCCTGCTCACCGGCGCGGCCGGGTTCGTCGGCTCGGCGACCCGCCGGGCGCTGGCGGAGCGCGGGGCGCGGCTCCGGCTGCTCGTCCACCAGCGGCCGGTGCCGCGGGGCGCGGCCGGCGCGGCCGGGTCCGTGGTGCGCGGCGATGTCACGGACCCGGCGTCGCTGCGCGGCGTCTGCGAGGGGGTGGCGACGGTGCTGCACCTCGCCTCCTACATCGGGGAGGACCCGCAGCGCTGCGCGGCCGTCAACGCGGCGGGCACCCGGGCGCTGGTGGCGGAGGCCCGCCGGGCGGGGGTCCGCCGGTTCGTCCTGCTCAGCACCGCGGCCGTCTACGGCCTCGGGCCGCACCGGGGCGCCGCCGAATCCGCGCTGCGGCCCGACCCGGTCTCGGTGACGAGCCGTTCGCGGCTGGCCGCCGAGGAGGCGGTGCTCGCCGCGGGCGGCACCGTGCTGCGGCCGCACTTCGTCTACGGCGAGGGCGACCGGTGGTTCGTCCCCGGGGTCGCCGCGCTGCTCCGCAGGTCGCCGGTGTGGCCGGCGGGGGGCCGCGCCCGGCTGTCGGTGGTGTCGGTGGAGGACCTGGCGACGGTGGTCGCCGACCTCGCCACCGGCCCGTGGCAGGGCGGCGGCGGGGAGGTCTTCCACGTCTGCGAGCCGGAGCCGGTCCGGTTGCGGGAGGTCGGGGAGCGGGTCGGCGGGGTGCTGGGCGTCGCCGTGCCCCGGTGGGGGCTGCCGCTGTGGCTGGTGCGGCGCCTGGCGCGTGCCACCGCGGCCGACGCCCAGCGGCTGGCACGGGTGGCGACGGACCACTGGTACGACAGCTCTCGGATCTGGCAGCGGGTGGGCCACGGACCGCAGCACGCGTTCCGGGAGCGGTTCGCCGCCCACGCGGCCTGGTACCGCGACGCGGCGGCGGGCGACGGGGAGCCGGCGGCGGCCGACACGGCGGCCGCGGCGGGGCGCGGGCCGGGGGTCCGACCGGGCCCCGGACCGGGGCCCCGTGCGACGGGGGCAGGTCCGGGCGGTGAAGCGCGGCCCGGTGCCGCGGGGGCCGGACCGGGGCGGTGAGACGCGGCCCTGTGTCACCGGAGGGCGAGCAGCCCCGGGGCGAAGGCGATGAGCAGCGGCAGCAGGGGCGCGCCGAGTGCGAGGGCGGTGGCGCGGCGGCGGTGGGGCAGGTCGGGGGCGGCGGGCGCCGGGTCGAGCAGCCGGGTCACCCGATGCGTCATCAGCCCCCGGCTGGAGGAGCAGCTCAGCACGCCGCGGTGCTCGTTGAGCCGGATGAGCGCGACGGCAGCGGTGAGGCGGCCGCAGCGGTGCGACGCCTCGTCGTCGGCGCAGAGCTCCACCAGGCGGTGGGTCTGCGCCCGGAGGTCCGCGAAGACGGGGACGCCCGGGAAGCCGTCGCCCAGCGCGGTCGCGAGCCGCAGCAGGGCGTGGTGGCGGGCGCGGGCGTGGCCCCGTTCGTGGGCGAGGACCGCGTCCAGCTCCTCGGGGCGGAGCAGCCGGAGCGCTCCGGTGGTGACGACCAGCCGGGCGTCGCGGCCGGGGAGCCACCAGGCGTCGGGGTAGGAGTCCTCCAGCACCAGCAGTGCGCCGGGCGCCTCGCCCGGCGCGCTCCCGCTCGCCGTGGTCCCACCGGCCAGTCCGTCGGGCAGCTGGGGCGCGCGTAGGTGGAGTGCGCGCCGGTGGGCGCGGCGGGCGCTCCGGTCGCGCAGCAGTTCCCGGAGGACGACCAGCGCCGTCCAGAGGCCGCCGGCGGCCAGCAGCGCGGCGAGCGCGGTGGCCCAGGGGGCGGAGGGACCGGCGGCGTAGGCCAGCAGCACCGACTCGGGCGCGGGGGCGAAGAGTTGCGCGTGCACCGTGGGGAAGGCCGCCGCCGCGCAGAGCACCAGGGCGCAGAGGCAGCAGACCATGACGGTGCCGATGAGGCACCACCACAGCCGCAGGGCGAGCACCGGGTCGCGGTCGGGCCAGCGGGCGGCGGCGAGGGCGCGGGGTGCCGGGAGGGCGGCTGACAGGGCGAGGGCCAGCAGCAGGGCGAGTGAGGGGGCCATGGTGCGCTCCGCGGTTCGGGGGACGGGGCGTCGGGGGGCGGTGGATCGGGAGGGGCCGGCGGTGGGTCGGGGG
>NZ_JAAVJD010000107.1 GCF_012033735.1 Streptomyces lonarensis | reverse complement strand
GGCCGGTGTCGACGTCGACCTCGGTGGCGAGGTCACGCTGCACCGGGTGGATCTGACGGACCGGCCCGATCCGGAGCGAGAGGCGTGGGAGCGGGTGGTCGGGGCGATCCCGAGGGGCGTGGTGCCCGTGGGGCGACCGGGCGGACGCGCCGCTATCCCTCGGAGCCCGGATCTCAAGGAAACGTCTCGATTGCTCCCGGCGGGGGCCGGGCGGCCTTGACCGGCTTCGGCGGCCGGTCGCACTCTGAGCCGACGTGCAGGGAGCGGGCCGCGGCCCGCCGTCCCGTGCGCCCGGCGTGCGCCCGCCTTCGCCCGCCGTGCGGCCCGCGGGCCCGGTCCGCTCCTGCTTCCACCCGGCCGCGCCTCCCCCGGCCGGGACGTGCGAGGTGAGGGCTGTGTCATGTCACTCCACGAGGAGTCCACCCGTCAGGACGAGCGCCGGCCGCTCTCCGGGGCCCAGGAAGGGCTCTGGTACGCCGCCCGGCTCGCGCCCCACAGCGCCGCGTACAACACCGGCGAGGCCGTCGAGATCCGCGGCCCGCTCGACACGGAGCGGTTCGCGCAGGCGCTGCGGCGCACCGTCGCCGAGGCGGAGACCTTCGGGCTGCGGTTCACGGAGACCGACGAGGGGCCCCGGTCCCTGGCGGACCCCGGGGCCGGCGAGGTCACGCTGCACCGGGTGGATCTGACGGACCGGCCCGATCCGGAGCGAGAGGCGTGGGAGCGGGTGGAGCGCGAACTCGCCACCGAGGTCGACGTCGACACCGGCCCGCTCCACACCCACACCCTGTTCACGCTCGCCCCCGACCACCACCTGTGGCTGCTGCGCGCCCACCACCTCCTGCTCGACGGCTACAGCTACAAGCTCGTCGGCCGCCGCCTCGCCGATGTCCACAACGCGCTGCTCGCCGGCGAGGAGCCGGAGCCCGCGCACTTCGCGCCGGTCGACCGGCTGCGGCAGGAGGAGGAGCGCTACCTCGCCTCCGACCGGTGCGCGCGCGACCGGGACCACTGGGCGTCGCGGCTGGCGGAGCTGCCCGAGCCGCCCCGGCTCACCGCCCGCTCCGCGCCGGCGGCGCCCCGGCCACTGCGGGCCGTGGGCGAGCTGGACGGCGCGGAGGCCGCGGCGCTCGCCGGCGCCGCCGCCCGCCTCGGGGTGACCCGTACCGACCTGCTGACCGCCGCCGTCGCCGGCTGGCTGCAGCGGATGACCGGCGCCCGCGACCTCGTGCTGGGCATGGCCACCATGAGCCGGCTCGGGGGCGCGGCGCTGCGCACCCCCGGGACCGCCTCCGACGTGCTGCCGCTGCGGGTCGCCGCGGACGCCGGCACCCGGCTGGCGGAGCTGGCCCGGTCCGTCGCCGGAGAGCTGCGCGCGCTCCAGCGCCACCAGCGGTACCGGGGCGAGTACCTGCGGCGCGACCTCAACCTGCTGGGCAGCGGCCGCCGGCTGTACGGCCCGGTGCTCAACATCGTGCCGTTCACCGAGGAGTTGTCCTTCGGCGGCCACCGGGCGGTGTGGCACCACCTGTCGGGCGGCGCCGTCGACGACCTCCAGATCAGCGTGCGGCCCGCCGCCGGACCGGACGGGCTGTGGCTGGCGGTGGACGCCAACCCCGACCTGTACGAGCAGGACGAGGTGGAGCTGGTGCGGGACCGGCTGCTCCAGTTGCTGCGCGGGCTCGCCGACACCGCCCCGGAGACGGAACTCGGCGAGCTGCCGCTGCTCCTCCCCGGGGAGGTCCCGGCGCGCCAGGAGCCGCGCGAGCTGCCCGTCACCGCCACCCTCACCGAGCTGTTCGAGCGGCGGGTGCGGTCCGCGCCCGAGCACACCGCCGTCAGCTGCGGGGACGACCGGCTCACCTACGGCGCGCTCAACGCCGAGGCCAACCGCATCGCCCGGCGGCTGGTCGAACTCGGCGCCGGCCCGGGACGCGTGGTCGCCCTGGAACTGACCCGCGGGCCGCGGCTGCTGCCCGCCCTGCTCGCCGTCCTCAAGACGGGCGCCGCCTACCTGCCGCTGGACCCGAGCCAGCCGGAGCCGCGGACCCGCACGGTCCTGGCCGACACGCCCCCGGTGCTGCTGTGCACCGACGGCGGGCGCACCGCCCCCGCCGGGAGGGAGCTGCCGGTGCTGGCGCTGGACGATCCCGACACGGCGGAGCGGATCGCCGCGCTGCCGAGCGGGGACCTCACCGACGCCGAGCGACTCGGCCCCACCGCCCCGGCGGACACCGCCTACGTCATCCACACCTCCGGCTCCACCGGGACGCCCAAGGGCGTCCCCGTCACGCACGCCGCGGTGGCGCGGCTGTTCCTGGCGAGCCGCGACCACTTCGACCTCGGCCCGGACGACGTGTGGACGCTGTTCCACTCCTACGCCTTCGACTTCTCGGTGTGGGAGATGTGGGGCGCGCTGCTCCACGGCGGGCGCCTGGTGGTCGTCGACCACGACACCAGCCGGTCGCCGCGCGAGTTCCTGCGGCTGCTGGAGCGCGAGGAGGTCACCGTCCTCAGTCAGACGCCGTCCGCCTTCCGCCAGTTGGTGGAGGCCGACGGCGAGCACGGCGGCTCCCCGGGCCGGCTGCGGTACGTCGTCCTCGGCGGCGAGGCGCTGCACCCGCAGACGCTCCGCCCGTGGGCGGAGCGCCACGGCCTGGACGCCCCGGTGCTGGTCAACATGTACGGCATCACCGAGACCACCGTGCACGTCACCCACCACCGCGTCACCGCGGCCGACCTCACCGACCCCCGCCGGGGCAGCGTCATCGGCCGTCCCCTCGCCGACCTGCGGGTCCACCTCCTCGACCCCGACGGCCGCCCGGTCCCGACCGGCGCCACCGGCGAGATGTACATCACCGGGGCCGGTGTCGCGGCCGGATACCTCGGCCGCCCCGACCTCACCGCCGAGCGCTTTCCGCAGGACCCCTTCGGGCCTCCCGGGCACCGCGCCTACCGCTCCGGCGACCTCGCGCGCCGCCGGCCCGACGGCGCCCTCCAGTACCTGGGCCGTGCCGACCGCCAGGTCCAGCTGCGGGGGTTCCGCATCGAGCCGGGCGAGGTCGAGGCCGTCCTCGCCGGACACCCCGGGACGGGGTCCGCCACCGCCGTGGTGCGGGAGGCGGAGAACGGGACGCGGCACCTGATCGCGTACGTCGTCCCGGCGGCCGGCGCGGCCCCCGCCCCCGCCGAGCTGCGCGCCCACGCCGCCGCCCGGCTCCCGGAGCACATGACGCCCGCCGCCTGCCTGGTGGTCGACGCCCTGCCGCTCACCGCCAACGGGAAGCTCGACGTCGAGGCCCTGCCGGCGCCCGACTTCGCGGGCGCCGCGGCCGGGTCCCGCCCCGCGACCGCGCAGCAGACGCTCGTCTGCGGCCTGTTCGAGGAGTTCCTGCGGCTGCCGGCGGGGTCCGTCGGCGCGGAGGCGCACTTCTTCGACCTCGGCGGCGACTCGCTGCTCGCCGCCCGGCTACTCGCCCGGCTGCGGCAGGAGACCGGGGTGAAGATCTCCATCACCGCCCTGTTCGAGGAGCCGACGCCCACCGCGCTCGCGGAGCGCATCGGCGAGCAGCCCGCCCCCGCGCCCGCCGACGGCGTCGCGGGGACCGCCGACGGCACCACGGCCGAGCCCGGGGCCGCCGGGCGGGACCGGGAGCCGCCCGTGCGCCCGGACCGCATCCCGCCGTCGTTCGCCCAGGAGCGGATGTGGTTCCTCAACCGGCTCGACGACTCCGCCGCCACCTACAACATCCCCCTCGCGGTGCCGCTGCCGCCGGAGGCCGACCACGGGGCGCTGCGCGCCGCGCTCGGCGACCTCGTCGACCGGCACGAGAGCCTGCGGACGGTGCTGGCGGAGCGCGACGGCGAACTGCGGCAGGAGGTGCTGCCCGCCGGCGGGGTGCGCCCGCACTGGCGCCGCGCCGACTGCCCGGCGGACGAGGTGGCGGCCCACGTCGCCGCCGCGTCCCGCCACCGCTTCGACCTCACCGCCGACAGCCCGCTCGCCGCGTACCTCCTCGGCCCGGAGCGGGAGGCGACGCTGCTGCTGGTGCTGCACCACAGCGCCGCCGACGGCTGGTCGATGCGGCCGCTGGCGGAGGACCTCGGGGCCGCCTACGCGGCCCGCCGCGCGGGTGGCGCGCCCGCCCGGGAGCCGCTGCCGCTGCAGTACGCGGACCACAGCCTGCGGCAGCGCGCCGCGCTCGCGCCCCGGCCGGCGGGGCCGGGACGGCTGGAGGAGCTGACGGCGTTCTGGCGCGAGGCGCTCGCGGGACTGCCCGAGGAGAGCGCCCCCGCCCCGGACCACGCCCGGCCCGACCGGCCGCGGGGCGAGGGCGCGAGCGTCACCCTGCCCGTCGACGCCGACACCCACCGCGCGCTGCTGCGGCTGGCCGACACCGAGCGGTCCAGCCTGTTCATGGTGGTGCACGCCGCGGTCGCCGCCGTGCTGCGGCAGGGCGGCGCCGGGGACGACATCGTGGTCGGCACCCCCGTCGCCGGGCGGACCGAACCCGGGCTGGACGGCCTCATCGGGCTCGTCACCAACACCGTGGTGCTGCGCGCCGACACCTCCGGCGACCCGGCGTTCCGGGAGCTGCTGGCCCGGGTGCGCCCCCACGACCTGGCCGCGCTCGACCACCAGGACCTGCCCTTCGACCGGCTGGTGGAGGAGGTGAACCCGCCGCGCCGCCCGGGGCGCCACCCGCTGTTCCAGGTGATGCTGGCCCTCCAGAACAACGAGCCGGCCGTGCTGCGCCTCGACGGCAGCGAGGTGCCGCTGCGGCCCACCGCGACCGGGACGGCCAAGTTCGACCTCTTCTTCGACGTCTTCCAGCGGCACGCGGCGGACGGCGCCCCCACCGGGCTCGACCTGCACGTCGAGTACGCCACCGACCTCTACCGGGCGGAGACCGCCGAGCAGTTCGCGGCGACGCTGCGGGAGACGCTGCGGGCCGTCTGCGCGGACCCCGACACCCCGATCGGCGCGCTGCCGGCGCCGCCGGCCCGCACCACGGCGGCCCGGGCCCCGCTGGACACCGCCGAGGTGGAGGCGGCGGCGCTCGCGGTGCCCGGCGTGCGCGACGCCCTGGCGCTGCCGGGGACGGCCGAGGCACCGCCGCTGCTGTGCGTGGTGCCCGGCCGGGCGGACGCCACCGAGGCGGTGGAGCGCGCCCTGGCGGCCGCCGGGCACGACACCGTCCGGGTCACCGCGGTCAACGCCCTCCCCCGGGACGCCGCCGGCGTGCCCGACGTCGCGGCGCTGCGCGCGCTGCCGGCGGTGGACCGCGCGGCGGCCGACGCCTGGCGGCGCGAGATCGCCCGGCTGCCCGGCGTCCTCACCATCGAGGCGGGGGTGGAGGATGCCCCGCAGGAGCTGCCGCGCCGTCATGTCGCCGCCGCACGGCGGTCCGCGGCCGCCGACGCCGAGGGCGCCTCGGCACCGGCCGCGGCGGCGGTCCCGGCGCTGAGCGAGGGCCCGCCGCTGCCGGAACCCTCGGTCGGCGACTGGGCGAGCGCGCTGGTGCGCGCCGCCGACGCCGGTCGCGGCGACATCGTCCACGTCCGCCCCGACGGCTCCGAGCACCGGCGCAGCTACGCCTCGCTGGTGGCCGAGGCGTCCCGGGTCCTCGCCGGGCTGCGGCGGGAGGGGCTGCGCCCCGGTGACCGGGTGATCCTGCAGTGCGACGACACCGAGGACTTCCTCGCGGTGCTCTGGGGCTGCCTGCTGGGCGGGGTGGTGGCGGTGCCGCTGACCGTCCCGACCTCGTACGCGACGCCGTCGGCGGCACTGACCAAGCTGCAGGGCATCTGGCGGATGCTGGGCCGGCCGCGGGTGGTGTGCTCGCCGGGGCTCGCACCCGGGCTGCGGGCGCTGGCCGCCCGGGAGGAGGAGCGCGGGCTGCGGCCGACCACCGCGGCGGAGCTGCGCGACGCCCCCGAGGACCGCGACTGGTACCCGGCGGGGCCGGACGACCTGGTGCTGATGCTGATGACCTCGGGCAGCACCGGGCTCCCCAAGGCGGTGCGGCTGACCCACCGCAACGTGCTGACCCGGTCCGCCGCCGCGGCGGCCATGAACGACCTCGGCGGGGCGGACGTCTCGCTGAACTGGATTCCGCTGGACCACGTGACGGGTGTCGTCATGTTCCACCTGCGGGACGTCTACCTGGGCTGCCGCCAGGTGCACGCGCCGACCGGCTGGATTCTGCAGGACCCGCCGCGGTGGATGGAACTCGCCCATCGCCACCGGGTGTCGGTGACCTGGGCGCCCAACTTCGCCTTCGGACTGCTGGCCGGGTACGCCGACCGGTTCCGCGACGCGGAGTGGGACCTGACGCCGATGCGGCTGGTCATGAACGCGGGCGAGGTGGTGGTCGCCGACGCGGCCCGGCGGTTCCTGCACACGCTGCGGCCGTTCGGGCTGCCCCAGCACGTGATGCACCCCGGGTGGGGCATGTCGGAGACCTGCTCGGTGGTGACCGACACCTCGCTCGCCCCCGAACCTCCCGCCGGGGAGGGGACGTTCGTCAGCTGCGGCCGGCCCTACCCGGGGTTCGCGATGCGGGTGGTCGACGGCGGCGGCACCGTCCTCGCCGAGGGCGAGGTGGGCGACCTCCAGGTGCGGGGGACGTCCGTCACCGGCGGCTACCACGACAACGCCCGCGCCAACGCGGCCTCGTTCACCGACGACGGCTGGTTCGACACCGGGGACCTGGCGTTCCTGCGCGACGGCGAGCTGTACATCACCGGCCGCGCCAAGGACGTCATCATCGTCAACGGCGTCAACCACTACAGCCACGAGATCGAGGCCTGCGTCGAGGAACTGCCCTGCGTCGTGCGGAGCTTCAACGCGGCGGTGGCGGTGCGCTCGGACGCCGGCACCGCCACCGACGAGCTCGCGCTGTACGTCACCCTGGCGCCGGGCCACGACCCGGTGCGGGCGCTGCGGGAGATCGCGGGGAAGGTGACGCGCGAGATCGGCGTGAGCCCCGCCTTCCTGGTGCCGGTCGAGGCCGGCGACATCCCCAAGACGGAGATCGGCAAGATCCAGCGGACCAAGCTCCGCGCCGCCTTCGAGGCGGGCGAGTTCGAGGAGCAGGTCGGGCGGGGCCAGGTGCTGACGGGCGCCGCCTCGACGGTGCCCGACTGGTTCCTGCGGCCGGTGTGGCGGCCGGCCGAGCGCCGACCGCGGCCGGGGCGGGCGGCCCGCGGCCGGCACACCCTGGTGCTGGCGGGCAGCGACCCGCGGTCCGCGGAGGTCGCGCGCGGCCTGGCGGAGACGGTACGCGCGGCCGGCGGTCTCTGCACCGTCGTGACCGACGGCGACGCGCTGGTGCGGGTCGACGCCGCCACCTACCGCGTGCGGTCCGGTGAGGAGGCCGACCACACGGCGCTGCTCGCCTCCCTGGCGACCGACGGCCGCCCGCTGGACGCCGTGGTCCACCTCGGCGCGCTCCACCCCGCCTCGCCCGGCCCGGCGGACGCGGCGTGCACCGCGGACGCGGCGTGCACCGCGGACGCAGCCGGCCCGAGGGACGGCGGCGACGCCGCGGTGGAGCTGCTCCCGCTCGCCCGCGCCCTCGCCGCCCGACCGGACGGACGCCGCCCGGTGGAGCTGCTGTACGTCACCGCGGGCGCCCGCGCCGTGGCGGAGGGCGAGCATCCCGATCCGGGGCGCGCGGCGGTCGCCGCCGTGCTGCGATCCCTGCAGGAGGAGCTGCCGGGGTTGACCTGTGTCCACCTCGACCTCGCCGGCGGCGGCCCGGCGGACGCAGGGGAGACGGCAGCAGCGGTGGCGGCGGAGGCCGCAGCCGTTCCGGTGGAGCCGGAGGTGGCCCTGCGGAACGGCGAGCGGCTGGTGCGGCGGCTGGAGCCGCTGCCCGACCCCGCCTCCCGGGTCGCGCCGCCCGCCGCCGACGGCTTCCACGTGGTGACCGGTGGGCTGGGCGGTGTCGGCGCCGAGGTCGCCGCGCACCTGCTGCGGACCCCCGGGGCGCGGCTGCTGGTGCTCGGTCGCACCCCGTTGCCCGCCGACGACTCCGGGGACACCTGGGTCGCCGAGCGGTCCGAGGCGACGTCCGAGGCGGACGGCGGCGGCGCCCGCCTCGCCGCGCTGCGCGGCCTCCGGCAGCTGGGCGAGGTCCGGTACGCCGTCGCCGACGTCACCGACGAGCGGCAGGTGCGCGCCGCCCTCGGCGCCGCCGCCGACCACTGGGGCGCACCGGCTGCCTCGGTCTTCCACCTCGCGGGCGCGCTGGTGGAACGCCCGGTGGGCGAGCTCGACGCCGCCGCCTGGCGGGAGGCGCTCGCCGCGAAGGTGGAGGGCGCCCGCGTCCTGCACCGGGTCACCCGCGAGGACCATCCGGTCGGCACCTTCGTGACCTTCTCGTCGGTCAACGGCTACTTCGGCGGGGCCATGAACACCGCGTACGCGGCCGCCAACGCCCACCTCGACGCGCTCGCCCTGCACCGCCGCGCGCTGGGGCTGCCCGCGCAGAGCCTGGGGTGGAGCATGTGGCGCGAGCGGGGCATGAGCACCGGCTACCGCATGGCGGCCCTCACCGAGGCGCGCGGCTACCGCGTCCTGGACACCGCGTCGGCGCTGCGCTCCCTCGACCTGGCGCTCTCCGTCGACGAACCGCACCTGCTGGTGGGCGCGGACCGCGGCGCACCGTGGGTCCGCAGCCACGTCGCGGGCCCCGTCCGCCAGGTGCGGCGGCTCGCCGCGCGGGTCGCGCTGGAGGAGGGCGGCGACCTCGGGGAGCTGTACCGCTGTGCGGCGCGCGCCGCCGACGCGCACGCCGGGCCCGACCACTGGGTGCTGCGGTCGGCGGGCGGCGCCGCGCAGCCGGGTGCCGCCGCCGACGCCGGCGACCGCCTCCGGGAGCTGGAGAAGCGGCTCACCGAGGTGTGGTGCCGGGTGCTGGGGCGCGACCAGGTGGACCGGGACGAGAACTTCTTCGACCTGGGAGGCAACTCGCTGCTGCTGGTGGGGGCACAGACCGCCGTCAACCGCACCGTCGGCTGCGAGTTGACCGTGGTCGACCTGTTCGCCCATCCGACCGTCCGCGCGCTGGCACGGCACCTGTCGACGCTCCCCACCACGGGGGGCACCGCCCCGCAGGCGGCGCCGGCCGCGGCCTTCGCCGTCGCCTGCTCGATGCGGACGTGCTGGGACGACGCCTGCGGGCGGCCGCACCGCGCCGGCACCGGCACCCCGCTGCGGCGGCTGGCGGAGTCCGGCGGCGTCGAGGTGCGGGAGCTCACGCCGGCCGAGGCGGTGTCGGCCGGGCAGCTCTACGCCGCGCACCTGGACCGGCGGGTGACGGGGGCGGAGGTCCTGGCCGCCTGCCACGCCACGCTGCTCGCCGCGACGCTGCCGGCGGGGCTGGTGTCGACCGTCCGGGCCGCTTACTACTACGCGGCGGTGGACCGGGACGGCGCCCGGCCCGCGATGGCCCTGGTCTGACGCGGTGTGCGGGCGGCGCTCCCTGCGCCGCCCGCACACCGCGGCCCGCCGCTCACAGGAAGTACTGGACCGCCCGCGTGGCCTGCTCCGCGGCGCGGCGGGAGAGCGGCCGCGACTCCCAGCGCTCCCGGTCCACGAAGAGGCTGTGACCGCGGTCGCGCTCGAAGTCGCGGTCGAGCGCCGCGGTGACGTCGCGGTCGAGGACGGCCATCATGACCTCCTCGTCGTGGTCGAGCGACCGCCGGTTGAGGTTGGTGGAGCCGACGAGCGAGGCGACCCCGTCCACCGTGACGATCTTGCAGTGCAGCATCGTGCGCTGGTACTCGAGTATCCGCACGCCGCACGCGAGCAGCCGGTCGTAGTGGTACCGGCCGGCGTGCCGGCTGATCTGCTTGTCGGTGTGCGGTCCGGGGACGAGCAGTTCGACCTCGACGCCGCGGGCCGCCGCCCCGCAGAGCAGGTCGACGAAGTAGTCGTCGGGCGAGAAGTAGGCGGTGACCAGCCGCAGCCGCTGCTCGGCGGACTCGATCACCACGCGCAGCAGCGTCTGCATGTCCTGCCAGCCGATGCTGGCCGAACCGCGCACCACCTGCACGACCGCCTCGCCGGCGGCGTCCTGTTCGACGAACCGGTCCCGCTCGTCGAAGAGGTCGGGGTGGCACTCGGCCCAGTTCTGGGCGAACGCCGCACAGATCCCGTCGACGGCGGGACCGCGGACCTCGACGTGGGTGTCGCGCCACTCGGTGGCGTCCCGCGCGTCGCCGCACCACTCCTCGGCGATGCCGACGCCGCCGGTGAAGGCGACGGTCTCGTCGACGACCAGCACCTTGCGGTGGCAGCGGTGGTTCTGTTTGAAGGGCGAGAGCCGGACGGGGCGGCGGAACCAGGTGACCCACACCCCCGCCTCCTCCATGGCGTCGAGCAGCTCCCGTTCGATGTTGCGGCTGCCGAAACCGTCGAGCAGCAGCCGTACCCGCACGCCGGCCCGGGCGCGTTCGGCCAGCGCCTCGGCGAACTCCCGGGCGATCTCGCCCTGCCAGTAGACGAAGGTCATCAGGTCGATGGTGTGGCGTGCGGCGCGGACGGCGGACAGCATCGCCGGGAAGATCTCGTCGCCGTTGCGCAGCACCCGCAGGGCGTTGCCCTCGGTGGCGGCGACGCCGATGAGCCTCTCCAGCCGGCGCCGGAGGCGCTGTGCTGCGTCGTCGGGGGAACCGGCGGGGGCGGGGGTCGGGGAAGCCGGAACGGCGGGCGCGGTCATGGCGGGTCGATCTCCTCGGCGGCACGGGGAACGGCCGGGCGGTCGCTCTGACAACCGTCTGCCCGTTCGAACCGATTGCACTCCCGGCGGCCGGCCCCGGCGCGCCCGCGCAGGGCAGTGGGCGGCCGTCGCGGTCCGGGCCGGTCGGTGGCTGTGGCACCTTGTGGGTACCCCGGGGAGCGGGCAGGCGCTCCCCCATCCCGTCGAGGACGTGAGCATGGCGCGCTGGACCGCGAGCGACATCCCCCGGCTGACCGGCACCACCGCCGTGGTGACCGGGGCCAACAGCGGCATCGGCGCGGTGACGGCTCTGCTGCTGGCGCGGGCCGGCGCCCGGACCGTGCTGGCCTGCCGCGACGCCGGCCGGGGCGGCGCGACAGTGGAGCGCATCCGCCGCGCCGCGCCCGGCGCCGACGTCCGGCTGGTGCTGCTGGACCTGGCCGACCTCGCCTCGGTGCGCGAGGCGGCACCGCGGCTCGCCGCCGAAGCCGGCGGGCGCCTGGAGCTGCTGGTCAACAACGCCGGGGTGATGGCCCTGCCGCTGCGCCGCACCGCGGACGGGTTCGAGATGCAGTTCGGCACCAACCACCTGGGGCACTTCGCGCTGACCGGTCTGCTGGGCGAGGCGCTGGTGGCCGGGTCGGGCCGGGTGGTGACGGTCTCCTCGCTCGCCCACCGGATCGGCGGGCTGGACCTCACCGACCCGAACGCGGAGCGGGGCCGCTACGACCGGTGGCGGGCCTACGGCGCGTCCAAGCTGGCGAACCTGCTCTTCACCGACGAGCTGGACCGGCGGGCGGCCGCGGCCGGCGTGGGGCTGACCGCCACCGCGGCCCACCCCGGGCTCTCCTCGACCGAGCTGGGCCAGGCGGGGCTGGTGATGGAGGGGCGACGCGGCCTGGCGCGGCTGGAGCGGGCCACCCGCGTGTTCACGCAGCCCGCCGCGCGGGGAGCGCTGCCCGTGCTGCGCGCCGCCACCGATCCCGCCGCGGCGGGCGGCGACTACTTCGGTCCGGACGGGCCGCTGGAGGTGCGGGGCGCCGGCGCCGGGCGGGCGCGCCGCTCGTCCGCGGCGCGGGACCCGCGGACGGCGGCCGACCTGTGGGAGACCTCCGTCACCCTCACCGGGGTGGACCCGGCGGCGGCGCTCTCCCCCGGGCCCCGCTGACCCGGCGGACGACCGGGCCGGGAGCAGCCCCGCGGGCCCGGCAACACCCGTGGAGCGGCGGGCCGGGGGCGCCCCGCGCCCCCGTTCCCGGTGTCCTCCGGCGTCCTCCGGCGGCGGCCTGGGCGGCGCGCCGCCGCCCCGGACCCGACCGGTCAACCGGTGGCCACCGCGCGGCCCGGCGACTCACAAGCCGGACGAACGTGCGAGGATCGGCCATATGGTGGCGCTGAAAGAACTGCTCCCGCTCGACGCGATCCGGCTGGACGTATCCGCCCCGAACTGGGCGAAGGCCGTACGGGCCTCCGGTGACCTGCTGGTTTCGACCGGCACGGCCACGGACGGCTACACGGCGGAGATGATCGCGAACGTGGCCGAGAACGGCCCCTACATCGTGCTGGCGCCGGGCTTCGCCTTCGCGCACGCCCGGCCCTCCCCCGCCGTGCTGCGCACCGGCATGTCGTGGGTGCGGCTGGCCGAGCCCGTGGAGTTCGGGCACGAGACCAACGACCCGGTGACCCTGGTCGTGGCGCTGGCGGCGACGGACTCCGGCTCGCACACCGACGCCATGGCGACCCTCGCGCGGCTGCTGGCGGACCCGGAGACCTCCCGGGCGCTGGCGGAGGCGCGCACCCCGGAGGAGGTCTGGGCGCTGGTCACGGGCGAGGACGCCGCACAGGCCCGCAACGCGGCTGCGACCGCCGTGACGGCCGCTCCGGCTGAGACCCCGGCGGCCGGCGGCGCGGAGCGCGAGGCAGCCGATCCACCCGCCCGCTCCGGCGGCGACCGCCACACCATCCTCACGGTCTGCGGCAACGGCCTCGGCACCAGCCTTTTCCTGAAGAACACCCTGGAGCAGGTGCTGGAGCGCTGGGGCTGGTCCTCCTTCGTCACCGTCGAGGCGACCGACACCATCTCCGCCAAGGGCAAGGCGTCCGAGGCCGCCGCGATCCTCACCTCCGGGGAGATCGCCCGCACCCTCGGCGACGTGGGCACCCCCGTCCGGGTCGTGGAGAACTTCACCGACACCGGCGAGGTCGACCGCGTCCTGCGGGAGACCTACGAGGTGTGACCCCCGGCCGCGGTGAGCGCCGCGGCCCGACCGCTCCCCCACCCCACCGGGCGCCCGTTCCCCCAGCGGCGCGCCCCGCACCACACCTGCGGCAGATACGGAAGACGTCCCCATGAACTGGCTCGTGTCCTTCGCCGAGTTCGTCGTCAACGAGATCCTCAGCGAACCGGCTTACCTCATCGGCCTGATCACCGCGGCCGGCCTGATCGCGCTCCGGCGCTCCACGGGCCAGATCCTCGGCGGCGCCATCAAGGCCACGCTCGGGTTCCTGCTGATCGGCGCCGGCGCCACGCTGGTCGTCGGTTCGCTCGCCCCGCTCGGCGAGATGATCCAGGGCGCCACCGGCGCGCACGGGGTCATCCCCACCAACGAGGCGATCGTCGGCATCGCCCAGGAGCAGTACGGCGCGCGTGTCGCCTGGCTGATGATCCTCGGCTTCGGCGTGAGCCTGCTGCTCGCCCGGTTCACCCCGCTGCGGTACGTGTTCCTCACCGGACACCACATGCTGTTCATGGCGACGCTGCTCACCATCGTGCTCGCCACGGCCGGCCACACCTCCTGGGTCGTGGTGGTCGTCGGCGGCGTGCTGCTCGGCATCATGCTGGTCGCCATGCCCGCGTTCGCCCACCCGTGGACCAAGCGGATCACGGGCAACAACACGGTCGCCATCGGCCACTTCGGCACGGCGGGCTACGTCGTCGCGGGTGCCACCGGCCAGCTGGTCGGGAAGAAGAGCCGCTCCACCGAGGACATGAACCTCCCCGAGGGGCTGCGGTTCCTGCGCGACTCCATGGTCGCCACCGCGCTGTCCATGCTGGTGATCTACCTGGCGATGGCGCTGCTCTTCCTCGGCCGCGCCGGCCAGGAGGAGGCGTTCGCCGCGTTCGCCGTCGACGGGGGCGAGCCCGCCGCGAACCTCGGCAACTACCTGATGCAGTCCGTGATGCAGGGGCTGCAGTTCGGTATCGCGGTCGCGGTGATCCTCTTCGGTGTCCGCACCATCCTCGGCGAGCTGGTGCCCGCCTTCCAGGGGATCGCCGAGCGGCTGGTGCCGGGCGCGGTGCCCTCGCTGGACGCGCCGATCGTCTTCCCCTACGCGCAGAACGCGGTGCTGGTGGGCTTCCTCTCCAGCTTCACCGGTGGCCTGGTCACCCTGGGGATGCTGTCGTGGGTGCTGGGCCCGGCCTTCGGCCTGGCGCTGGTCCTCCCCGGCCTGGTGCCGCACTTCTTCACCGGTGGTGCGGCCGGCGTCTACGGCAACGCGACCGGCGGCCGGCGGGGCGCGGTGCTGGGCGCGTTCCTCAACGGCGTGCTGATCACCATCCTGCCCGCGCTGCTGCTGAAGGTGCTCGGCGCGTTCGGCGACGAGAACACCACCTTCGGCGACGCGGACTTCGGCTGGTTCGGAGTCCTCGTCGGCAACGCCGCCGAAGCGGGCGAGGTCGGCGGCATCGTGCTGATGATCCTGCTCGGCGCGGCGATCCTCATCGGCGCGATCGTGATGCAGAAGAAGGTCGTCGACACCGGCTGGGACCCGGGTGCGCGCCGCGACGCGGCGATGGGCGTGACCGCGGATGCGGGTGCGGGTGCCGGCGGCGCGGGCACCGCCGTGCGCCCCGGCTCCGGGTCGACCGGCGGTGATCGACCGCTGGACGGCGTCTCCGCGGCCCCCCCCCGCGGCCCCGAGCCCCTGACGGCCCCGAGCCCCCGGCGCACCGCGACACCCCGCCCGCACCCGCCCTGCGCTCACTCCGCGAGCAGCGTCTCCTCCAGCGCGCGGCGCTCGGCCGCGGACAGCCCCAAGCCGACCGCGACGTACCGGTCCAACGACCCCCATCCCGCGTCGATCTCGTCCCAGGCCGCCGTCAGGTACGCCCCGCGTGCGTCGAAGAGCGGGGCCAGCAGCCCGCCGATCTCCGGGGACACGGCGTCCCCCGCGTCGGTCGCCCGGTCGAGGCGGTAGCGGTGGTGCGGCGCGCCGGACAGCAGGTAGTCCGCCTCGACCGCTGCGGGCTCCACCCCCGCCACCAGCAGCGCCAGCGCCACCGTCAGCCCGGCGCGGTCCTTCCCCGCCGAGCAGTGCACCAGCGCGGGCGCCCCGTCCGAGGCCAGGGAGCGGAGCACCGTGCCCAGCTCCGTCGTCCGCTCCCGGACGACCTCGCGATAGGTCTCCGCCATCAGCGCCTCCGCCCGGCCCTCGCCGAAGGCGGCACGGAGCCGCGGCAGGTCGCCGCCGCGCACCAGCGCCCAGAACTCGGCGCCGTCGCGGTCGCCGGTCAGCGGCACGTGCCGCCCCCGGACGCCGGGCAGCGCGATGTCGAGCCCCTCCAAGGTCCGGTCCGCGGCGTTGCGCAGGTCGAACACGGTCCGCAGGCCGAGCCCGGCGAGGAACGCACGGTCCTGGTCGGTCGCCCGGGCCAGGTGCCCGCTGCGGAAGAGCCGTCCGTGCCGCACCCGGCGGCCGTCCCGGGCGGGCAGCCCGCCCAGGTCGCGGAAGTTGCGCACCCCTGTGAGGACGGGCTCGACCGACTGCTGCTGCGTCACACGGACCTCCGGACACCGGGCCGCCGCCCGGCGCGGCGACGCGTCGCGGACGACCCTACGGCACCTCGCGGAACCCGCCAGGGCGCCGGAGGCGGTCCGGCGGCGAGCCGGGCGCACCCCGGCGGCCGCACCCGGGCGGACGTCCGCGGCGACTGCCACCATGGACCCATGGACGGTGGTTTCCCCGACCAGGAGCTGTTCCCGCGCGAACCCGCCCTCGTCGCGCCGGGCGCGGTGCACCTGCCCGCGCACCTCGGCACGGAGCGCCAGGCGGAGCTGCTCGCCGCCTGCCGCCGCTGGGCCCTCCCGCCGGCGGGACTGCGGACGGTGCGCACGCGCGGCGGCGTCATGTCGGTGCGCCAGGTCGGCCTGGGCCTGCACTGGTACCCGTACGCCTACGCACGCACCGCCGTGGACGGCGACGGCGCCCCCGTGAAGCCCTTCCCGGACTGGCTGGGGGAGTGGGCGCACGCCACGGCGGCGGCCGCCGCCCGGACCGCCGCCGAGCGCACCCCCGGCGACGCTGCCGGCCCCTGGGAGCCGCCGGCCCCCGGGGAGTACGACGTGGCGCTGGTCAACTTCTACCCCGAGGGTGCCCGGATGGGCATGCACCGCGACCAGGAGGAGCGCTCCCCCGCACCGGTGGTGTCCTTCAGCCTCGGGGACTCCTGCGTCTTCCGGTTCGGCAACACCGAGGGCCGGGGCAGGCCCTGGCGCGACACCGAGCTGCGGAGCGGGGACGCGTTCGTCTTCGGCGGCCCGGCGCGGCTCGCGTACCACGCCGTGCCCCGGACGCGGCCGGGCAGCGGGCCCGAGCGGCTCGGGCTCCACGGCCGGGTCAACGTGACCGTCCGCGTCTCCGGCCTCGACCTGGCGAGCGAACACCCACCCGGGGCGCCCGCCCGGTGACCGCTCCGGCCCGGACACCCGCGCCTGCCGGGTGACCGGGCGAAAGCCCATGCGAGCAACGGACCGTCGACCTGTCCACGGATCGCCGTGGGTTCACCCGATAGGAGGTGGCGAGGGGTGGCGAATGCCCGAAGCCGTCCCCTTGCGCCCGGCCGCGCCGGTTAGCGTGGCGACGCACTGCGATCACTCTTCGCAACGAAACACTTCCGCTCGGCTCACCGAGCGGTGCCGAGACGCACCGGGGACGGACGATGCCCGAACCGCACAGCCACGGCGCCGGACCCGGGCGGGCCGCGCCCCCACCCGCTCCCGACGGGGCCGCTGCCCACCCCGCCCCCGGGGCCGGCCGCCGCGCCCGCCGCTCCGCTCCGCGCGGGGTGCCGGGCGCCAACGAGCCCCGGCGACTGCTCAACCTCGCCGTCTGGCCGCCTGTCCTGGTCGCCGCGGTCGCCGCCTTCGTCGTCGGCTACCTGCTGCGGTCGCCCGCCGGCATCACCCTCACCCCGGGTGTTCCCTGGGCGGTGGTCGCGGGTGCGCTGCTGCTGGTGGGCGCCGTCGTCTCCGGTGCCGGACTCGCGGCGGGCGCCGAGGCCCGCGCGCGCAACGCCCGCGTCACCGCGCTCCGCCGGGAGAACGCCCGCGGCGCGGCCGACCTCCAGGCCCTGGCCCTGCGGGTGGCGGCGGGCGAGGTGGTCCGGCCCCCCGCCCCCCGCGCCCCGGGGCCGACCGCCGGGGACGGACTGCGGATACTCGGTGAGGAGCTGGCCGTCGCACGGCACGCCGCGCAGACCGCGCTCGCCGAGGCATCCGCCGCCCGCCACCCCGAGCCCGGTGGCAGTGAGGAGAAGCTGGAGGTCTTCGTCAACCTCGCCCGCCGCCTCCAGTCGCTGGTCCACCGGCAGATCGAGCACCTCGACGAGCTGGAGCACGAGGTCGAGGACCCGGACCTGCTCAAGGGGCTCTTCCACGTCGACCACCTCGCGACCCGCATGCGCCGGCACGCGGAGAACCTGGCGGTGCTCGGCGGCGCGACCTCCCGCCGGCAGTGGAGCCGCCCGGTCGAGATGAGCGAGGTGCTGCGCTCCTCCATCGCCGAGGTCCAGCACTACTCGCGGGTGCGGCTGGTGCCGCCCATCGAGGGCCGGCTGCGCGGCCACGCCGTCGCCGACGTGATCCACCTGCTCGCCGAGCTGGTGGAGAACGCGACGGTCTTCTCCGCGCCCCAGACGCAGGTCGTCCTCCGCGCCCAGTACGTCACCGCCGGTCTGGCCGTCGAGGTCGAGGACCGCGGCCTGGGGCTGGCACCCGAGGTGCAGGACCGCATGAACGCGCTGCTGGCCGGGGCGGAGCGGATGGACGTCGCCGCCATGGTGCAGGACGGCCGCATCGGGCTGCTGGTGGTCTCGGCGCTCGCGCAGCGCCACGACATCGTGGTCCAGCTCCAGAGCAACATCTACGGCGGGGTCCAGGCCGTCCTGGTGGTGCCGCACGCGTTGCTCGGCAACGAGGAGGACGACCGACCCACCGAGATCCTCAGCGCCTCGCCGGCCGCCGCCGGCGGCGGACCGCCCCCGCCCGTGGGGCCGGTCCCGCCGCCGCCCGTACCCGCCGCCCGGCGGCCCGAGGCCGCGGTGGCCACCGCCCCGAGC
>NZ_JAAVJD010000106.1 GCF_012033735.1 Streptomyces lonarensis | reverse complement strand
GGGGTAAGGCTCCCTGTAGACGACAGGGTTGATAGGCCAGATATGGAAGCCCAGTAATGGGTGGAGTTGACTGGTACTAATAGGCCGAGGGCTTGTCCATAGTTGCTTGCGTCCACTGTGTTGGTTCTGAAACCACAACTGGTTACCGCCCCCGTTTGCGGGGTGGTCTGGTTGGTTGTGTTTCACCGTGTTTCGGTGGTCATGGCGAGAGGGAAACGCCCGGTTACATTTCGAACCCGGAAGCTAAGCCTTTCAGCGCCGATGGTACTGCATGGGGGACCGTGTGGGAGAGTAGGTCGCCGCCGAACAAATTGCCCCAATAGCTCAGTCGGCAGAGCGTCTCCATGGTAAGGAGAAGGTCAACGGTTCGATTCCGTTTTGGGGCTCAGTAGTAAAGGGAGCGGCTCCCACCTCGATGAGGTGGGAGCCGCTCCCTTGTGCGTTGTGGGGCCGGCGGTGGTACCGACGCGGCCGCCGGGAGGGGCAGTCGCACGCCCAGATGTGCTGAGCGGTGCGACGACGCCACGAGAGTTCCTGCTCCCACTCGCGTCGCGTCGCGCGATGCCATGGTCCCCGAGGGGCCCGCGTGCCGTCCGCCGCGAGCCCCTCGGAACGTCACTCGGGAATGCGCAGCGCCAGGATCGCCATGTCGTCGGAGGGGGAATCCGCCGCGAAGCGCTCCACCGCCCGCATGACCCGCGCGGCGACCGCTCCGGCGGTCAGTCCCGTCGAGGAGGACAGCACCTCCGCCAAGCCGTCGTCACCCAGCATGCGGGTGCCCTCGCGGCGTTCGGTCACGCCGTCGGTGACGCACAGCAGAACGTCGCCGGGCTCCAGGACGTAGCTCTCCTCGTGGAGTTCGAGGTCGTCCATGACGCCGAGCAGGGGTTGGGGGGTCGCCGCCGCGGTGACGGTGCCGTCCTGCTGGAGGCGGAGCGGCAGCGGGTGCCCGGCGCACACCATCGTGAGGTCGGCGCCACCGCCGGCTCGCGGCCGCAGCTCGCCGTAGAGCAGCGTGAGGAAGCGGGCGCGGGGCCCCTCGTCGAGGATGGCGGCATTGAGCCGCTCCAGGACGGCCGGCCCGTTGAGCCCCTCGCGGGCCAGCAGCCGCAGCGCGTGGCGGGCCAGCCCCGTGACGGCCGCGGCCAGGGGGCCGGTGCCGCAGACGTCCCCGATGGCGAAGCCGTAGGCGCCGTCACGGATCTGGAACAGGTCGTAGAAGTCGCCGCCGACCTCGTTGCCGGCACCCGCGGCGCGGTAGATGACCTCGACGTCGACACCGTCGATGTCCGGCAGCTCCGGCGGCAGCAGACTGCGCTGCAGGGATTGGCTGATGGCTGTCCGCTCGCTGTAGAGCCGGGCGTTGTCGAGGGCGAGCGCGGCACGGCGGGAGAGGTCCCCGGCGAGTTCCAGCGTCTCCTGCCGGAACCGCTCGTCGGCGCCGCGTCCGAGGACCAGCAGGCCGATGACCCGGTTCCTGGCGAGCAGCGGCAGCACCACCGTCTCGCCGCCCACCGCCGAGGCGGTCGCGAGGCTGGTGCCGGGCACCGCCGGGTCCCGGTGCAGGTCGCCGAGGGCGAGGCGGCGCAGCGAGCTGCGCAGCGCGGTGTCGTGGGCCGCGTCGGCCGGCGCCGTCCAGGGGCTGACGCCGCGGGTGACGTCCGGGTCGGGCGGCGGGACCCGCTCCAGCAGCGCCTTGATGCCGTCGATGCGGTCCTCGTCCTCGTGGAGGACGTAGGCGAGCTCCGGCTCGGAGACCTGTTCGGGCAGGGTGTAGACGGCGCACCAGGTCGCGAGCGTCGGCACGGTCATCTGTGCCATGAGGGCGAGCGTCTGGTCGCGGTCCAGGGTGCCGGCCAGGAGCTCCGAGGCCTCCACCAGGAACGAGAGCGAGCCGCGCCGCAGCCGCTCCAACTCGGTGAGGCGGGCCGACTCCACGGCGAGGGCGACCCGGTCCGCGGCGAACTGCAGCCGCAGCGCCTCCTCGTTGGTGTAGCGGCCGGGGGTCTCCGAGGCGACCCCCAGGGAGCCGGTGAGGCGGCCCTCGACCTTGAGCGGCACCGTGACGACCGCGTGCATCCCCGTGCCGGAGAGCAACGGCACGGCTCCCGGCTCGTCGACCAGGTCGCCGTGCACGGACGGCATCCGGGCCGAGCCGTAGCGACCGCCGCCCGTCTCGACCACGACCCGGGCGAAGCGCTGGCGGGTGGAGGAGAGCCCCGTGGAGGCCCGGACCTCCAGTTCCGTCTCGTCGTCGGTGGCCAGCAGCAGGAACGCCGCGTCCCCGTCGAGCATGTCGCGGGCGCGTTCCACGATCCGCTGGAGCAGCCCGTCCAGGTCGTCGGGGGCGGGGGAGCCGATGAGGGCGTCCAGCCCTTCGGGGGACTGGTCGTGGTCGCCCGGGGCGGACGGCCGCGTGTGGCTCTGCAGGACGGCGCGCTCGTGCTCGCGGACCAGCAGGCAGACGGTGGAGGGCTCGCCGCGGGCGTCGCGCACCCGCAGATGGGTGGCGTACACCGGCAGCGTCCGGCCGTCCGCGGAGCGCAGCCCGTAGCTGCCCTCCCAGCGCGACAGGGTCAGCGCCTCGGCGATGCCGGTTCCGGTGCCGGGCGTGTGGGGCCAGGCGGCGAGGTCGCCCAGCGGCTTCCCGATCACCTGTTCCGCCGGGTAGCCGAACAGCTCCGTGGCGTCGCTGTTCCACCCGGAGATGGTCTGTGACGCGTCGACCTGGACCACGGCGACGTGGACCTGCGTCTCGCCGAGGGGGAGTTTGTCGTCCGTGACGACGGGCCCGGCGGAGCGGGTGCCCACCGGTAGTACCGGCTCGTCCAGCCGGAACCAGACGCGTTTGTCGGAGGCGGTGTACTCGACGCCCCAGCGCGAGGACAGCGCCGCGCAGAGCATCAGCCCGCGGCCCCCCTCGCTGTCGGGGTCCACCGCGCCGCGGCGGACGTGTCCGACGGGCAGTTCGCGTTCCGGGTGGCGGTCCACGATCTCGACGCGCAGACCGGAGCCGTCCCGCAGGCAGTGCACCTCCGCCGGCGTACCGGCGTGCACCACCGCGTTGGTGACCAGCTCGCTGGTCAGCACCACCGCGTCGTCGACGAGGTCGTCCAGTCCCCACCCCTGCAGGGTGTCGCGGACGAATCCGCGCGCGGCGGCGACGGACCGGCCGACCGGTTCGAAGGTGGCCGCAGCTCGCGCGGTGATCACTTCGCTCCCCCAAAGGTTCTCGTGGGCGGGCTGCCTGTGGCATCCGAAGGTTAGGTTACTGAGGCCCGCCGTCGCAGCGGACGGCGCATCCTCTGAATTCCCCCGGACCGGGAGATCCCTGGCATGCGATGCCGCCGAACTGTTATCGCCCGGTTGAGGTGGGGTGAAACACTGGGAATGCTCGGAGCGAGGACCTGGGCAGATTCGGTCGAGACCGCGGGAGGGACACAGTGGTGTCAGACGGAGGAGAGGTACGCCCCGAGGCACGGGGGCGCCGGGGCGGAACCCGGGGGGGTGCCACCGTCGAAGTGGAAGCCGCCGCCCTGGACCGCCTGCTCTCCGCGCTGGTCTCCATGCGGGAGGGAAACTTCCGCCGGCGGCTGACGGTGGCCGGTGAGGGCCCCATGGCGGAGCTCGCCGCGGTCTACAACGACGTGGCGGACCGGAACCTGCACCTGACCGGGCAGCTGGCCCGGGTACGGCGTGTCGTGGGCCGGGAGGGCAAACTCACCGAACGGCTGGAGGCCGGCTCCCTGGAGGGGGCGTGGGCGAAGGCCGTCGACGACGCCAACGACTTGGTGGAGGACCTGGCGCGGCCGGTCTCCGAGGTCGGCCGGGTGCTCAGCGCCGTCGCCGAGGGCGACCTCGCCGAGCGGATGGATCTGCGCACCCAGGTGGAAGGCGGCGCCGGCCGACCGCTGCGCGGGGAGTTCCTGCGGGTGGGGCGGACCGTCAACGGCCTCGTCGACCAGCTCTCCGCGTTCACCGACGAGGTGTCGCGCGTGGCGCTGGAGGTCGGCACCGAGGGGAACCTCGGCGGCCAGGCGAAGATGCGGGGCGTGTCGGGGGCCTGGAAGGATCTCACCGACTCGCTCAACACGATGGCCTACCGGCTCACCGCCCAGGTGCGCGACATCTCGCGGGTCACCACCGCGGTGGCTCACGGCGACCTGACCCAGAAGGTCACGGTGCACGTCGCCGGCGAGATGCTCGGGCTGAAGGACACCGTCAACACGATGGTCGACCAGCTGTCGTCCTTCCAGTCGGAAGTGACCCGGGTGGCCCGCGAGGTGGGCACCGAGGGGCAGCTGGGCGGCCAGGCGCGGGTCGACGGCGTGGCCGGGGTGTGGAAGGACCTCACCGACTCGGTCAACCTCATGGCGGACAACCTGACCGCGCAGGTCCGGGAGATCGCCCAGGTCACCACCGCGGTCGCCAACGGCGACCTCTCGCAGACGATCACGGTGACCGCGCGAGGCGAGATCGCGCAGCTGGCCGAGACGATCAACGCGATGACCGAGACGCTCCGCACCTTCGCGGACGAGGTCACCCGGACCGCCAGCGAGATCGGCACCGAGGGCAAGCTCGGCGGCCAGGCCCGGGTGCAGGGCGTCGCCGGGACGTGGAAGGACCTCACCGACTCGGTGAACACGGCGTTCCGCGACCTGACGGCTCAGGTGCGGGACATCGCGACGGTGACGACGGCGGTGGCCAACGGTGACCTGACGCAGAAGGTCACCGTGGACGTCGCGGGCGAGATGCTCGGGCTGAAGAACACCGTGAACACGATGGTGGACCAGCTGTCGTCGTTCCAGTTCGAGGTGACGCGCGTCGCGCGGGAGATCGGCGACGAGGGTGCGCTGGGCGGCCAGGCCCGGGTGGACGGCGTCGCCGGCGCCTGGAAGGACCTCACGGAGTCGGTGAACACGGCGTTCCGGAACCTGACGGCTCAGGTGCGGGACATTGCGACGGTGACGACGGCGGTGGCCAACGGTGACCTGACGCAGAAGGTCACCGTGGACGTCGCCGGCGAGATGCTCGACCTCAAGGTGACCGTCAACACCATGGTCGACCAGCTGTCGTCCTTCGCCGACCAGGTGACCCAGGTGGCCACCGAGGTGGGCACCGAGGGCCGGTTGGGCGGCCAGGCCCACGTGGACGGGGTCGCCGGGGTCTGGAAGGGCCTCACCGACTCGGTCAACTCGATGGCGTCCAACCTCACCTCCCAGGTGCGCGGGATCGCCCACGTGACGACCGCGGTGGCGCAGGGCGACCTGTCGCAGAAGATCACGGTCGACGCCCGCGGCGAGATCCTGGAGGTCAAGAACACCATCAACACGATGGTGGACCAGCTCTCCTCCTTCGCGGAGCAGGTGACGCGGGTCGCCCTGGAGGTGGGCACCGAGGGGCGTCTGGGCGGTCAGGCGCAGGTGCCCGGCGTCGACGGCGTGTGGCGGGACCTCACGGACTCCGTCAACGGCATGGCCTCCAACCTCACGGGTCAGGTGCGCGGTATCGCGCAGGTCGCGACCGCGGTGGCCCGGGGCGACCTGTCGCAGAAGATCACGGTCGACGCGCAGGGCGAGATCCTGGAGGTCAAGAACACCATCAACACGATGGTGGACAACCTCTCGTCGTTCGCCGAGGAGGTCACCCGGGTGGCCCGCGAGGTGGGCACCGAGGGCCGCCTCGGCGGTCAGGCCGAGGTGCGGGGCGTGGCGGGGACCTGGAAGGACCTCACGCAGTCCGTGAACGGCATGGCCAACAACCTCACCGCGCAGGTGCGGAGCATCGCCGAGGTCACGACGGCGGTCGCCAAGGGCGACCTCACCAAGAAGATCATCGTGGACGCGCAGGGTGAGATCCTCGCCCTCGTCACCACGGTGAACACCATGGTCGACCAGCTGTCGTCCTTTGCCAACCAGGTGACGCGGGTCGCGCGCGAGGTGGGCACCGAAGGGCAGCTGGGCGGTCAGGCCCAGGTCCGGGGGGTCTCCGGCATCTGGAAGGACCTCACCGACAACGTGAACCTGATGGCCCGCAACCTGACCGAGCAGGTGCGGAACATCTCCGGGGTGGCCACCGCCGTCGCCAACGGAGACCTCTCCAAGAGCGTGACGGTCGAGGCCTCCGGCGAGATCGCGCAGCTCGCCGACTCCGTCAACACCATGGTCACGACCCTGTCGTCGTTCGCGGAGCAGGTGACGCGGGTCGCCCGTGAAGTGGGCACCGAGGGCCGCCTCGGCGGCCAGGCGCACGTGCCGGGCGTCTCCGGTACCTGGAAGGACCTCACCGAGTCGGTGAACGGCATGGCCAACAACCTGACCGGCCAGGTCCGCAACATCGCGATGGTGACGACGGCCATCGCCCGCGGTGACCTCACCAAGAAGATGGACATCGACGCCCGGGGCGAGATCCTGGAGCTGAAGACGACCATCAACACGATGGTCGACCAGCTGTCCTCGTTCGCGGAGCAGGTCACCCGGGTCGCCCGCGAGGTGGGCACCGACGGCCAGCTCGGCGGTCAGGCCCGCGTGCGTGACGTCGCCGGCACCTGGAAGGAACTCACCGAGTCCGTCAACGAGATGGCGGGCAACCTGACGCGTCAGGTCCGCAACATCGCACGGGTGGCGACGGCGGTGACCCGCGGCGACCACAGCGTGAAGATCGACGCGGAGGCCGCCGGCGAGATCCTGGTGCTGCAGGACAACATCAACACGATGATCCGCAACCTGCGGGAGACCACGCTCGCCAACAAGGAGCAGGACTGGCTCAAGTCCAACCTCGCGCGGATCTCCGGTCTGATGCAGGGCCGCCGCGACCTCACCGACGTGGCCAACCTCATCATGGGCGAGCTGGCCCCGGCCGTCTCCGCGCAGCACGGCGCGTTCTACCTGGCGAAGCCCACCGGCGGTGACACCGACGTGGTGGCGGGTGCCGGAGAGAACGGCTACGAGCTGCAGCTGATCAGCAGCTACGCCATCGCGCCCGGCAGCATGCCGACGGTGTTCCGGCCGGGGGAGTCGCTCATCGGCACCGCCGCCCAGCAGCGGCGGGCGATCTTCTACGGCCAGACCCCGGAGGGCTACCTCAAGATCTCCTCGGGGCTGGGCGAGGCGCAGCCGGCACACGTCGTGGTGCTGCCCGTCCTCTTCGAGGACCGGGTACTGGGCGTGGTCGAGCTCGCCTCCTTCCAGCCGTTCACGCAGATCCAGCGGGACTTCCTGGGGCAGATGGCGGAGATGATCGCCACCAGCGTCAACACCATCGCGGTCAACACTCGCACCGAGGTGCTGCTGACGCAGTCGCGGGAGCTGGCCGACCAGCTGGAGAAGCGCTCCGTCGAGTTGGAGCGCCAGCAGCGGGCGCTGCAGGACTCCAACCTGGAGCTGAAGGACAAGGCCGACCAGCTGGCGTCCACCAACCGCGACATCGAGGTGAAGAACTCCGCGATCGAGCAGGCGCGGCAGGTGCTGGAGGAGCGTGCCGAGCAGCTGGCCGTGTCGATGCAGTACAAGTCGGAGTTCCTGGCGAACATGTCGCACGAGCTGCGGACACCGCTGAACTCGCTGCTGATTCTCGCCAAGCTGCTTGCCGACAACAGTGAGGGAAACCTCACAGGCAAGCAGGTCGAGTTCGCCGAGACGATCCACGGGGCGGGCTCCGACCTGCTCCAGCTCATCAACGACATCCTGGACCTGTCCAAGGTCGAGGCGGGCAAGATGGACGTCTCGCCGACCCGGATCGCCCTGGTGCAGCTGGTGGACTACGTCGAGGCGTCGGTGCGGCCGCTGACCGCGGAGAAGAACCTGGAGTTCTCGGTGCGGGTGTCACCGGAGTTGCCGGCCACCCTTCACACCGACGAGCAGCGCCTGCTCCAGGTATTGCGGAACCTGCTCTCCAACGCGGTGAAGTTCACCGAGACGGGCTCCGTCGAGCTGGTGATCCGGCCGGCCTCCGAGGGGGTGCCGGAGGAGATCCGCCAGCACATGATGGAGACCGGCGCCGTCCTGGACTCGACCGCCCCGCTGGTGGCGTTCGCCGTCACCGACACGGGGATCGGGATCGCCCCGGGCAAGATGCGGGTGATCTTCGAGGCGTTCAAGCAGGCGGACGGCACCACCAGTCGCAAGTACGGCGGCACGGGGCTCGGGCTGTCCATCAGCCGGGAGATCGCGCGGCTGCTCGGCGGTGAGATCGACGCCGCCAGCGAGCCGGGTCGCGGTTCGACCTTCACGCTCTACCTGCCGCTGTACCCGGCTGAGCTGCCGCCTCCCGGCTACGGGGAGCTGGCCGCCGGCGCCCTCGCCATAGAGGCCGCGGACCGTGCGGCGGAGGACCGGGTCGCCGAGGCCGGTGGTCTCGGTGTGCTGGACCCGCCGCGCGGCGTGCCCGCTCTGGCGGAGGCGCCGACCGAGGAGGAGCACGGCTCCGAGGAGCGCGAGGACGCGGCGACCGGAGTGGATGCCCAGGACGAGACCGAACAGGTCGGCGGTGACGCCCCGACCCTGACCCCCCAGGAGGGCGGCGCCGAGGACCAGCCGGTCCGCGGGCCCCTTCCCGGCGGCGGCCGGGCGTCCGCCAGCGAGGCGGCGGAGGCAGCGGCCGAGCAGCTCACCAGGCGGCGTCGGGAGGAGGCGCCGCCGCGGGAGGCGGTCGGCGACCCGGCGCGCGCGGAGTCGGGGCGCGGCAGGTCGGAGGAGTCGGACAAGCCGGCGCGGCGCATCTCGTTCCACAACGAGAAGGTGCTGATCGTCGATGACGACGTCCGCAACGTCTTCGCCCTGACGAGCGTGCTCGAACGGCACGGCCTGCTGGTGCTCTACGCCGAGAACGGGCGGGAGGGCATCGAGGTCCTGGAGTCGAACGAGGACATCGCCCTGGTCCTGATGGACATCATGATGCCGGAGATGGACGGCTACGCGACGACGTCGGCGATCCGTCGGATGCCGCAGTTCTCGGGGCTGCCCATCGTCGCCCTCACGGCGAAGGCGATGAAGGGCGACCGGGAGAAGAGCATCGAGTCCGGCGCGTCCGACCATGTCACCAAGCCGGTGGACACGGACTACCTCCTGGAGGTCATGGACCGCTGGATGAACCCGCAGTGATCGCGACGTGGCCGTGCCCGGGGGTGTACCGTGCGGGAACCCCCCGGGTGCGGGGCGCGTTGCGAGTATGAGACAGTGACTTCCCCGTGACTGGGTGTGTCCGGCTGTGGCTGGGGCTACCATGTGCGGGACGAGAAGAGCGGTTCACCGGGCGGCGAGGATGTCGCCCGACAGGGGCGGTGGTGAGCCACGCCGCCGGGGCGGAGGAGGACGGGCATGGTCCAGAAGGCCAAGATCCTTCTGGTCGACGACCGGCCGGAGAATCTCCTGGCGTTGGAGGCCATCCTCTCGGCGCTGGACCAGACGCTGGTGCGTGCGTCGTCCGGGGAGGACGCGCTCAAGGCGCTGCTCACCGACGACTTCGCGGTGATCCTGCTCGACGTGCAGATGCCGGGCATGGATGGTTTCGAGACGGCCGCGCACATCAAGCGCCGGGAGCGAACCCGCGACATCCCGATCATCTTCCTGACGGCGATCAACCACGGTCCGCACCACACCTTCCGGGGTTACGCCGCGGGCGCCGTCGACTACATCTCGAAACCTTTCGACCCCTGGGTGCTGCGGGCCAAGGTCAGTGTCTTCGTCGATCTCTACGAGAAGAACCTGAAACTCCGTGAGCAGGCGTCGCTGCTGCGCCGCGAGCTCGACGGCGGTGCGGGCGAGGCGGTCCCCGGCAGCCTGCTGCCGGAACTCTCCGCGCGCTTGGCCGCGGTGGAGGAGCAGGCCGAGGCGCTGACCAAGGAGCTCGAGGAGAGCGCCGGGGCCGCCGCGGTCTCGACCGCGGGGCATCTGGAACGCAAACTCGCCGCGTTGCGGCGTGCGTTGGACGCCCTGGAGCCCGGTTCCGCGGCGCCGGCCCCGGAAGCCGCCGAGAGCTGACGCCCGCTCACCGTCCGGGCGTGGCGCCCGCAGCGGGCGCGGTGCGGCCGATCCTCGTGGGTCGCGGCGCGCTGAGGAGGGCCCGGAGCGCCGCCATCCGTGCCTGGGACGGTCAGCACCGGTAATCTCACCCCCATGGCCTCACGTACGTCCGGAACCGGTCCCAGCAGCGCGCGATCCGGGCGGAGTGGCGCCACCGCGAAGAAGTCCGCGGCGAAGAAGGCGCCCGCCAAGCGGGCCGCCCCGGCGAAGGGGCGGCGCCCCGCCGCCAAGAAGAAGCCGCCGGCCCCGCTCCCCGCGCGGGCGCTGCGCAAGCTCTGGCTCGGGCTGGCGCTCCCGGTCGCGGCGCTGTTGCGCGGCATAGGGAAGAGCACCAAGGGCCTGGACCCGGCCCACCGCAAGGACGGGCTGGCGCTGCTGCTCCTGGGTATCGCCATCGTGGTCGCGGCGGGGACGTGGTCCAACCTGCAGGGGCCGGTCGGCGACCTGGTGACGCTGCTGGTCACCGGCGCGCTCGGCCGTCTCGACCTGGTGTTCCCGCTGTTGGTGTTCTTCCTCGCGGTGCGGCTGATCCGGCACCCCGAGAAGCAGGAGGCCAATGGCCGGATCGTCATCGGGCTGACCTTCCTGGTCGGCGGGGTCCTCGGGTTGGTGCACATCGCCACCGGCGCCCCGGGGCGGGAGGACGGCGCGCAGGCGATGCAGGACGCGGGCGGGCTCATCGGCTGGTTCTTCTCGCGGCCGGTGATCTTCCTGGTGGGCGAGCCGCTGGCCGTGGCGCTGCTGGTGCTGGTCACCGTGTTCGGTCTGCTGGTGGTCACGGCGACGCCGGTCACGGCGATCCCCCGGCGGCTGCGGGAGGTCGGCGTGCGGCTGGGGGTCGTCGAACCGGCGGCCAAGCCCCTGGCCCACGACCCGGAGCCGGAGGCGGAGCCCGCCCCGCGGGTCGCCCGGCCCCGGCGCCGGCCGGCCGCCGCGTACCCGGAGGAACCGCCGCACGAGGAGTACGTGCGGGTCGCCCCCGAGGACGAGGAGGAGCCGCCGCGCGGGCGGGCCCGCGGCGGTCGCCGCCGGGCAGGCAGGGGCGGCGACCCGGTGGACGTGGCCGCCGACGCCGCTGCTCTCGACGGGGCCGTCACCCACGGGGTGCAGCCGTCGCCGCTGGTCGCCGGGATCAGCAGCCGTGTCAGGATGCGCGGCGGCGACCCGGCCGCCGCGGAGCAGGTCCCGATGGCGGGCGGCACCGAGCAGTCCGGCGCCCACCGGTCCGGCGGGGTGCCGGACCTGACGCGGCAGGCGCCGGAACCGCCGCCGTCGCTGCCGCAGCGAGCCGAGCAGCTGCAGCTGGCGGGGGACGTCACGTACTCGCTGCCGCCGCTCGACCTGCTGGTGCGCGGCGGACCCGGCCGGAGCCGCAGCGCCGCCAACGACCAGGTGGTGCACGCGCTGTCCACCGTCTTCACCGAGTTCAAGGTCGACGCATCGGTGACCGGCTTCACCCGCGGGCCGACCGTCACCCGGTACGAGGTGGAGCTCGGTCCCGCGGTGAAGGTCGAGAAGATCACCGCGCTGGCCAAGAACATCGCCTACGCCGTCGCCAGCCCCGATGTGCGGATCATCAGTCCGATTCCCGGGAAGTCCGCCGTCGGCATCGAGATCCCCAACAGCGACCGCGAGATGGTGAACCTCGGGGACGTGCTCCGCACGGCGGACGCGGCGGAGGAGCAGCACCCGCTGCTGGTCGGGCTCGGTAAGGACGTCGAGGGCGGCTACCAGATGGCCAACCTCGCGCAGATGCCGCACATGCTGGTGGCCGGCGCCACCGGCTCCGGCAAGTCGTCCTGCATCAACTGCCTGATCACCTCGATCATGGTGCGGGCCACCCCCGAGGACGTCCGGCTGGTGCTGGTCGACCCCAAGCGTGTGGAGCTGACGGCGTACGAGGGCATCCCGCACCTGATCACCCCGATCATCACCAACCCGAAGAAGGCGGCCGAGGCGCTGCAGTGGGTGGTCCGCGAGATGGACCTGCGCTACGACGACCTCGCGGCCTACGGCTACCGCCACATCGACGACTTCAACGCGGCGGTCCGGTCGGGGAAGGTGACCCCGGGGGAGGGGTCGGACCGGGAACTCTCGCCCTACCCGTACCTGCTGGTGGTGGTCGACGAGCTCGCCGACCTCATGATGGTGGCGCCGCGCGACGTCGAGGACGCGATCGTGCGGATCACCCAGCTGGCGCGCGCCGCCGGCATCCATCTGGTGCTCGCCACCCAGCGTCCCAGCGTGGACGTGGTCACCGGACTGATCAAGGCCAACGTGCCGTCCCGTCTGGCGTTCGCGACCTCCTCGCTCGCCGACAGCCGCGTCATCCTCGACCAGCCGGGCGCGGAGAAGCTCATCGGCAAGGGCGACGGGTTGTTCCTGCCGATGGGCGCCAACAAGCCCGTCCGCATGCAGGGCGCGTTCATCACCGAGCAGGAGATCGCCGCGGTGGTCGCGCACTGCAAGGACCAGATGAAGCCGGTCTTCCGGGACGACGTGGTCGCCGGGAAGGGGCCGCAGCGGGAGATCGACGAGGAGATCGGGGACGACCTCGATCTGCTGTGCCAGGCTGCGGAGTTGGTGGTCTCCACGCAGTTCGGCTCCACCTCGATGCTGCAGCGCAAGCTCCGGGTGGGCTTCGCCAAGGCGGGCCGGCTGATGGACCTCATGGAGTCGCGCGGTGTCGTCGGTCCCAGCGAGGGCTCCAAGGCGCGGGACGTGATGGTCAAGCCCGACGAACTCGCAGGAGTGCTCGCGGTGATCCGAGGGGAGACTCCCCCCTAGGACGCCCTCTGCCGGGCCCACCGGCGGGAGCGGCGGCCCGCGGCGCGGGCGGGGAACACGGCCCGCGCCGGGCCCGCCGCGGGGCGGGCGGAGCGACACCGCCGCCCCGGGCGCCGTATCGACGGCCCGGATGTCCCGATCGGCCGTCGGCACCCTAGAATTGCTCGCACAACACGTGGCCTTCACGCTCGAAAGGCGTCTCCGTGTCCAACGGCAACTTCTCGGCCGAGGACGGGCCTCCTTCCGTCGGCCGCTCTCTCCAGCAGGCGCGCATCGCAGCGAAACTGACCATCGACGAGGTCAGCGCGACCACCCGTGTGCGCATCCCGATCGTGCAGTCGATCGAGAACGACGACTACTCCCGCTGCGGGGGCGACGTCTACGCACGCGGTCACATCCGCGCGCTCGCCCGCGCCGTCGGTCTCGAACCGGCGGAACTCGTGGCGCGCTTCAACGAGGGTCGGGGCGACGCCCCCGCGCCCGAGCCCGCCGCCCCGGTCTTCGAGGCGGAACGTATCCGCTCCGAGCCGCGGCGGCCCAACTGGACGGCCGCGATGGTGGCCGCCATCGTCGCGGTCGTGGGCTTCGTCGGCTTCACCCTGGTCAACGGTTCCGGCGACGGTGCCGCCGACCAGGTCGCCCAGTCGGAGTCACCGGACGCCGAGCCGGAGGCCGCCCCCGAGGACGACGCGGCGGGAGGGGGCGACGACGCGGCGGAGGACGATGCGGCGGCCGAGCCCGACCCCTCGCAGAGCGCCGTCGCCGGGGCGCCGGCCGACAAGGTGACGATGAAGGTCGTCGCCAGTGGTGCCAGCTGGGTGATGGTGACCGACGCCACCGGCCGCCAGCTCTTCCAGGGCACCCTCCAGGACGGCGACTCCGAGACCTTCACCGACGACGACCAGCTCGACCTGGTCACCGGCAACGCCGGCGCCATCGAGCTGTACGTCAACGGCAAGCACCTGGACAGCATCGGAGACCCCGGCGCCGTCCAGCGGCTGAGCTTCACCCCGGGCGACCCCGAGGAGGGCTGACCGGCCCGTCGACCGCGCTACCCCCGTCCCGGGCCGAGCCACGGCCCGGGACGAAGTACGCTGAGACCATGTCTGAACGCCGCACCGTCGCCCTCGTCACCCTTGGTTGTGCCCGTAACGAGGTGGACTCCGAAGAGCTGGCGGGGCGGCTGGCCGCGGACGGCTGGGACCTCGTCGAGGAGGCGGCCGACGCGGACGTCGCCGTCGTGAACACCTGCGGTTTCGTGGAGACCGCCAAGAAGGACTCGGTCGACGCGCTGCTGGAGGCCAACGACCTCAAGGGCGGGGACAGCCGCACCCAGGCCGTCGTCGCCGTCGGCTGCATGGCGGAACGGTACGGCACCGAGCTCGCCCAGGCCCTGCCCGAGGCCGACGGAGTCCTCGGTTTCGACGACTACGCCGACATCTCCGACCGGCTCCGCACCATCCTCGGTGGCGGGGTGCACGCCTCGCACACGCCGCGCGACCGCCGCAAGCTGCTCCCGATCTCGCCGGCCGAGCGCCAGCAGGGCGCCGCGGAGGTCGCGCTCCCCGGCCACGGCGCCCCCACGGACCTCCCCGAAGGGGTCGCGCCGGTCTCCGGCCCTCGCCCGCCGTTGCGTCGGCGCCTGGACTCCAGCCCCGTCGCCTCCGTGAAGCTGGCCTCCGGATGCGACCGCCGCTGCAGCTTCTGCGCCATCCCCTCTTTCCGGGGGTCGTTCATCTCCCGCCGCCCCTCCGACGTGCTGAACGAGGCGCGCTGGCTCGCGGGGGAGGGCGTCTCGGAGATCATGCTCGTCTCCGAGAACAACACCTCCTACGGCAAGGACCTCGGCGACATCCGGCTGCTGGAGTCGCTGCTGCCGGAGCTGGCAGCGGTGGAGGGCCTGGAGCGCATCCGGGTCAGCTACCTGCAGCCGGCGGAGATGCGTCCCGGCCTGATCGACGTCCTGACGGGCACCGACAAGGTGGCCCCCTACTTCGACCTGTCGTTCCAGCACTCGGCTCCCGGCGTGCTGCGCGCGATGCGGCGCTTCGGTGACACCGACCGGTTCCTGGAACTGCTCGACGCCATCCGGTCCAAGGCGCCGCTGGCAGGTGTCCGCTCCAACTTCATCGTCGGGTTCCCCGGCGAGAGCGAGGCCGACGTCGCCGAGCTGGAACGTTTCCTGACGTCCGCCCGGCTCGACGCGATCGGGATCTTCGGCTACTCGGACGAGGACGGCACCGAGGCAGCCGGGTACGACGGCAAGCACGCCCCCGAGCTGGTGTCCGAGCGGGTGGAGCGGCTGAGCCGCCTGGCCGACGAGCTGACGGCGCAGCGCGCGGAGGAGCGGATCGGCGAGGACGCCCGCGTGCTGATCGAGTCGCTCGACCCGGAGGGCGGCGCCGACGGCGGTCCGGTCGCCCTCGGGCGCGGTGTGCACCAGGCGCCGGAGACCGACGGGCAGATCCTGCTGCTGCCGGACCCGGAGCGTGCGGACGGCCAGGACCCGCTCGGTGGTTTCGAGGTCGGGGCCTACGTGGACGCGCGGATCGTCGACACCGACGGTGTGGACCTCGTCGCCGAGCTGCGGGTCCCGGTCCCCTCGGGCGGTCCTGCCGCCGAGGCGCGCGGATGACGGGCACGTCGGCCGTCTCCGCGGCGGACGGCGGGCGTCGTCCGTCGTCCGCCGCGGAGACGATCACCGCCGAGGCGGGTGTGCTGCCGCAGGCGGGGCTGTGGAACATCGCCAACATCCTGACGATGGTGCGGCTGGCACTGGTCCCCGGCTTCGCGGTCCTGATGTTCGCGGGCGGCGGCGACGACCCGGTCTGGCGGTCACTCGCCTGGTCGGCCTTTGCCATCGCCATGATCACCGACCTGTTCGACGGAGAGCTGGCGCGCCGCCACGGGCTGGTGACCGACTTCGGCAAGATCGCCGACCCGATCGCCGACAAGGCGATCATGGGGACGGCGCTGGTGTGCCTCTCCCTGCTCGGTGACCTGCCGTGGTGGGTCACGCTCGTCATCCTCGCGCGTGAGTTCGGTGTCACCCTGATCCGGTTCTGGGTGATCCGGTTCGGTGTGATCCCCGCCAGTCGCGGGGGCAAGGCGAAGACCCTGACACAGGGTGTGGCGGTCGGGATGTACATCCTCGTGCTCACGGGGCCGCTCGCGACGCTGCGGTGGTGGGCGATGGCCGCGGCCGTGGTGCTGACGGTCGCCACCGGCCTGGACTACGTCCGCCAGGCGGTCCGGCTGCGCCGCGCCGGCCTGGCCCGCGAGCGGGCCGGTGCGTAGGAACCGCGCCGATCGCGCGGAGGAGCGTCCGGCGGCCCCGGTGCTGGAGCTGCTGTTTGCCCGCGGTCACACGGTGGCCGTGGCCGAGTCGTTGACCGGCGGTACGGTGGCCGCGGCCCTGACGGCGGTACCGGGGGCGTCGGCCGCCTTCCGCGGCTCCGTCACGGCCTATGCCACCGAGGTCAAGCGCGATCTGCTCGGGGTCGACCACGCCGTACTCGCGGAGCGCGGCGCCGTCGACCCCGAGGTCGCACGGCAGATGGCGACCGGCGTCCGCGACCTTCTCGGCGCCGACTGGGGGGTGGCCACCACGGGTGTCGCCGGCCCGGAGCCGCAGGACGGCCGACCGGTCGGGACGGTGTTCGTCGCGGTCGTACCGCCCGGAGTGCGGCGGGCCGTCGCGCAACGGGTGGACGCGGCGGGGGACCGCGAGGCCATCCGCGGGCAGACCGTCGAGGCGGTGCTGGCCGCCCTGTACGAGGCGCTGGTGGAGGACGCCGTCGCGCCGGGTGAACGATCCGATACGTCCGACCCGTCTGGTCCGTCCGGAAATGAGGAAGATGCGCCCACTGGGCAGGAAAACGGCCACGCCGCGCGCTGAGTGTACGGTGGAAGGGCCGCTCGGTCAGGCGGTTGGGGGAATGAGACCGCACCATGCGCCTTCAGCGAACACGAAGGGCTTCCCGTCGCGTCGGGAGTCCGAAGCGGTACGGTTGGGCATGAACGTAGCGAGGCCAACGGTCCGAGGAGGGAGCCACCGATGATCCTGCTCCGTCGCCTGCAAGGTGACGTGCTGCGTCGGCAGCGCCAACGTCAGGGCCGCACTCTGCGTGAGGTCTCCTCGTCCGCCCGGGTTTCGCTCGGCTACCTCTCCGAGGTGGAGCGCGGGCAGAAGGAGGCCTCGTCCGAGTTGCTGGCCGCGATCTGCGACGCGCTGGACGTGCGGATGTCGGAGCTGCTGCGTGAGGTCAGCGACGAGCTCGCGCTCGCCGAACTGGCCCAGTCCGCCGCCAGCGACGCCGTCCCGCCGCCGATGCGTCCGATGCTGAACCCCATCCGGGTCACCTCGGTCACCGGACGCCCGGAGGAGCGCGTCACCATCAAGGCGCCGGCGGAGGCCGTGGACGTCTTCGCAGCCTGAGGCGCCACCGGCCCGCCGCACTCGCGGGAGCCGAGCGCCGAACGACAGCACGCCGGGAGGGCCGTCCGCCGGTCAGGGGCGCATGCGCAGCCCGCGGGGAGTGGGGTGGAACCCCGCCTCCTCCAGCAGCCGGGACCACACCGGGTCGCCGAGCACCGGGTTGCCGTTGACCCGCTCCACCGTCACCGTCCCGAGCAGCCCGCGGCGCGCGGCGTCCGCGACCGCCCGGACCGGCGCCCGGAGCGAGGCGCCGTCCGGGTCGTTCCCCTCCGGCCACGCCAGCAGGGTCCGGCCGCCGCGTTCCACGTACAGCGCCGGACGCCCCGAGCTCAGCACCACCAGCGCGCCCGCCTTCCGCCCGGGCTTCTGCGACACTCCCGCCGGCGGTTCCGGCCAGGGCAGTGCCGCACCGAACGCGTTCGCCGGGTCCGCGGCGGCCAGCAGCACCGGCTCCCCGGGCTCCCGCAGTTCGCCGCGCTCGCGCACGTTGTTGACCGCGCGCAGCCGGTCCACCGCTCCCTCCACCGCGAACTGCGCGGCGCCGAGCCCCTCCACCACGTAGCCGCGGCGAGCCCGCCCGCTGTCCTCGAAGGCGGACAGCACCCGGTAGGCGGCCGAGAAGCCGCCCTCGACGCCCTCGGCCGCGACCGCGCCGCGGGTCACCACACCGTGGCGGTCCAGCAGGGTGTGGGCGAGCGCGTGCGCACGGACGGTCGGGTCGGCCACCGCCGCGGGCAGCAGGGACCACCGGCCGCCGACCGTCGGCGGGCCCGTCCGCGAGACCTGCCGGCCGGCGCCGGGGAGACCGCCCCGGCCGCCGTACCGGGCG
>NZ_JAAVJD010000105.1 GCF_012033735.1 Streptomyces lonarensis | reverse complement strand
GCCCGAGGCGAGCGGCGAGGCCATCGCCCGCGAGTTCGAGCGGTACCTGCGCCGCCGGCGGGCGGGGTGTCGTCGCCGTCGCCCCGGCCGCGGCGGCGGCCGCTGTTGGGGTCGCGGAGGTAGGGCCCCTGGCCGCCGGGCGACTGCCCCGGGCCGCCCGGCCCGGGGGACTCACCGCCCGAACGGCGGCGCAGGTACCGCTCGAACTCGCGGGCGATGGCCTCGCCGCTCGCCTCGGGCAGCTCCGCGGTGTCCTTGGCCTCCTCCAGCGACTGCACGTACTCGGCGACCTCCGAGTCGTCGGCCGCCAGTTGGTCCACCCCAAGCTGCCACGCCCGCGCGTCCTCCGTGAGGTCGCCCAGCGGCACGGACAGCCCGAGCAGGTCCTCCAACGCGTGCAGCAGCGCCAGCGTCGCCTTCGGGTTGGGCGGCTGGGAGACGTAGTGCGGCACACCCGCCCAGAGGCTGACCGCGGGGACACCGGCGTGCGCGCACGCCTCCTGCAGGACGCCCACGATGCCGGTGGGCCCCTCGTAGCGGGACTCCTCGACGTTCAGCGAGCGGGCGAGCTTGTCGTCGGAGGTGACGCTGCTCACCGGCACAGGCCGGGTGTGCGGGGTGTCGCCGAGCAGCGCGCCCAGCATCACCACCATCTCCACCCCCAGCTCGTGGGCGAAGGCCAGCACCTCGTTGCAGAAGGTACGCCAGCGCATGCTGGGCTCGACGCCGCGGACCAGGACCAGGTCGCGGGGTCTGCCGTTGCCCTCCTCGGCACCGACCCGCACCACGGAGAGCCGCGTGGTGGGCCAGGTGATCCGGCGCACCCCGCCGTCCAGCCACATCCGGGGACGGTTGACCTGGAAGTCGTAGTACTCCTCGGCGTCGAGCGCCGCGAAGACCTCGCCCTTCCATGCCTGGTCGAGATGGTCGAGCGCGGCGGAGGCCGCGTCGCCGGCATCGTTCCAGCCTTCGAACGCGGCCACCATGACCGGGTCGACCAGCTCGGGTACTCCCTCGAGCTCGATCACCCAGCGCCTCCTTCCGGCCGGACGGTCGGCGGCTGCGCGCCACGCCCGGTCTGCTCGGTCGTTCCTTGCGAGCCCAGCCTACGGCGTGACCGTGCCCACGACAGGGGGTTCGTACGCCTGGGCCCGGCGGGCGGTCGGAGGTGCGTCTGCGCGCCCCGGCGGCCCACGGGACGGCGACGGGGCCGGTCGGGACGTCGCGTCCCGACCGGCCCCGTCCGCGCCGCGCCGTCAGCTCTTCTCGTCCTCCAGCCAGCCCATGGTGCGCTCGACCGTCTTCAGCCAGTACTTGTACTCGCGTTCGCGGTCGGCGGCGTCCATCTCCGGCTCCCACCGGTGGTCCTCGCGCCAGTTGGCGCGCAGTTCGTCGGTGGAGTTCCAGAAGCCGGTGGCCAGCCCGGCGGCGTAGGCGGCCCCGAGACAGGTGGTCTCGGTGACCTCCGGACGCACCACGGGCACGTCGAGGAAGTCGGAGATCTTCTGCATGAGCAGTCCGTTGGCCGTCATGCCGCCGTCGGCCTTGAGAGTGGTCAGCTCCACCCCGGAGTCCTTGTGCATCGCGTCGGTGATCTCCCGCGTCTGCCAGGCGGTGGCCTCCAGCACGGCGCGCGCGATGTGGGCCTTGGTGACGTACCGGGTCAGTCCGGCGATGACGCCGCGGGCGTCCGAGCGCCAGTACGGCGCGAACAGCCCGGAGAACGCCGGGACGAAGTACGTGCCGCCGTTGTCGTCGACCGAGCGTGCCAGCGGCTCGATCTCGGCCGCGTCGGAGATCAGGCCCATCTGGTCGCGCATCCACTGCACCAGGGAGCCCGTCACGGCGATGGCGCCCTCCAGGGCGTACACCGGCTTCTCGTCGCCGATCCGGTAGCCGACGGTGGTCAGCAGTCCGGCGTACGAGTTGACCGGCTTCTCGCCGGTGTTCATCAGCACGAAGGTGCCGGTGCCGTAGGTCGACTTGCCCTCGCCCTCGGCGAAGCACGTCTGGCCGAACAGCGCGGCCTGCTGGTCGCCCAGGGCGGAGGCGACCGGGATGCCGTCCAGCGGCCCGCCCTTGGCGTGGCCGTACACCTCGGCGGAGGACCGGATCTCCGGCAGCACCGCGGTCGGCACGCCCATGGACTCGCAGATGCGCTCCTCCCAGTCCAGGGTGCGCAGGTTCATCAGCATCGTGCGGGAGGCGTTGGTGACGTCGGTGACGTGGCGGCCGCCGTCCGGGCCGCCGGTGAGGTTCCAGATCACCCAGGAGTCCATCGTGCCGAAGAGGATCTCGCCCCGCTCCGCACGCTCGCGCAGCCCCTCGACGTTGTCCAGCAGCCAGCGGATCTTCGGCCCCGCGAAGTAGGAGGCCAGCGGCAGGCCGGTCTCGCGGCGGAACCGGTCCTGGCCGACGTTGCGGCCCAGGTCCCGGCAGATGGCGTCGGTGCGGGTGTCCTGCCACACGATCGCGTTGTGGACGGGACGGCCGGTGGCGCGGTCCCACAGCAGGGTGGTCTCGCGCTGGTTGGTGATGCCGATGGCCTTCACCTCGTCGCGCGTCACCCCGGCCTTGGCGAGGGCGCCGGCGACGACCTCCTGGACATTGGCCCAGATCTCGGCGGCGTCGTGCTCCACCCACCCGGGGCGGGGGAGTATCTGCTCGTGCTCCTTCTGCTCGACCCCGACGATGGTCCCCGCGCGGTCGAACACGATGCACCGGCTGGAGGTGGTGCCCTGGTCGATCGCCGCGATGTACTCGCGGGGACCGCCGTCGGCGGCGTGCGTCTCACTCATGGTGCGGCTCCTGGTCTGCTGGTGCTGCTGTGGTGGTCCCGGACACGGGAGGAGGTGCGGTGGGGCGGGGGGCGGCCGGCGCCGCTCAGAACGCGAGCCGGGAGATGCCGGCGGCGAGCGCGCCGCCCGCCAGCGGTCCCAGTACCGGAATCCAGGCGTAGCCCCAGTCGGATCCGCCCTTGTTGGGCAGCGGCAGCAGCGTGTGCACGATGCGGGGGCCGAGGTCGCGCGCCGGGTTGATGGCGTATCCCGTCGGGCCGCCGAGGGACAGGCCGATACCGACGACGACCAGGGCGACCATCAGGCCGCCCAAGCCGGTGACCTGCAGGTCGTCGTTGACGCCGAGCCGGATGACGGCCAGCACCAGCACGGTGGTGGCGATCAGCTCGGTGGCGAAGTTCTGCCAGGGGCTGCGGATCTCCGGGCCGGTCGAGAAGATGCCCAGCACGGGGCCGGGGCCCTTGTGGGGGCGGTGGCCGTCCGCACCGGCCTTCTCGGTGCCCTGCTCGGCCGCGGCCACGGCGGGGTCGCGCAGGTGCGCCTGGAAGTGCCCGAAGTAGGCGATCCAGACCAGGGCGGCGCCGATCATCGCGCCGATCATCTGACCCGCCCAGTAGACCCAGACGTTGTCCCAGTTGCCGCTGTCCAGCGCCAGCCCCAGGGTCACCGCCGGGTTGATGTGCGCGCCGGACAGCTCCGTGGAGACGTAGACGCCGCTGAGGACCGCGAATCCCCAGCCGAAGGTGATTGCCACCCAGCCGGCGCCGAAGGCCTTCGACTTCTTGAGCACGACCCCGGCGACGACGCCGCCGCCGAGCAGGATCAGGACGGCTGTCCCGAGTATCTCGCCGATGAAAATGTCTGAACTGGACACCATGCCTCCTCGTCCGCGTCCGGCGCCGGCCCCCGGGGGCAGCGGCCGGGCCCCGCCCCCGTTCGGAAGTTCGACCGGCGAACGGTAGTACTACCTGTGACGGGTGTCCCCCTGATCGTTACGGGAAACGTTCCCGGTCAACGCCTGTACTCATATCGGCATTATGTGACGGTTGCGACGGCCTGTCGCGCGCTCCGCTCCCGGCCCGCCCGCGACGGGCCCGCGCGGTCCGCGCGCCCGCCCGACACGCCCGGGCCGCGCCGGCGCCGCCGCCGCAGGTGGTCGCGGCTCTCCCGCTGTCCGATCGGCGGAACGGTCCGGGTGCACCCGGTGGCCTGCCGTTACGCTGACCCGGTATGCCCCCGCCGGGGCGTAAAGCCGACAGCCGTCGCACTCCAGGGAGTCACCCCATGGCCTCGTCCACCCTGCCCACCGCCAGCCCGGCGCAGCGCATCGCCGCCTTCCGGGAGGCGATTGCCTCCCGCGTCGTCGTCGCCGACGGCGGCATGGGCACCATGCTCCAGGCGGCGGACCCCACCCTGGAGGACTTCGAGAATCTCGAAGGATGCAACGAGATCCTCAACGTCACCCGCCCCGACATCGTGCGGTCGGTCCACGCCGAGTACTTCGCGGCCGGTGTGGACTGCGTGGAGACCAACACCTTCGGCGCCAACCACGCGGCGCTCGGCGAGTACGACATCCCCGAGCGTGTCCACGAGCTGTCGGAGGCCGGTGCCCGGGTCGCTCGCGAGGCCGCCGACCTGTTCGCCGCCGAGGACGGCCGGATGCGCTGGGTGCTCGGCTCCATGGGGCCGGGGACCAAGCTCCCCACGCTGGGCCACGCCCCCTACGGCCTGCTGCGCGACGCCTACGAACGCAACGCCGACGGCCTGCTCGCCGGTGGTGCCGACGCGCTGCTGGTGGAGACCACCCAGGACCTGCTGCAGACCAAGGCCGCCGTGATCGGCGCGCGGCGCGCGCTCACCGCCGCCGGCTCCGAGGCGCCGCTCATCGTCTCCGTCACCGTCGAGACGACCGGCACCATGTTGCTCGGCTCCGAGATCGGCGCCGCCCTCACCGCGCTGGAACCCCTCGGCATCGACATGATCGGGATGAACTGCGCGACCGGCCCCGCCGAGATGAGCGAGCACCTGCGCTACCTCGCGCAACACGCGCGGGTTCCGCTGGCCTGCATGCCCAACGCGGGGCTCCCCGTCCTCGGACGTGACGGCGCGCACTACCCCCTCACCGCGCCCGAGCTCGCCGACGCCCAGGAGACGTTCGTCAACGACTTCGGCCTCTCGCTCATCGGCGGCTGCTGCGGCACCACCCCGGAGCACATGCGCCAGGTCGTCGAGCGGGTCCGCGGCCTGACGCCGGCCGAGCGCGAGCCCCGGCCCGAGCCGGGTGCGGCCTCGCTCTACCAGACCGTGCCCTTCCAGCAGGACGCCTCCTACCTCGCCATCGGCGAGCGGACCAACGCCAACGGCTCCCGCAAGTTCCGCGAGGCGATGCTGGAGGCCCGCTGGGACGACTGCGTGGAACTGGCCCGCGAGCAGATCCGCGAGGGCGCCCACTTCCTGGACCTGTGCGTCGACTACGTCGGCCGGGACGGCACCGCCGACATGGCCGAACTCGCCGGCCGGCTCGCCACCGCCTCCACCCTGCCGATCGTGCTGGACTCCACCGAGGTGGAGGTCATCCGCACCGGCCTGGAGCACCTCGGCGGCCGCGCCGTCATCAACTCGGTCAACTACGAGGACGGCGACGGGCCGGAGTCCCGGTTCGCCCGCATCACCGAGCTCGCCGCCGAGCACGGCGCCGCGCTGATCGCGCTCACCATCGACGAGGAGGGCCAGGCCCGGACCGCCGAGAAGAAGGTCGAGATCGCCGAACGACTCATCGCCGACCTCACCGGGAACTGGGGCATCGAGGAGTCGGACATCCTCATCGACTGTCTGACCTTCACCATCTGTACCGGCCAGGAGGAGTCCCGCGGCGACGGCGTCGCCACCATCGAGGCCATCCGCGAGCTCAAGCGCCGCCACCCCCGGGTGCAGACCACCCTCGGCCTCTCCAACATCTCCTTCGGGCTCAACCCCGCCGCCCGCATGGTGCTGAACTCCGTCTTCCTCGACGAGTGCGTCAAGGCCGGCCTGGACTCGGCCATCGTCCACGCCGCCAAGATCGTCCCGATCGCCCGGCTCGCCGAGGAGGAGGCAGCGGTCGCGCTCGACCTCATCCACGACCGGCGCCGCGAGGGGTACGACCCGCTGCAGCGGCTGCTGGAGCTCTTCGACGGCGTCGACGCGAAGTCGGTGCGCGCCGGACGGGCCGAGGAACTGGCCGCGCTGCCGCTGGAGGAGCGGCTGCGCCGCCGCATCATCGAGGGGGAGCGCAACGGCCTGGAGGCCGACCTCGAGGAGGCGCTCACCGAACGGCCCGCGCTGGCCATCGTCAACGAGACGCTGCTGGCGGGGATGAAGACCGTCGGCGAACTGTTCGGCTCGGGCCAGATGCAGCTGCCGTTCGTCCTGCAGTCCGCCGAGGTGATGAAGACCGCGGTCGCCCACCTGGAACCGCACATGGAGAAGTCCGACGAGGACGGCAAGGGCACCATCGTGCTCGCCACCGTTCGCGGCGACGTCCACGACATCGGCAAGAACCTCGTCGACATCATCCTCTCCAACAACGGCTACAACGTCGTCAACCTCGGCATCAAGCAGCCGGTCAACGCCATTCTGGAGGCGGCGGCCGAGCACCGCGCCGACGTCATCGGCATGTCCGGCCTGCTGGTGAAGTCGACCGTGATCATGAAGGAGAACCTGGAGGAGCTGAACGCCCGCGGCATGGCGGCCGACTACCCCGTCATCCTCGGCGGCGCCGCCCTCACCCGCGCCTACGTGGAGCAGGACCTCCACGAGATCTACGACGGGGAGGTCCGCTACGCCCGCGACGCCTTCGAGGGGCTGCGGCTGATGGACGCGCTGATCGGCGTCAAGCGCGGCGTGCCCGGCGTGACGCTGCCCGAGCTGAAGCAGCGCCGGGTGCCGGCCCGCACCGCGCCGCGCCCCACCGCGCCGGAGGAGGCCGAGGCGCCGCCGAGCCGCTCGGCGACCGCCACCGACGTGCCCGTCCCCGCCGCCCCGTTCACCGGCACCCGCATCGTCAAGGGGATCGCGCTCAAGGAGTACGCCTCCTGGCTCGACGAGGACGCCCTGTTCAAGGGCCAGTGGGGGCTCAAGGGCAGCCGGAGCGGCGACGGCCCCGACTACCAGGAGCTGCTGGAGTCCGAGGGCCGGCCCCGGCTGCGCGGCTGGCTGGACCGCCTGCACACCGACAACCTGCTGGAGGCGGCCGTCGTCCACGGCTACTTCCCCTGCCACGCGGACGGCGACGACCTGGTGATCCTCGACGAGGACGGCCGGGAGCGCACCCGGTTCACCTTCCCCCGGCAGAGCCGCGGCCGCCACCTGTGCCTGGCGGACTTCTTCCGGCCGAAGGAGAGCGGGGAACTCGACGTCGTGGGGCTCCAGGTGGTCACCGTCGGCTCCCGTATCGGGGAGGCGACCGGGGAGCTCTTCGCCGCCGACGCCTACCGCGACTACCTCGAACTGCACGGCCTCTCCGTCCAGTTGGCCGAGGCGCTCGCCGAGTACTGGCACGCCCGCGTCCGGCAGGAGCTCGGCATCGGGGGCAGCGACCCGGCGGAGCTGTCGGGGATGTTCCGCACCGAGTACCAGGGGTGCCGCTACTCCCTCGGCTACCCCGCCTGCCCGAACCTGGAGGACCGCGCCAAGATCGCCGAGCTGCTCCAGCCGGAACGCATCGGCGTCAAGCTCTCCGAGGAGTTCCAGCTGCACCCCGAGCAGTCGACCGACGCGATCGTCCTGCACCACCCGGAGGCCAACTACTTCAACGCCCGCTGACCCCGGCGCCGTGGCCGGCCCCGGAACGACCGGCCCGGCGCGCCCGGCCCCTGCGCGATGTCCACCCGTCGCCCGGCGGCCGGGGCGCCGTCGTCCCCCGTTCGCCGCGCAGCGCCTGCCCGTCCTGCGGGCCGCGGCGTACACTGATCGGTCCGGACCCGGCCGGTCGCCGCTCCCGTGCGCGGGGGTGACGACCGGCCTTCCCTTCCCCCGGAGGTGCACGCGGATGACGACGTTCCTCCCGACGACGCACGGCTCGGGCGGCGGTACCCCCGCTCCCCGGGCGGTCCTGCTCGACATGGACGGCACCCTGGTCGACACCGAGGGGCTGTGGTGGGACGCCGAGGTCGCCGTCTTCGCCGGCCTCGGCCACACCCTCGCCGACCACCACCGCGCCGTCGTCAGCGGCGGGCCCATGGGGCGCGTCGGCCGCCACCTCATCGAGGCCACCGGCGCCGCGATCACGCTGGAGGAACTCGGCCCGCTCATCAACGCCGCGTTCCTCACCCGGCTCGGCGACGGGTTCAACCTGATGCCCGGCGCCCGGCGGCTCCTCGACGAACTCACCGGGCAGGGCGTGCCCACCGCGCTGGTCTCCGCCTCCGACCGGGCCGTGGTGGACGTGGTGAGCACCGTGCTGGGACAGGGCTCGTTCACCCTGACCGTCGCCGGCAACGACCTGCGGCGCAACAAGCCGCACCCCGACCCCTACCTGGCCGCGGCCGCCGGGCTGGGAGTGGCGCCCGAGGAGTGCGTCGCCGTGGAGGACACGCTGACGGGGGTCGCCGCCGCGGAGGCGGCCGGCTGCCAGGTGGTGGTGGTCCCCTCCGTGGTGCCCATTCCGCCCGCGCACCGCCGGAGCGTCGTCGCCTCGCTCACCGAGGTCGACCTGCGCTACCTGCGGGGACTGTGGCCGGCCGCCCGCGCCGGCGAGCCCGCCGGACCACTCTGACCGGAAGCTCCGCCCGCGCCGGGCACCGCCCCGTCGCCCGCCCCCCCCGCGGGGCGGGCCCCGTGCCGGGTCAGCGCCCGGGGCGGACCAGACCGCTCTCGTAGGCGTACACCGCGGCCTGCACACGGTCCCGCAGCCCCAGCTTGGTGAGCACGTGCCCGACGTGCGTCTTCACCGTCGTCTCGCTGACGAACAGCTCCGCCGCGATCTCCGCGTTCGACATCCCCCGGGCCACCAGCCGCAGCACCTCCAGCTCGCGCTCGGTGAGCGTGCTCAGCGTCTCCGGCAGCTGCTCCTCGCCGGCCGGCAGCTTGCCGGCGTACTGGTCGAGCAGGCGCCGAGTGATGCTCGGCGCCAGCATCGCCTCACCGGCGGCCACCACCCGGATCGCCTGGACGAGTTCGGCCGCCGGCGCGTCCTTCAGCAGGAAGCCGCTGGCCCCGGCGCGCAGCGCCTCCACCACGTACTCGTCGAGGTCGAAGGTGGTCAGCACCAGCACCTTGACCGGCCCGTCCTTGGCCGGGCCGGTGATGCGGCGCGTCGCCTCCACGCCGTCCATCCGGGGCATCCGGATGTCCATCAGCACGACGTCGGGCTGCAACGTCCGCACCTGCTCCAACGCCTGCTGACCGTCGCCCGCCTCACCCACGACCGCGAGGTCGCCCTCGGCCTCCAGGATCATCCGGAAACCGGTGCGCAGCAGGGGCTGGTCGTCGACCAGCAGCACTCGAATGGGCACGGGCGCTCCTCACGGGACGGGTGTACCGGCCCCATTCTCGCTCACGCGCCCTCCGGCGCCTGCCGCGCCCCGCCCGCGGGCACCCCGGCGGGGGTCTCGACGGCGGTCTCGCCGGCAGGCTCGGCGGGGGTGTCGGCAGCGGAGCCGGACGCGGTCCCCGCCGCGTCGGCCGCGGGCCCGGCGCCGGCGTCCACCAGCGGCAGCGTGTCCTGCACCAGCAGCGGGTAGGGCGGGGGAGTGCCGCCGAACTCGGGGCAGATCGAGCGGTAGCTGCACCAGCCGCAGAGCTTGGTGCGGCGCGGCCGCCAGTCCCCGGTCTCCGTCGCCTCCCGGATCGCCTCCCACAGCGCCAGCAGCTTGCGCTCCACCGCGAGGAGGTCGGCCTCCACCGGGTCGTAGTGGCGGACGTCGCCGCTGCCCAGGTAGACCAACTGCAACCGGCGCGGCAGCACGCCCTTCAGCCGCCACACCACCAGCGCGTAGAACGTCATCTGGAACAGGGCGTCGCCGGCGTACTCGGGCCGGGGCGCCTTGCCCGTCTTGTAGTCCACGATCCGCACCTCGCCGGTGGGCGCGATGTCCACCCGGTCGATCACGCCCCGCAGCCGCAGGCCCGAGTCCAGCTTGGTCTCCACCCACATCTCGCGCTCGGCGGGCTCCAGCCGGGTCGGGTCCTCCAGCGTGAACCACCGCTCGACGAGCTCCTCGGCATCGGTCAGCCAGCGCGCCAGCCGCGCCGCCGCCTCCGGGGACGCGCCGACCGCGGGTTCGTCCCCGGCCCCCTCCGTCGCGTCCGCTGCGGCCGTCGCGCCCGCCTCGGCGGGTTCGTCCGCGAAGAGCGAGGCCAACTCCGGGCGGCGCGCCAGCAGCCGCTCCCACTCCTGCACCACCATCGACCGCGCGCGGCGCGCCGAGCGCTGCGCCGCCGGCGCGTCGAAGACCCGCTCCAGCACGGCGTGGACGACGGTGCCGCGCGTCGCGGCGGCGCTGGGCTCCTCCGGGAGCCGGTCGATCACCCGAAACCGGTACAACAGGGGACACTGCATGAAGTCCGCCGCTCGGGACGGCGAGAGCGAGGCGGTACGCGGTGCGGGTGACGCTTCCATGTGCAGAACCCTACGACCCGCCACCGACACCCGGCGCAATACCATCGTCATCACGGGCCCGGCGCGGCATGATCGTGCCGATCATTGCGCGGCGCGGCGGCCGGCGGGGCGCCAGGCCACGCCGTCACCGGTGGTGGACGGCGACGAGCACTCAGGACAAGGGGACACCGTGGGAGAGGCGGACCGGCCGGCGGCCGGCGGCTCCGGGAAGAAGCGCCCGGGCGGCGGGGGCGGCATCCTGATGGGCCGCATCTTCAAGGTCCCGGTGTACGTGGCGCCCAGCTGGTTCCTCGTCGCGGCCCTGATCACCTGGTTCTTCGGCAACCAGCTGGAGCGGATCATCCCCGGCATCGGCGGCACCCGCTACCTCGTCGCGCTCTTCTTCGCCGTCGCGTTCTACGCCTCGGTACTGGTGCACGAACTCGCCCACACCGTGGCGGCGTTGCGCTTCGGCCTGCCGGTGCGGCGCATCCAGCTCCAGTTCTTCGGCGGCGTCTCCGAGATCGAGAAGGACTCGCCCACCCCCGGGCGGGAGTTCGTCCTCGCCTTCGTCGGGCCGCTGCTCTCGCTGGTCCTCGCCGGCGTCTTCTGGCTCGGGATGCTCGCCACCGAGCCCGGCACCGTCCCCGGCGTGCTGTTCGCCGGGCTGATGCTCTCCAACCTCATCGTCGCGGTCTTCAACCTGCTGCCGGGGATGCCGCTGGACGGCGGGCGGATGCTGCGCGCCGTCGTGTGGAAGATCTCCGGCCGGCCGATGACCGGTACGGTCGTCGCCGCCTGGGCCGGCCGTGCCCTCGCCGTGGCCGTGCTCATCGGGTTCCCCCTGGTCACCCACACCGGCATCGTGGTGGAGCGGCAGTCCTACACCGGGGTCGACTCACTCACCGACGGCCTGCTCGCCGCCGTCCTCGCCGCCATCATCTGGACCGGCGCCGGGAACAGCCTGCGCATGGCCCGCCTCCGCGAGCGCCTCCCCGGGCTGACCGCCACCGCACTGACCCGCCGCGCCGTCCCGGTGCCCGCCGACGCCCCCCTCTCGGAGGCGCTGCGGCGCGCCAACGACGCCGGCGCCCGCGCGCTGGTGGTCGTCGAACCCGACGGCACCCCGCGCGCCGTCGTCCGGGAGTCCGCCATCGCCGCCGTCCCCGACCACCGGCGCCCCTGGGAGCCCGTCGGCGGCCTGGCCCAGGAGATCTCCGAGGGGACCCGCATCCGCACCGACCTCGGCGGCGAGGCGCTGCTGACGCACCTCCGCGACCACCCCGCCTCGGAGTACCTGGTGGTGGAACCCACCGGTGAGATCTACGGGGTGCTCGCCACCTCCGACGTCGAACGCGCCTTCGTCGCCGCCATGTCCGGCGACGGGCGCCCCTCGGACCGCTGACCGCCTGACCACCGCGGGCCGCCCTCGATTAGGGCCCGTCACGCGGCTGGACTAGGCTGCTCCCCATGTCCGAACCGACCGGTGCCGCCCGCCGACGCGGGCCCTTCAGGGTCGGGGACCAGGTACAGCTCACCGACCCCAAGGGCCGCCACTACACCTTCACGCTCGAAGCAGGGAAGAGCTTCCACACCCACAAGGGTGCCTTCCCGCACGACGAGCTGATCGGTGCCCCCGAGGGGACCGTCGTCCGCACCACCGGCAAGGTCGACTACCTCGCGCTGCGCCCGCTCCTCACCGACTTCGTCCTGTCCATGCCCCGCGGGGCCGCCGTGGTCTACCCCAAGGACGCGGGTCAGATCCTGGCGATGGCCGACATCTTCGCCGGCGCCCGGGTGGTGGAGGCGGGTGTGGGATCGGGATCGCTCTCCACCTTCCTGCTGCGCGCCGTCGGCGACCACGGCATGCTGCACTCCTACGAGCGCCGTGCCGACTTCGCCGACATCGCCAAGGGCAACGTCGAGCGCTACTTCGGCGGGCCCCACCCCGCCTGGCAGCTCACCGTGGGCGACCTGCAGGACAACCTCAGCGACACCGAGGTCGACCGGGTCATCCTCGACATGCTCGCCCCCTGGGAGTGCCTGGACGCGGTCTCCAAGGCGCTGGTGCCCGGCGGCATCCTCTGCGCCTACGTCGCCACCACGACGCAGCTGGCGCGGACGGTGGAGACCATCCGGGAGCACGGCACCTTCAACGAGCCGTCGGCGTGGGAGACCATGGTCCGCACCTGGCACGTCGAGGGGCTCGCCGTCCGTCCCGACCACCGCATGATCGGCCACACCGGCTTCCTGCTCACCGCGCGCCGCCTGGCCGACGGGGTCGAGCCGCCGCGCCGGCGCCGCCGCCCGGCGCCCGGCGCCTACGGCGAGGACTACACCGGTCCCGGCAGCGGCCGCGCCTGACGCCAACTCCCCGTCGACATCGCGCCGTTCCACCCGCCAGGGTGGGACGGCGCGCACATGCTCGCAGGGGCCGGGCGGCCCTTCTGCCGGCGCGCGAGGTGTGGCACGATGCACAGCATCCCGCCCGCCGCGCTCCGCGGCGCTTCCTCACAGGAGACCCCAGCGTGCAGTCCCCGGCCGTTCCCGGACTCCCGCACACCCGCGCCCGCGCGCTCCACTGGCTGACCACCGCCGCCGCGCTCGCGGCCGTCGCCGGGGCGGCCGCCATGGTGCAGCCGGAGGGGGCGACCGCCCGCCCCGGGCCGCCTGTTCCGCAGGCCACCGGAGGCCCGGACCCGGAGGCGGTCGACTACCCGCTGGAGTGCGGACCGCACCCCACCGCGGTGACCCACAGCGCCCAGGTCGACCTCGACGGCGACGGGCGCACCGAGACCGTCGCCGCCGTCCGCTGCGACGCCGGCGGCGGCACCCCGCCGCACGGCCTCTACCTGCTGACCGGCCGCGCCGACGGCGCCGTCGTGGTCGCCGAGACGCTGGTGGACCCGGGGGAAGGGATGATCGTCTCGGAGTTGGCGGCCGCCGACGGCACCCTGCGGGCCGTGCTGCTCGCCTACTCCTCGCCCGACGTGCCCCGCAGCGACCCCGACCTGCACGGCGAGGCGACCTGGAACTGGCGCGACGGGCGGCTGGTCGTCGACCAGGCGGCCCCGCCCGCCCCCGCGTTCCACACCTGAGGCGCGTGCCGCCGGAGGGCGGCACGCGCCTCAGGGCGGCACGCGCCGGACGTGCGCGTGTGCCGCCCCTCAGTCGGCGTCGGGCCCGTGGACCTCGGTGCCGTCGGCGACGCGCCGCACGTGGATGCAGTCGCCCGGGCAGTCCTTCGCCGACTCCACCACGTCCCGCAGCAGCGGCAGCGGCACCGGCGCCGTCGCACCGGGCTCCGTCAGCAGATCGGCCTCCTCGCCGGCCGCGACCGGCGGCTTCACGTAGGCGAGGCCGTCGATGTCCAGCTCGAACACCTCGGGTGCGTACTGGGCGCAGATGCCGTCGCCCGTACACAGCTCCTGGTCGATCCAGACCTCGAGTTCGTCGGCGGCCGTGTGCTGCGCGCTCATCCCACCCACCGTTTCCCGGTCGCCCTGGCTTCCGCCGGGCGGGTCCGCTCGATCCTGTCCGTCATGCCACACCCTCCCCGCGCCGCGGGGCGGGCAACCGCACCGCGCTCTCCGCGGCCGGCCGGCCCGGCCCGCTGCCGGTGCGACCTGCGCCGCCCGGTCCCCGTGCCGCCCGGGGGCGGACCGCGGCGGGCCCCGGCGGGGGTGTCGGCCACCCCCGACTCTACCGCTGCCCGCTTTCCCGGGCCCTCGGGTGGGTATCCCCCCAGGCGACAGGGAGCGCGCACGAGTGAAGATCGGACACGCCTCGATGGTCTTCTTGATCGAAGGGGTTTCGACCGACACTGGTCCAGGTAGGGTCTGGAAGCGTCCAGCTCCCTTTGGAGGAGGTGAGGACCGTGGCATCCCACGATGACGAGACCAACCACGGCGTCCGCCCCGGTCGGGGGTCACAGGACCCGGCCCGGCAGGTCGCCGACCTAGAGCAGGAGATCGCCGTCCTGCGCCGCAAGCTCGCCGATTCCCCGAGGCACACCCGTGTCCTGGAGGAGCGAGTCGTCGAGTTGCAGACGAGTCTGGCCGGGGTGACCTCCCAGAATGAACGGCTGGCGACGACACTCCGCGAGGCGCGCGACCAGATCGTGGCGCTGAAGGAGGAGGTCGACCGACTCGCCCAGCCGCCTGCGGGGTTCGGGGTCTTCCTTCAGCCCAACGACGACGACACGGCCGACATCTTCACCGGCGGCCGCAAGCTCCGGGTCAACGTCAGCCCGGGCGTCGAGCTGAAGGAGCTCAAGCGCGGCCAGGAGGTGATGCTCAACGAGGCGCTCAACATCGTCGAGGCGATGGAGTTCGAGCGCGCCGGTGACATCGTCACCCTCAAGGAGGTGCTGGAGGACGGCGAGCGTGCGCTCGTCGTCGGCCACACCGACGAGGAGCGCGTGGTCCGGATCGCCGAGCCGCTGCTCGACGTGACGCTGCGCGCCGGCGACGCCCTGCTGCTGGAGTCCCGTTCCGGCTACGTCTACGAGGTCGTCCCCAAGAGCGAGGTCGAGGAGCTCGTCCTCGAAGAGGTCCCCGACATCGACTACGCGAAGATCGGTGGGCTCGGCAACCAGATCGAGCTGATCCGCGACGCCGTCGAGCTCCCCTATCTCCATCCCGACCTGTTCCGCGAGCACGAGCTGCGCCCGCCCAAGGGCGTGCTGCTCTACGGCCCGCCCGGCTGCGGCAAGACGCTCATCGCCAAGGCGGTCGCCAACTCCCTCGCCAAGAAGGTCGCCGAGGTCACCGGGCAGCCCGCGGGCAAGAGCTACTTCCTCAACATCAAGGGCCCCGAGCTGCTCAACAAGTACGTCGGCGAGACCGAGCGGCACATCCGCCTGGTCTTCCAGCGGGCCCGGGAGAAGGCGAGCGAGGGCACCCCCGTCATCGTCTTCTTCGACGAGATGGACTCCCTGTTCCGCACCCGCGGTTCCGGCGTCAGCTCGGACGTGGAGAACACCATCGTCCCGCAGCTGCTCTCCGAGATCGACGGTGTGGAGGGCCTGGAGAATGTCATCGTCATCGGCGCCTCCAACCGCGAGGACATGATCGACCCGGCGATCCTCCGGCCCGGCCGACTGGACGTGAAGATCAAGATCGAGCGTCCGGACGCCGAGGCGGCCAAGGACATCTTCTCCAAGTACCTCACCGCACGCCTGCCGATCCACACCGACGACCTGGCCGAGCACCACGACAGCCGCGAGGCCGCCGTGGACGGCATGATCCAGACCGTTGTCGAGCAGATGTACGCGGAGACGGAGGAGAACCGCTTCCTGGAGGTCACCTACGCCAACGGTGACAAGGAGGTCCTGTACTTCAAGGACTTCAACTCCGGCGCGATGATCCAGAACATCGTCGACCGGGCCAAGAAGATGGCGATCAAGGCCTTCCTCGACCAGAACCAGAAGGGTCTGCGCGTCTCCCACCTCATCGCCGCCTGCGTCGACGAGTTCAAGGAGAACGAGGACCTCCCCAACACCACCAACCCCGACGACTGGGCCCGCATCTCCGGGAAGAAGGGCGAGCGGATCGTCTTCATCCGCACCCTCGTCACGGGGAAGCAGGGCGCCGACACGGGCCGTTCCATCGATACCGTGGCCAATACCGGACAGTACCTGTAAGGGCACCGCCCGGCTGTGGGCACGTGGGCGATGCGCCCGCGTGTCCCGCAGCCGGGCGTTTTTCTCAGACAGCCCGAGCCACACCGCCTGTGACCTCCCCATCGCCGCCCGTGGCGCCTAGGCTCGGGCACGAGGTGGCCGGTCCGGGCGGCCCCCGCCGGGCAAGGAGGGCCGCATGACAGTACGGCGCGTGATGGGCATCGAGACGGAGTACGGCGTGTCCGTCCCCGGCCACCCGAACGCCAACGCCATGCTCACCTCGTCCCAGGTGGTGAACGCCTACGCGGCGGCCATGCACCGCGCCCGCCGGGCGCGCTGGGACTTCGAGGAGGAGAACCCGCTGCGGGACGCGCGCGGGTTCGACCTGGCGCGGGACAACGCCGACGCCAGCCAGCTCACGGACGAGGACATCGGCCTGGCCAACGTCATCCTCACCAACGGCGCGCGGCTCTACGTGGACCACGCCCACCCCGAGTACAGCGCCCCCGAGACGGTCGGCCCGCGGGACGCGACGCTGTGGGACAAGGCCGGCGAGCGGATCATGGCCGAGGCCGCCCGCCGCGCCGCCGAGGTCCCCGGGGCGCGTCCGATCCAGCTCTACAAGAACAACACCGACAACAAGGGCGCCTCCTACGGCACCCACGAGAACTACCTGATGCGGCGCGAGACCCCGTTCGCCGACATCGTCCGCCACCTCACGCCGTTCTTCGTCTCCCGCCAGGTGGTGACCGGCGCCGGCCGCGTCGGGCTGGGGCAGGACGGTTCGGACCACGGGTTCCAGATCAGCCAGCGCGCCGACTTCTTCGAGGTGGAGGTGGGGCTGGAGACCACGCTCAAGCGGCCCATCATCAACACCCGCGACGAGCCGCACGCCGATGCCGACCGCTACCGGCGACTCCACGTCATCATCGGCGACGCCAACCTCTCCGAGATCTCGACCTACCTGAAGCTCGGCACCACCTCGCTGGTGCTCTCCATGATCGAGGACGGCTTCATCGCCGTGGACCTCGCGGTCGACCAGCCGGTCCGCACCCTGCACCGCGTCAGCCACGACCCCGGGCTGCGCGGGCTGGTCACCCTGCGCAGCGGCCGGACCCTCACGGCGGTGCAGCTGCAGATGGAGTACTTCGAGCTGGCGCGCAAGTACGTCGAGGAGCGCTGGGGCTCCGACGCCGACGAAGAGACCCGCGACGTGCTCGCCCGCTGGGAGGACGTCCTGACCCGGCTGGAGAGCGACCCAGCGAGCCTCGCGGACCAGCTGGACTGGATCGCCAAGAAGGAACTGCTGGAGGGCTACCGGCGGCGCGACGGACTGGACTGGGACGCCGCCCGGCTGCACCTGGTGGACCTCCAGTACAGCGATGTCCGCCCCGACAAGGGCCTGTACAACCGGTTGGTCGCCCGCGACCGGCTGCGGCGGCTGTTCTCGGAGGAGGAGGTGGCCCGGGCCGTGGTGCACCCCCCGGAGAACACCCGTGCCTACTTCCGGGGCCGCTGTCTGGACCAGTACGCCGACGACGTGGCGGCGGCCTCCTGGGACTCGGTCATCTTCGACCTTCCCGGGCGCGAGTCGCTGCAGCGCGTCCCCACGATGGACCCGCTGCGCGGCACCCGTGAGCACGTCGGCGGCCTTCTCGACCGCTGCGACACCGCGCAGGAACTGGTCCGTGCCCTCGCGGGCGGCTGAACCGGCCCCCGGAGGGGCATGATCGGGAGCGGGCGGGGCGGCACGACGCCGCACCGGCCGAGAAGGAGCCGAAGTCAGTACCCGGCGGTAGGGTCTGAATCCGGAGCACGACGCAGTCGAGCGGCGAACTGAGCGGGGTGAGGCAGATGGCGACCAAGGACACCGGCGGCGGTCAGCAGAAGGCATCGCGCGCCACGGAGGAGACCGAGGAGCAGAGCGCTTCCACGGAGGTCTCCGACGAACTCAAGGAGCGTCAGGAAGAGCTGACCGAGGACGTGGACTCCGTGCTGGACGAGATCGACGAGGTCCTGGAGTCGAACGCCGAGGACTTCGTCCGCGGCTTCGTGCAGAAGGGCGGCGAGTAGCGCCGCCGCGGTCCGCCCCCACGGGGCGGACGCGGGGGGGGGGGGGGGCCGCCCCCCCCCCCCCC
>NZ_JAAVJD010000104.1 GCF_012033735.1 Streptomyces lonarensis | reverse complement strand
CGGCCGTGCCACCCGGTCAGGGGGAGGTCGCGGAGGGGGAAGCGGGAGCGGCGGCGCCTCCGTCCCGGCCTCCCAGCGCCGCAGCACCAGGGCGGCCAGCTCCGGGCAGTCGCCGATGACCGGCGCGACGACGTCGGCACCGGCCTCGGCCGCGCCCCGCAGGATGCGGTCCGGCAGCCGCCCCGGGGCGAGGACGTAGGGTGCCACCGCCACCCGGCGGACGCCCTGCGCGCGCAGGGCGCGCACGGCGTCCGCCGTGGTGGGCGGCGACGCGGAGGCGAACGCGGGCCGCACGGCGCGCCATCCCGCGGCGCGCCGCCACTCCCGCGCGGTTGCCGCGACCGTCGCGATCGCCTCCGGGTCGGAGGACCCCGCCGCGGCCAGCACCACGCCGATCCCGGCGGCGTCGCCCGGGGCGATTCCGACCTCGCCCAACCGGCGCGTCAACGCGTCGACGAGCAGCCGGTCGGGACCGAGCACCGGGGCCTGCCGCACCAGTGGCGCCCCCGGCACGGCCGCCTGGGCGGCCAGCACCTCGGGGATGTCCTTCTTGGCGTGGTGGGCGTCGGTGAGCAGCAGCGGCACGGCCACCACCTCCCGCACGCCCGCCGCCCGCAGCCGCGCCAGCGCCTGGCCGGGGCTCGGCAGGGTGAAGTCCAGGTAGCACCCGTGGACGAGCTGCCCGGGCCGTTCGGCGCGGATACGCCCCAGCAGGGCCGTCACCGTGGCGGCGTGCCGCGGGTCGCGGCTGCCGTGGGCGACGACCAGCAGCGCCGGGGCGGGCCGGCGGGCCGCCGGCGGGGTGAGGAGGCGCGGGGAGGTGGAGGTGGTCATCGGTCAGCCGCTCCTTCCCAGCAGTCCCCTGCTGCGCAGTACCCGCCGCTCCAGCGGCGAGAAGAACAGCAGGTCGATGGCGACGCCGACCAGCAGGATCAGCAGGATCGCGGCGAGCACGCCCGACATGTTCTGCATGGTGCGGTAGTTCTCCATCAACTGTCCCAGACCTGTTCCCAGGGCGGGGGCGTTGACGATCAGCTCCGCGGCCATCAGCGAGCGCCACGAGAACGCCCAGCCCTGCTTGAGCCCGGCGAGGTAGCCCGGGAGGGCGGCCGGCAGCAGGATGTGGCGGACCCCGGTGAGCCCGGTCGCCCCGAGGGTCCGGCCGGCCCGCAGGTGGATCGGCGGGATCTGGTCCACACCGGCGACGATGCCGTTGGCGATCGACGGGACGGCACCGAGCAGGATCACCGCGTAGATGGTGCCGTTGGTGAGCCCGAACCAGATGATCGCCGCCGGCACCCAGGCGATGGACGGCAGGGACTGCAGCCCGGTCACGATGGGCCCGATGGCCGCCCGCACCACCTTCACCCGGGCGATGAGCAGCCCCAGCGGGGTGCCCAGCGCGATGGCGATGGCGAAGCCGGAGATCCCCCGGGAGACGCTGGTCCAGATGTACTCCAGCAGCGTCCCCTGCACCCACATCTGCTCGACGGCGCCCCAGACGTCCAGCGGGCCGGGCAGCAGGTAGTCGGGCTTGACACCGGAGAGGTGGACGATCTGCCAGACGGTGAGGACCAGGACGATCGCCGCCAGCGGCGGCACCACCTTGTCCAGCAGGATGCGGCCGACGGGCGGGCGGTCGGGCGCGGGGCGCGTCTCCAGGGCGTCGAGCCCCGCCTCCAGGTCGGCCAGGTCGCTCCGCTCCCGGTCGGCGCCGCCCGAGGGGCCGGAGCCGCGGCCCGGCCCCTCGGTGCCGCGTGCGGTGTCGGCGTCAGTGCTGGACATGGCGGCGGATCTCCTGGCGCAGGTGGTCGGTGATCTCGACGGAGAGGGCGGAGACCGCGGAGTCCTCGATACGGCGCGGCTGCGGGATGTCGATCTCCCATTCCCGCACCACCCGGCCCGGCCGGGAGGAGAGCAGGACGACCCGCTGTGCGAGCCGCACCGCCTCGCGCACGTTGTGCGTCACGAACAGCACGGAGAGCCCGGTCTCCTGCCACACCCGCGTCAGCTCCTCGTGGAGGACGTCACGGGTGATGGCGTCGAGCGCGGCGAACGGCTCGTCCATCAGCAGCAGTTGGCTGTCCTGCGCCAACGCGCGCGCCAGGGCGACGCGTTGCCGCATGCCGCCGGATAGCTCGTGGACGCGCTTGCCGTGGGTGCCGCCCAACCGGACCAGCTCCAGCAGGCGTTCCGCCTCCGGGCGGCGCTCCTTCTTGGGAACACCCCGCAGTTTGAGGGCCAGTTCGATGTTGCGTCCCGCGGTGAGCCACGGGAACAGCGCGTGCTCCTGGAACATCAGGGCCGGTCGGCCACCGGGGACGTCGATCGTCCCGGAGGTCGGCTCGTCGAGCCCGGCGACGAGGTTGAGCAGCGTCGACTTCCCGCAGCCCGAGGCGCCGATCAGGGTGACGAACTCCCCGGGGCGGACGGTCAGGTCGACCTCCTCGACGGCGCGCTGCCGGGCGGCGGCGCGTCCGAAGGACTTGCTGACCGAGTCGAAGCGCACCGCGTGCGGGGCGGTGGTGGCGCGGCCGGAGTCGGAGTCCGGCGTGGTGACGGTGAGGGCCATCGGATACCTCCTGCTGGTCTCGGTGGTCAGCGGACGCCGAGACCGCCGTCTTCGGTGATCTCCTGCTTCCCGACATCGGCGAGGACCTTGTTGAGCAGCGCCAGGTCGTAGATGCCGGTCAGGTCGGTCTCGTCGAGGAGCCCGGCGGCGACCGCGTGGTCGGCGCCGTCGCGCAGGCTGGTGGCGATCGGGTCGTACAGGAACTCGACGTTGTCGAAGGCCGGGTCGAGCACCTCCTGGGGCAGCGGGCTGCCGTTCAGCGCCTCCAGCGCGGCGTTGGCCTCCGACTTGGCGTCCTCGGGGTTGTCGTTGATCCAGTCGGTGGTGGTCACCAGGCCGCGGATGACCGCCTCCACCACGTCGGGGTGCTCCTCCAGGAAGCTCTGGGAGGCGATCAGGTGGGTGACGACGTACCGGCCGTCCTCCCACAGCTCGCCCTCGTCGAGCAGGGTCTCCGCGCCGCGGGTGACGAGGTTGGCGGCGGAGGGCTCCGGCACCCAGGCGCCGTCGATCGCGCCGGACTCGTAGGCGTTGGGGATCTCGGCGTTGGGGATGCGCAGCACGGTGACGTCACCCCGGCCGGTCGCCGGGTCGACCTCGAAGCCCTCGCCCACCAGGTAGTTCAGCAGCGCCACGTCCTGCGTGTTGCCGAGCTGCGGCGTGGCGATCGACTTCCCGGCCAGGTCGTCGAGGCCGTCGACGGTGTCGGGGTTGACCACGAGCGAGGCGCCGCCGGAGGCCGCGCCGGCCACGACACGCAACGCCTGGCCGCCGGACTGGGCGAAGCCGTTGACGGCGGGGTTGGGGCCGATGAAGGTCAGGTCGACGGCGCCGGCGTTGAGCGCCTCGATGGCGGACGGGCCGGCGTTGAAGACCTGCGTGTTGATCTCGGTGCCGCCCAGTTCCTGGCGGATGGCGCCGTCGTCGTCCAGCCCGATCAGCGCGGTGGCGTGGGTGATGTTGGCGAAGTAGCCGATGTTCACCTGGTCGGTGGAGAGGCTCGCGGCGGCGGAGCCGGCCGCGTCGGAGCCGGCACCCGAACCGGAACCGCTGCCGGAGTCGGAGGAGCCGGAGCTCTCGGAGCCGTAGCCGCAGGCGGAGACGGCCAGCAGGAGGGCGGCGGCGCCGGCGGCGAGGCGGACGGATCTGCGGGGGAGGAGCGTGCGCACGGAGGGTTCCCTTCGGGGCCGGGCGCCGCTGCTGGCTGCTCCGGCCCGGTTCAGACGGGCGGTGGGTGACGGACGGGGCGTGACGGCCGCGCGGTGGCGGGCGTCACGGCGCACATCGCCCGATGCCGCCCTGCCCGCTGCCGCGCAGGCCGCTGCCGATCCGTCCGCCCGCCTGGTCGAAGGTGGCGAACGCGCCGCCGACCGCTGGCCGTTCGGGCCGGGGCCGGGCGACGTGGGGGAGGGATGCCATGGTCAGAAGTCCCAGCCCTCGTCGTCGGCCGGGTCGGCCGGGTCGGCAGCCGACGCGCGGCCGAACGCCTCGCCGGCCATGCCCGCGGTCAGTGTGGTGCCGTCCGCCGGGTCGATCAGCAGGAACGATCCGGTCCGCCGCGACTCGGCGTAGGCGTCCATCGCCAGCGGCTCGGCGGCGCGGACCACGATCCGGCCGATGTCGTTGGCGACCAGTTCGGCGGGGGCGGGCTCCTGGCTCAGGTCGGCGAGGGAGAGCCGCGAGGGGATCTCCTTGACGATGGCCTTCACCGTCCGCGTGGTGTGCTTGAGCAGCACGCGGGCCCCGGGGCGCAGCGGCCGGTCGTGCAGGTGGCACACGGTCGCCGTGAGGTCCTGGGTGGGTGACGCCGCCGTCGCCGCCGGCGCGATGAGGTCGCCGCGGGAGACGTCGAGGTCGTCGGCGAGCCGGAGGGTCACCGACTGCGGGGCCCAGGCGACGTCCACCGGTTCTCCCAGCAGGTCGATCCCGGTGACGGTGGTGAACCGGCCCGACGGCAGGACCGCCACCCGTTCACCGACGCGCAGCACGCCGGAGGAGAGCTGCCCGGCGTAGCCGCGGTAGTCGGGGAGGTCCTCGCTCTGCGGCCGGATCACGTACTGCACCGGGAACCTCGCCGGGTCCTCCGTGGGGTCGTCGGTGACCCGGACCCCTTCCAGGTGCTCCAGCACCGTCGGGCCGCCGTACCAGTCCATCGCCGCGGAGGCGGTGACGACGTTGTCCCCGGTGAGTGCCGAGATGGGGATCGCCGTCACCTCGGGGACGCCCAGGCTCGCCGCGTACTCGGTGAACTCGGCGGCGATGGCGGCGAAGACGGGCTCCGCGAACTCCACCAGGTCCATCTTGTTGACCGCGAGCACGACATGCGGGACGCGCAGCAGCGCCGCCACCGCCGCGTGGCGCCGCGTCTGCTCCACCACGCCGTTGCGGGCGTCGACCAGGACCACGGCGAGCTGGGCGGTGGACGCACCGGTCACCATGTTGCGGGTGTACTGCACGTGGCCGGGGGTGTCGGCGAGGATGAAACGGCGCCGGGCGGTGGCGAAGTAGCGGTAGGCCACGTCGATGGTGATGCCCTGCTCGCGTTCGGCGCGCAGGCCGTCGGTGAGCAGCGCGAGGTCGGGCTCACCGCGGCCCCGGCTCCGGCTGGCGTGCTCGACGGCCTCCAGCTGGTCGGTCAGCACCGACTTGGAATCGTGGAGCAGCCTTCCCACCAGGGTGGACTTGCCGTCGTCGACCGAGCCGGCGGTGGCGAACCGCAGCAGCGAGGTCGCGGAGGTCTGCTCGGTCAGCGAGGGCCGGGTCCGGCCGTGCGTGGGGCCGTGCGTCGGGGCGGTCATCAGAAGTACCCTTCGCGCTTGCGGTCTTCCATCGCGGCTTCGGAGAGCTTGTCGTCGGCGCGGGTCGCGCCGCGCTCGGTCAGGCGGGAGGCGGCGATCTCCAGGATCACCTTCTCGACGCTGTCCGCGTCCGACTCCACCGCTCCGGTGCAGGACATGTCGCCGACGGTGCGGTAGCGCACCCGCCGGGTTCCGGTCTCCTCTCCCTCGCGGGGGCCGCCCCACTCGCCGGGGGCCAGCCACATCCCGTCGCGGCGGAACACCTCCCGCTCGTGTGCGTAGTAGATGGCGGGGAGTTCGACCTCCTCGCGGGCGATGTACTGCCAGACGTCCAGTTCGGTCCAGTTGGAGAGCGGGAACACCCTCACGTGCTCGCCGGGCGCGTGGCGGCCGTTGTACAGCTGCCAGAGCTCGGGCCGCTGCCGGCGGGGGTCCCAGCCGCCGAACTCGTCGCGGAGCGAGAAGACCCGCTCCTTGGCGCGGGCCTTCTCCTCGTCGCGCCGACCGCCGCCGAAGACCGCGTCGAACCGGTTGCGGTCGATCGCGTCCAGCAACGGCACCGTCTGCAGGGGGTTGCGGGTGCCGTCGGGGCGTTCCCGGAGCCGGCCGTCGTCGATGAACTCCTGCACGGAGGCGACGTGCAGTCGCAGGCCGTGCTCGGCGACGCGGCGGTCGCGGTACTCCAGCACCTCGGGGAAGTTGTGCCCGGTGTCCACGTGCAGCAGGGCGAAGGGCGGGGGCGCGGGGCGGAACGCCTTGAGCGCCAGGTGGAGCATGACGATGGAGTCCTTGCCGCCGGAGAAGAGGATCACCGGCCGTTCGAACTCGCCCGCCACCTCCCGGAAGATGTGGACCGCCTCCGACTCCAGGGCGTCGAGGTGGGAGAGGGCGAAGGGGCTGCCGGCGCCGTCGCCGTCCCCCGTCCCTCCCGGGCCCCCTCCCCGGGGGGTGATCTTGGCCGCGGTGCTCACAGCAGTCCCCTTTCGCTCAGCAGGGCGTGGAGCGCCGTCACGGACTGCTCCACGGTCGTCTCGTGCGCCGCTATCCGCAGATCGGGGCGGGACGGCGGTTCGTAGGGGTCGTCCACGCCGGTCAGCCCGGTCAGCTCCCCGGCGGCCTGCCGCGCGTACAGGCCCTTGACGTCCCGCTCCGAGCAGACCTCCACCGGGGTGGCGACGTGCACCTCCAGGTAGGCGGTGCCCGCGGCCTCGTGGTGGGCCCGGACCGCGGCGCGGCTGTCGGCGTAGGGGGCGATGACCGGCACCAGGACGGTGACGCCGTGGGAGGCCAGCAGCCGTGCCACCCAGCCGATCCGCCGCACGTTGACGTCGCGGTCGGCCCGGGTGAAGCCCAGCCCCGCCGAGAGGAAGGTGCGGACCTCGTCCCCGTCGAGGAGCTCGACCCTGCCGCCGGCGGCGCGGAGTCGGGCGGCGAGGCCCTCGGCGATCGTGGTCTTGCCCGCGCTCGGCAGTCCGGTCAGCCACACGGTGGCGCCGGTGCCCACGGCCGTCGTCGTGGTCCGCCCCAGGGTCATCTGCTCGTCCCGTCCGTTGTGTCGCGTCCGTCGTGTCGGTCTGGGTGTCGCTGCCGGTCCGGCGCCTGCGCCGCTCCGGGTGTCGCCGTCGGTGCCGGTCGGGTCCGGCTCGGTCCGCCCCGCGCCGGAGTCGTCCGGGGCCGGGTGCGGGGTGCGTGGTGGGTGGTGCGGTGCGAGCCGAACAGCGCTGCGTCGTGCCGTGGTGCGTGGTGCGTGGTGCGTGGTGCCCGGACGGTGCGTGTCCCGGGGCCGTCAGCCGTGCAGCCCGCACTCGGTCTTGCCCCGGCCGGCCCAGCGGCCGGCGCGGGCGTCCTCGCCCGCCGCGACCCGCCGCGTACACGGGGCGCAGCCGACGGAGGCGTACCCGTCGTCGAGCAACGGGTTGGTGAGCACGCCGTGTTCGGCCACGTAGGCGTCCACGTCGCGCTGCGTCCACCGGGCGATGGGCGCGATCTTGACCTTGCCGCGCCGCTCGTCCCACCCCACCACCGGCGTTCCCGCCCGGGTGGGCGACTCGTCCCGGCGGAGCCCCGTCGCCCAGGCGCGGTAGCCGGCCAGGCCGCGGCGCAGCGGCTCGACCTTCCGCAGCGCGCAGCAGCGGTCCGGGTCGCGGTCGTGGAGCGCCGGTCCGAGCTCGGCGTCCTGCTCCGCGACGGTCCGCGGCGGCGCCAGGGTGATGACGTTGACGTCCATCACCGCGGCGACCGCGTCACGGGTGCCGAGGGTCTCCGGGAAGTGGTAGCCGGTGTCGAGGAAGACCACGTCCACGCCGGGTCGCACCCGCGCCGCGAGGTGGGCGACGACCGCGTCCTCCATCGAGGAGGTGACGCAGAACTGCTCCTGGAAGGTCTCCGCGGCCCACCCGAGGATCTCCAGGGCGGAGGCGTCCTCCAGCTCGCGGCCGGCGCGCTCGGCCGCCGCCCGCGCGCCGGGGTCGGTCACGGTCACCGCTCCTCGTCCCCGGTGCCGGTCTCGTCGGCCGCCTCCCCGGCCGCGCCGCGCCGGAAGCCGGCGGCGAGCAGTCCGAGGAACTTCAGCCGGAAGGCGCGGTTGCAGTCGGGGCACTCCCAGGCACCGTGCCCCTCCTCCGAGGGGCGCAGGTCTTCCTCGCCGCAGTACGGGCAGTAGTACGGGGCGGCGCGTTCGCTCATGACAGCGCCTCCTCGTCGGCGCGGGCGGCCCAGGTGGCGAACCGCTCGCCCTCGGCACGCTGGTCGCTGAAGTTCCGCAGCACCCGCTCGACGTAGTCGGGGAGTTCGTCGGAGGTCACCTTGAGCCCGCGCACCTTGCGTCCGAAGCCGGGCTCCAGCCCGAGCGAGCCGCCGAGGTGGACCTGGAACCCCTCCACCTGCCGGCCGTCGGCGTCGGTGACCAGCTGCCCCTTGAGACCGATGTCCGCGATCTGGATACGGGCGCAGGAGTTGGGGCAGCCGTTGACGTTGATGGTGACCGGCTCCCCGAAGTCCGGCAGCCGCTTCTCCAGCTCGTCGATGAGGGAGGCGGCGCGCCCCTTTGTCTCGACGATGGCGAGCTTGCAGAACTCGATGCCGGTGCAGGCCATGGTGCCGCGCCGGAAGGGCGAGGGCGCGGTCGTGAGGTCGAGGGCGGCCAGCCCCTCGACCAGGGAGGGGACGCGGTCCTCCTCGACGTCGAGGACGATCATCTTCTGCTCGGCGGTGGTGCGGACCCGCTGCGAGCCGTGGGCCTCGGCGAGATCGGCGATCCGGATCAGGGTGGCGCCGTCGACGCGGCCCACCCGGGGCGCGAATCCCACGTAGTGGCGGCCGTCCCGCTGCCGGTGCACGCCGATGTGGTCGCGCCAGCGCTCCACGGGCGCGTCCGGCGCCGGGCCGTCCACGAGCGCCCGGTGGAGGTACTCCGTCTCCAGTACCTCGCGGAACCGGGCGGCGCCCCAGTCCGCGACGAGGAACTTCAACCGGGCGCGGGTCCGCAGCCGGCGGTAGCCGTAGTCGCGGAAGATGCCGATGACGCCCTCGTAGACGTCGGGCACTTCGTCGAGCGGGACCCAGGCGCCGAGCCGGACGCCGATCTTGGGGTTGGTGGACAGCCCGCCGCCGACCCACAGGTCGAACCCCGGGCCGTGCTCGGGGTGGTCGACCCCGACGAACGCGACGTCGTTGATCTCGTGGGCGACGTCCAGCTGCGGCGAGCCCGAGATCGCCGACTTGAACTTCCGTGGCAGGTTGGAGAAGTCGGGGTTGCCGACGACGCGCCGCTGGATCTCGTCGATCGCCGGCGTGCCGTCGATGATCTCGTCCTCGGCGATCCCGGCGACGGGGGAGCCGAGGATCACGCGGGGGGTGTCGCCGCACGCCTCGGTGGTGGAGAGCCCGACCCCCTCCAGCCTGCGCCAGATCTCCGGCATGTCCTCGATGCGGATCCAGTGGTACTGGACGTTCTGCCGGTCGGTGATGTCGGCCGTCCCGCGTCCGAACTCCTCGGATACCTCACCGATCACGCGCAGCTGGGCGGTGGTGAGGCGCCCGCCGTCGATCCGGACCCGGAGCATGAAGAACTCGTCGTCCAGCTCCTCCGGTTCGAGCACGGCGGTCCGGCCGCCGTCGATGCCGGGCCGCCGCTGGGTGTACAGGCCCCACCAGCGCATGCGCCCCCGCAGGTCGGCGCCGTCGATGGAGTCGAAACCGCGCTGGGCGTAGATCGTCTCAATGCGTGTCCGCACATTGAGACCGTCGTCGTCCTTCTTGGTCTGCTCGTTGGCGTTGAGGGGGGTGAAGTGTCCGGAGGCCCACTGGCCCTCACCGCGGTGGCGGCCGGTCCTGCGACGGCTCTGGGCGACCTTCTTCGGGGGCGTGTCGGCCATGGGTGACGGGTCCTTCGACAGCGGCGGGCCCCGATCCGGTGCCGGAAGGGGGTGACCGGCGGCGGATCGGTGCGGGCGGTACGCGCGGTGTCGCGCGAGACGGCTGGGCGGCGTGGCGGAACGCGCCGCGGGGGCGGGCGTTGCGGTGGACGGGAGTCAGGGGCTCCGTGCGGTCCGCGCCTACCGGCGGACGCGACAGCTGGCGCTGGACATGCGGCCGAGATCGACGTGGCGTCGACTCACCAGGGCAACTCCTGCGCGGGACATGACGGAAAGATTGGCACGCGCGCCGCACCCCAGTCCACAGTCTTCCGGTATGCGGACCAATCTGTCCCGCATGATGGGACGCTGCTGGTCGGACGGTGTGTCGCTCGTCGCCCGCGGGTCGCGGACCGGACGGCTCACCGGCCGTCCGCCGCGTCCCGCTCCGCCGGGTGCGCGCCCGGCCAGGGGCCGGGCGCGCGGACCACGACGTCCTCCGTCGCGGTGTCCGTCCGGAAGACGCCGAACCCGCGGCGGCGGTAGTTCTCCAGGGCGTGCGGGCCGTCCTTGGTGCAGGTGTGGAGCCAGACCCGCCGTGTCGCCTCCCGCCCCGGCCAGCGGGCGGAGAGGTCCCACGCCCGGGCGGTGCCCACTGTCAGCAGCCGACCGCCCACCCCCTTGCCGCGGAACGCCGGGAGCAGCCCGAAGTAGGCGATCTCCACCACGCCGTCCGGCTGCCCGTCGAGCTCGATGAACCCCGCGGGGGTGTCGCGGAGGTAGGCCACCCAGGTCTCGACCGCCGGCCGCCCCAGGTACGCGCGCCAGCGCGCGTGGTCCCAGCCCAGCCTGTCCACCCATCGGACATCACCGCCCACCGCCGTGTAGAGGAAGCGGCTGAACTCGGGCGACGGTACCGCCGCCCGCGCCACCCGCAGCCCGTCCGGCACCCGCCCGTCCGAGGGGCGCAGCGCCTGCGGCGTGGTCTGCTCCAGCGACCAGGTCGTGACCTCGGTCGCCTCGGTGGCCTCTCCGGCCCCGGTGTCTCCGTTCATGGCCTCAGCCAACCAGACCACCCCGCGGCGGTCAGCCGGCGGGCACCGGCGCTGCCCGGTCGACGATCGCCGCCGGGTCCAGCCCCGCCGGAAGGGTGCCGAACGCCGTTCCGCCGTCCCGGCCGAGCCGCGTCGCACAGAAGGCGTCGGCCACGGCCGGCGGCGCGTGCTGCACCAGCAGCGCGCCCTGGAGGACCAGCGCGATCCGCTCCGCCAACCGCCGGGCGCGCGCCTCCATGTTCTCCAGGTCGGAGAGCTCGGTCAGGACGGCCGTGATCGCGGCATCGAGCCGGTGGTCCGCCCCGGCCGCCTGCCCCACCTCGGTCAGGAAGGCGTGCAGCACGTTCGGCTCGGTCCGCAGCGCCCGCAGGACGTCCAGCGCCTGCAGGTTGCCCGGCCCCTCCCACAGCGAGTTCAACGGCGCCTCCCGCAGCAGCCGCGGCATGCCGGACTCCTCCACGTAACCGTTGCCTCCCAGGCACTCCATCGCCTCCGCGACCAGCGCCGTGCACCGTCCGGACACCCAGAACTTGGCCGCGGGCACCGCCAGCCGCAGCAGGTACCGGTCGTGCGACCGCCCGGCCTCCGCCCCGTCGCAGGCAGCGGCCAGCCGCAGCGCCAGCGCGGTCGCCGCCTCGGACTCCACCGCCAGATCCGCGAGGACCGCCCGCATCAGCGGCTTGTCCACCAGCAGCCCACCGAACGCCGCGCGATGCGTCGTGTGGTGCACGGCCAGCGCCACCGCCCGGCGCATCAGCGCGGCCGAACCGGTCACGCAGTCCACCCGGGTCGCGGCGACCATCTCCAGGATGGTTGCGATGCCGCGCCCCTCCTCGCCCACCCGCCAGGCCAGCGTCTCCTCGAACTCGACCTCGGCGGAGGCGTTGGCCCGGTTGCCGAGCTTGTCCTTCAGGCGCTGCAGCCGGAAGACGTTGCGGCTGCCGTCGGGCAGGGTCCGCGGCAGCAGGAAGCAGGTGGGCCCCTCGGCGGCCCGCGCCAGCACCAGGAAGACGTCGGACATGGGCGCGGAGCAGAACCACTTGTGACCGGTCAGCGCGTACATCCCCGCCGCCGCCCCGTCGGCGGGCCGGGCCCGCGTGGTGCCGGCGGCCAGGTCGGAGCCGCCCTGCTTCTCCGTCATCGCCATCCCCGCCAGCGCGCCGGACTTCTCCGGGGCCGCCGCCGGCCGCGGGTCGTAGCTCCGCGAGGTGAGCAGCGGCTGCCACACCTCGGCCAGCGACGGTTCGGCCCGCAGCAGCGGAACGGCGGCGTGCGTCATCGACACCGGACAGCCGGGCCCCGCGTCGACCTGGTACCAGAGGTGGAACCCGGCGGCACGACGCAGCAATCCGTCCTGCTCCCCGCGGCCGCCCGTCAGCCCCCACTCCACCGCACGCCCCAGCAGACCGTGCCACGCCGGGTGGAAACCGACCTCGTCGATCCGGTTGCCGTAGCGGTCGTGGGTGCGCAGCACGGGGGGTGAGTCGTTCGCCTGCCGCGCCAGCTCCTGCGTCGCCGCGGAACCGGCCTCGCGCCCCAACTCGGACAGCTCGGCGGCCAGTCGGGTGGCTCCTCCCTCGGAGGCGTACCGCGCGACCCCCTCCCGCAGCGCGGCGTCGGTGACGAAGACGTCGTGGTCGGCGAGGGGCGGGGACTGGTTGGCTACCGTGTGGGTGCGCGGGGTCATGCGGATACGTTATGGGCGTGACCGCCGACGACGCATCCCACCGGAACGGGCAGGACCCGCGACCCGGACCGCCCGCGCCCGGCGACGGGGGCGCCACCGGCACCGGCGACTCCCGGGACCGCGCCGGCCCCGGTTCCGGGGACGGCACCGACCCCGGAGCCGCGCCCGCCGCCGGCAGCCTCGGGGCCGGTGACCACCCCGCCCCGCCCGCCGCCGGCGAGCCGCCCGCCCCGGTCGGTGACGCCGCCACCGACCACGAGCGGCCCGGGCCCGGGAGGAGCGAGGACGAGGGGGAGCGCGTCGCGCTCTACCACCGCATCCCCAAGGCCAAGCTGATCTGGCTGCTGCTGCGGGACACCGTGCAGTCCTGTACCGAGCACCGCATCGTGGGCATGGCGGCGGAGGCCGCCTTCTTCACGCTGCTGTCGCTGCCGCCGCTGCTGCTCGGACTGATCGGCCTGCTCAGCAGTCTCGACGCCTTGGCCGGCACGGACATGCTGGAGACGGCCCGCAGCCACATTCTCGACGTCTCCACCACGATGCTCTCCGAACGCGGCGTCAACGACGTGGTGCGCCCGCTCATCGACGACCTCACCCAGGGGCCCCGGCCCGACGTCATGTCCCTAGGCTTCGTCGTGGCGCTGTGGTCGGGTTCGCGGGCGGTCAACGTCTTCGTCGGCACGATCACCGTCATGTACGGGATGGAGGGGTACCGCAACCCGGCCGCCACCCGGCTGCTCGCCTTCCTGATGTACCTGGTCAGCCTGGCCGTCGGCGCGGTGGTGGTCCCCGCGCTGGTCATCGGCCCGGAGCTGGCGACCGGCCTGCTCCCGGGGCTGGAGGGGCAGCTGCGGATCGCGTACTGGCCGGTGGTGCTGCTGCTCTGCGTCGGGTTCCTGACCACGCTGTACCACGTCTCGGTGCCGGTGCGGTCGCCGTGGCGGGAGGACATCCCCGGGGCCATGGTGGCGCTGGCGATCTGGGCGGTGTGCGCGTTCGCGCTCCGCACCTACCTGCGCACCACGGTGGAGGGGCAGTCGATGTACGGCTCGCTGGCGGTCCCGGTGGCGATCCTGCTCTGGCTCGGCGTCTCCGCGTTCGCGGTGCTCGTCGGTGCGGCGCTGAACGCCGCCGTCGACCGCGTCTGGCCCACGGCGGCGACCGCCGCGGCGCGCGCCGAGACCGACGAGGCGCGCGAGGCGGCCGCCGAGGCGATGCTCGCGGCCGTCCGGGAGCGGCGCAGCCGTGCCGAGAAGCTCGGGGTGCAGGCCTACGACATGACCGCGACGGCGATGCGGCTCGCCGGGACGCTGCGGCCCTCCGAGCTCAGACAGCAGCTGAAGGCGGCCCGTCGGCGGCGCCGCAAGGAATCCGGGCGCCGGGTCCGCTGACCGGAGAGGTCCGCGCGCCGGGGAGCCGCGCCCGGAGCGAAGGTCGCACGCGTGCCGCGCGCCGGGGGCGGGCCCGGTCGGCCGTGCGGCGGCGGGCGCGGCGGCGCGTCCCACGCGGCCGCGGCGAAAAGCCGTTGCCGCTGCTCACTGCCGCCCGGTAGCGTGCGGGACGCGCGGCCCGTCCGGGTCGCACAGCAGCCGGGCAGGGGCCCGCGACGGCGAGGGGAGGTGCGAACGATGGCTGTCCTTCACAGCGTTCACTCCGGCGTTTCCGCCGCCTCGGTTCGTTCCACCTCCGTGCACCCCGGCTGACCTTCGCGCACGCGCGCTCCCGGGGGCACTCCTCCCGGAAGGGTCACCCTGTCGTGAGCAGCACCACCCGCACCACCTCCACCTCTGACTCCACCTCGCTGTCGCACCCGGCGTCCGGCGACCGCGCCCCGGCCGCCGGGACGCAGCCGACCGGGGCGGGAAGCCCCGCGGCGGCGTCCGACCCGGTCGCGACGTCCGACCCGGCCGCGGTGCTCCGGCGGATCGGCTGGGACGACGCCTTCGCCGGCGCCTTCCGCCCGTACCACGCCACCGACCCGCGGGTGGTGCCCGGCCGCATCGCCCGGGTCGACCGGGGCGGGTGCGAACTCCTGACCGCCGACGGCCCCGTGCGCGCCGGCTTCACCGGTCGCCCGGCGACCGATCCCACGGAGCGGGCCTGCACGGGTGACTGGGCCGTTGTCGGCCCGACCGCGGACGGGGGCCGGGAGATCCGGGCGCTGTTGCCCCGCCGCTCGGCGTTCCTCCGCTCCGGCTCCAGCAAGTCGGCGCGGGGCCATGTCCTCGCCGCGAACGTCGACATCTCCCTGATCGCGGTCTCCCTCGCCGACGAGTTGGTCGTCAGCCGACTGGAGCGCTTCGTCGCCCTGGCGTGGGCCGCCGGCACCCGGCCGGTGGTGGTCCTCACCAAGGGCGACCTCGCGTCCGACGTCGCCCACCTGGCGGCCGATGCGCAGGCCGCCGCGCCCGGAGCCGGGGTGCACGCAGTCAGTGCGCTCACCGGTGACGGTGTCGACCGGCTCGCCGCGCAACTGCGCGGCGCGAGCACCGTCCTGCTGGGGCTCTCGGGGGCCGGCAAGTCCACGCTCGCCAACGCCCTCACGGGGCGTGAGAGCCAGCGGGTGCAGTCGACCCGCGGCCGTGACGGCCGCGGCCGGCACACCACCACCACGCGTGACCTCCTGCCCCTGCCGGAGGGCGGGGTCCTTCTGGACACCCCGGGGCTCCGTGGCGTCGGGTTGTGGCAGGCCGCCGAGGGGGTCGGTGCCACGTTCGGCGAGATCGAGCAGCTGGCCCAGGGGTGCCGCTTCGGCGACTGCGGTCACCGCGCCGAACCGGGCTGCGCCGTGCTCGCGGCCATCGAGGACGGCTCGGTGCCACAGCGCCGGTTGGACAGCTACCGGAAGCTGCTCCGCGAGAACGAGCGGCTCGCGGCCCGGGCCGACGTACTGCTCCGGGCGGAACAGCTCAAGGAGTGGAAGCGGCGCGCGGCCCAGGGCCGCTGGGAGAGCGACGTGAAGCGGGGGAGGGCACCAGGTAGTGGCGGCCGCGGCAGCCGTCGCCGCTGAGGGGCGGGGCGGGCGGCCGGAGAAGCCACCGGCCCGCCCGCCCCGGCCGCCCGGCCGCGGGGAATCGGCGGTCGGGCGGGCGCGTTGAACCCGACGACCGGCCGCTCGGGAGGGCGTCGGCTGATCGCTCTCGGCGAACACGGCGCACCCGCCGGGAACAATCCGACGGCTCCCCGCATTGAGTGCTCATAGCTCAACTTTTCTGCGGATGGAGTGGTCATGGAAACGACGCGCACAACGCTCACCCTGCCCGTGCTGCCGCTGGACGACGCCGTGGTGCTGCCGGGCATGGTGGTGCCGCTGGACCTGAGCGACGCCGAGGTGCGGGCAGCCGTCGAGGCGGCCCGTGCGGCGGCGCCGGCGGCCGGCAAGCCCGAGGTGCTGCTGGTCCCGCGTACGGAGGGGCGCTACGCGGCGATCGGGGTGCGCGGCCGCGTCGAGCAGACCGGCCGGCTCGCCGACGGCGACCCCGGCGCCCTGATCCGCGGGCTCACCCGGGTCCGCGTCGGCGCCGGCACCACCGGACCGGGCGCCGCGCTCTGGGTCGAGGGCACCGAGGTCGCCGAGGAACTCCCCGACCCGCTGCCCGGCGCCGTCACCGAGCTCGTCACCGAGTACCGGGCGCTGATCACCGCCTGGCTGCGGGAGCGCGGCGCCTGGCAGGTCGTGGACCGGGTGCAGCAGATCGAGTCCCCGGGCGCCCTTGCCGACAACGCGGGTTACTCGCCGTTCCTCACCACCGAGCAGCGGGTGCGGCTGCTGGAGGCGACCGACCCGGTGGACCGGCTGCGGCTCGCCACCACCCTGCTCAAGGACCACCTCGCCGAGCGCGAGGTCGCCGACTCCATCGCCAAGGACGTCCAGGACGGCGTCGAGAAGCAGCAGCGCGAGTTCCTCCTCCGACGCCAGCTGCAGGCCGTCCGGCGCGAGCTGTCCGAACTGACCGGGGACGGCGGGGCAGGGGAGGCCGAGGACGACTACCGCGCCCGGATCGAGGCGGCGGCGCTGCCGCCCGAGGTCCACAAGGCCGCACTCGCCGAGGCCGACAAGCTGGAGCGCGCGGGCGACCAGGGGCCGGAGTCCGGCTGGATCCGCACCTGGCTGGACACGGTGCTGGAGATGCCGTGGAACATCACCAGTGAGGACACCTACGACATCGCCGAGGCCCGGGCCGTCCTGGACGCCGACCACACCGGCCTGCAGGACGTGAAGGACCGCATCGTCGAGTACCTGGCGGTGCGCAAGCGGCGGGCGGCCCGCGACCGTACGGCCGCCGAGGCCGCGGACGGTGCCGCGCAGCTGCCCGAGGGGCCAGCCCCCGCGGCGCCCCGCGACCGCCGCCCCGGCGGCGCCGTTCTCGCGCTCGTCGGCCCGCCCGGCGTCGGCAAGACCTCCCTGGGGGAGTCGGTCGCCCGCGCCATGGGCCGCGACTTCGTCCGCGTCGCCCTCGGCGGTGTCCGGGACGAGGCCGAGATCCGCGGCCACCGGCGTACCTACGTCGGGGCGCTCCCCGGCCGGATCGTGCGCGCCGTCAAGGACGCCGGCTCGATGAACCCGGTGGTGCTGCTGGACGAGGTCGACAAGATCGGCAGCGACTTCCGCGGCGACCCCGCGGCGGCCCTGCTGGAGGTCCTGGACCCGGCGCAGAACCACACCTTCCGCGACCACTACCTGGAGGTCGAACTCGACCTCAGCGACGTGGTCTTCCTGGCCACGGCCAACGCGCTGGAGACCATCCCGCAGCCGCTGCTGGACCGGATGGAACTGGTGCAGCTCGACGGCTACACCGAGGACGAGAAGGTCACCATCGCCCGGGACCACCTGCTGCCGCGACAGCTGGAACGGGCCGGTCTCGACCCCGCCGAGGCGGCCGTCACCGACGACGCCCTGCGGCGCCTGGCCGGCGAGTACACCCGCGAGGCGGGCGTGCGCGGGTTGGAACGCGCCGTCGCCCGGGTCCTGCGGAAGATCGCCGCGAGCGGCGAGTCGGGCGAGAGCAGCCTGCCGGTGACGATCGGCCCCGACGACCTGCGAGGGCTGATCGGCAGGCCGCGCCACACCCCGGAAGCCGCCCACGACCCCGCCGAGCGCCGCACCGCGGTGCCCGGCGTGGCCACCGGACTCGCGGTCACCGGCGCCGGTGGCGACGTGCTCTACGTCGAGGCGTCGCTCGCCGACCCCGAGACGGGCGGCGCGGGACTCACCCTCACCGGCCAGCTGGGCGACGTGATGAAGGAGTCCGGGCAGATCGCCCTCTCCTACCTGCGGTCGCGCGGCGCCGAACTGGAGCTTCCTGTCGGCGACCTCAAGGAGCGCGGCGTCCACCTGCACGTCCCTGCCGGGGCCGTGCCGAAGGACGGCCCCAGCGCGGGCGTCACGATGATCACCGCACTGGCCTCGCTGCTCAGCGGCCGCCAGGTCCGGCCCGACGTGGCGATGACCGGCGAGGTCTCCCTCACCGGGCGGGTGCTGCCGATCGGCGGCGTCAAGCAGAAGCTGCTCGCCGCCGACCGCGCCGGGGTCACCACGGTGATCATCCCGGCCCGGAACGAGCCGGACCTGGACGACGTGCCCGCCGAGGTGCTGGCGCGGCTCGACGTCCGACCGGTCTCCGACGTGCGCACCGTCCTGGAGGTCGCCCTCACCCCGGGCCGCCGGCCGGTCGAGGTCGCGGCCTGACCGGCGAGACGGCGCGCGGCGCCCGGGCAGGGGCATGCTCCCCGGCCCG
>NZ_JAAVJD010000103.1 GCF_012033735.1 Streptomyces lonarensis | reverse complement strand
CGGCTGCCGTCCGCGCGGCTGCCGCGGGAACTGACGCCCGTGCGCGCGCGCCCGCCATCGCCCGCCGCGGACCTGACCGGGCTCGCAGCCGATGTGGTAGCGGACCCGCCGGCCGAGCACCCGCCGTGCCGGGGCGCGGCAGCCGCGCGGACGGCAGCCGCGCGCCAGCCGCCGGTGCGCGGCACCGGCGGGGCGACGGGGAGCGGGCAGGGCGGGCACGGGCGTCAGTTCCCCTGGCGCAGGGCGGGGTGGGCGCCGGCCGCGACCAGGTCGGAGACGGCGGTGCGCGGGTCCTTGTGGCGGACCAGCGACTCGCCGACGAGGACGGCGTCGGCGCCCTGGTTGGCGTAGGCGATGAGGTCGTGCGGCCCGCGGACACCGGACTCGGCGACCTTCACCACGTGGGCGGGGATCAGGGGCGCGACCCGCTCGAAGGTGTCGCGGTCGACCTCCAGCGTCCGCAGGTCGCGGGCGTTGACGCCGATGATCCGCGCGCCGGCGTCCAGGGCCCGGGCCACCTCCTCCTCGTCGTGCACCTCGACCAGCGGCGTCAGGCCGATGGACTCGGCGCGCTCCACCAGCGAGACCAGCGCGGACTGCTCCAGCGCGGCGACGATGAGGAGCACGAGGTCGGCGCCGGCGGCGCGGGCCTCCCACAGCTGGTAGGAGGTGACGACGAAGTCCTTGCGCAGCACCGGGATGTCGACCCGGGCGCGCACCGCCTCCAGGTCGGCGAGGGAGCCGCCGAAGCGGCGCTGCTCGGTGAGGACGGAGATGACGGCCGCGCCGCCGGCCTCGTAGTCGGCGGCGAGCGCCGCCGGGTCGGCGATCGCGGACAGCGCGCCCTTGGAGGGGCTGGAGCGCTTGACCTCGCAGATCACCGAGACGCCCTCGCCGCGCAGCGCGGCGACGCCGTCGAGGGCTTCCGGCGCCCGGGCGGCGGCGGCCTTGAGCTCGTCGAGGCCGGTGCGCTCCTGACGCGCTGCGAGGTCGATCCGGACGCCCTCGATGATCTCGTCGAGCACACTCACGCGCGCGGCCCCTTCCTGGTGGGCGTCGGTTCCGGTCACCCCCGGCCCGCGGCCCGTGGGGCGGCGCGGTCGTCGGGGTCGGGTTCCGGCCGGTGGACGGCTCGGTCGGGCACTGACGATGGTATAGGCCGCGCCGCGTGGTCGTGCCATCCGCCTCGCACGCATCCCACATTACGGACAGTTCCGTCCCGGACGGGCCGGCCGGGAGCCGTGGTCGGGCGGTGCGGCCCGGGTCACGGCAGCAGCGCGGCGCCGGCGGGGGTGTTGCGGACCACGGTGAAGGCGGCGGTCAGCGCGGCGACGGTCCAGAGGTGGCCGGATCGGACCGTCGGGAGGGGCGGCGGCGCGCCGCGCACGGCGGCGACCAGCAGCCGGGCGGTCCACCACAGCGCGACGGCGAAGGCCGCCACGGCGAGGGCGTTGGCCCCGGCGGCGGCCACGAGGTCGCCGTGGGCGACCGCGTGGGCGCTGCGCAGCCCGCCGCAGCCGGGGCAGTGCAGCCCGGTCAGGGCGAGAACGGGGCAGGCCGGGTAGTGGCCCGGCTCGTTGGGGTCGACCCGCCCGACGTACGCGAACGCCGCCACCGCCAGGGCGAGGGCACCCAGCGGGGCGGCGGTACGGCGCAGTACGGCGAGGGGCACGCCCTCACTGTGGGAGGGCGTCGCGCCCGGGGCAACCGGGGCGCGGCCGTCCGGGGGACGGCCGCCCGGGCGGCGGCCCCGGGTGCCGGGGCGGCTCGCGTCAGCCGGCGGCGGCCTTCTCGCCCTTGTCGGCCTTGGCCGCGGCGGTGTCGGCGGCGGACTCGTCGCCGCTCTGCTGCGTGGGGAGCGTCACCTCGGTGACCTCCTCCTCCTGCTTGCCCATGCCCATCGACCGCATGACCGCTCCGACGACACCGCCGAGTGCGACGACGACCAGACCCGCGATCACTCCGAGGGGCTGGGCCATCGTCAGGAAGACGCCGCTGACGGTGAAGCCGAGCAGGGCGATGGTGACGCCGGCCCAGGCGGCCGGGGTGTTTCCGTGGTCGTGGCCGTTCGCCATGACAGCTCCTTGTCGATCCGAAGGCTGGGGCGGCGGCTGCGCAGGGTGCTCCACGCCCCTGCCCGTCCCGCGGACCATTGTGGCAGGTGGCCCCACCCACTCCGGCAGGGGCTCTGGTCCCGCTCGGCACGGGGTCGAAAGTCCGTCAACGGCGGCCCGGCCAGGGCGCGGAGGCGACGGGGCGCGGGCCTGTGGCGCGGGTCACCACCCGGCAGGGTGAGTCACCGGACGCCGGGGTGACGCCGGTCACCGGACCGGTCCGGCCGGCGGTCGCGGCGCGTGGCGGGCACCGCTCCGGACGCCGGTCGCCGCGTTGGCGACCGGGGCTGCGCAGGGGTCAGGTGGGGTCCTCGCCGCGGTCGAGCGCCTTCCACATCTCCTCGGGCCGCTCCTCGCGGCCGGCCGCTCCGCCGCCGGTACCGCTCTCGCCCTCGCGGCCGCGACGCTCCCGGCGGGGGCCGGAGCGCTCGTAGCGGCCGGACATGGCGGGCCAGCGGCCGCCGTACGCGAGGGCGACGACCCCGGCGGTGAGGAGCAGCAGGCCGCCGACGGCGCAGACCCACGGCCAGGCGGTGTGCGACACCCCGGTCACCGCGACCTGCGTCAGCCCGGTGGCCTCGGCGGCGGCGCTCTCCAGCGCGGCGGTGTCGGCCGCACCGACCAGCGCGGTCGCCGTGGCGCCCGCGCCGCTGAGGGCGAGGACGGCCGAGACCACGCGGCGGCCGGTGCGGCGCACCGCGAACACGGCGACCAGCGCGGCCAGGCCGACCAACGCGAGTGCGCTGGGCAGCCCCGAGACGGCGTTGCCGGAGGCGTCGACGGCGAGGGTGCCGCCGGCGGCCGCGGCGCTCCCCTCCGCCCAGGTCTGGCCGGAGGAGACGAGCACCACGGCGGCGCCGGCGGCTCCCGAGGCCAGGGTCAGGGCCAGGGCGCGCCGGGGGGCGCGGGTGTCACGGGTACCGGGCTCGGAGTTCACCCGTCCACGCTACCGCGCAGCCGCCGGGCGGTACCCACGGCCCGCAGGACGGCCGCGGCCTTGTTCCGGCACTCGGCGTCCTCCGCGGCGGGGTCGGAGTCGGCGACGACCCCGGCCCCGGCCTGGACGTGCGCGACGCCGTCGCGCAGCAGGGCCGTGCGGATGGCGATGGCGGTGTCGGCGTTGCCGGCGAAGTCGAGGTAGCCGACGCAGCCGCCGTAGACGCCGCGGCGGGTGGGTTCGAGCCGTTCGATGATGCGCAGCGCGCTGGGCTTCGGCGCACCGGAGAGGGTGCCCGCGGGGAAGCAGGCGGTGAGGGCGTCGAACGCGGTGCTGCCGGGGGCGAGTCGGCCGGTGACGGTGGAGACGATGTGCATGACGTGGCTGTAGCGCTCGATGGTCATGAAGTCGACCACCTCGACGCTGCCGGGGGCGCAGACCCGCCCGAGGTCGTTGCGGCCGAGGTCGACCAGCATGAGGTGCTCGGCGCGCTCCTTGGCGTCGCCGAGCAGCTCCTCGCCGAGGGCGGCGTCCTCGGCGGCGGTGGCGCCGCGGGGGCGGGTCCCGGCGATGGGGTGCAGCTCGGCGCGGCCGTCCTCGACCTTGACCAGCGCCTCGGGGCTGGAGCCGACGATGTCGTAGCCGCGGCCGGGGGCGTCCCACGGCCCGTCGTCCGCCGCGTCGGCGGCCGGCAGCCGCAGCAGGTACATGTACGGGCTCGGGTTGGTGGTCCGCAGCACGCGGTAGACGTCGAGGGCGTCCGCGGGGCAGGGGGTGCTGAACCGCTGGGACGGCACCACCTGGAAGGCGTCGCCGGCGCGGATGTGCTCCTTGACGGTCTCGACCGCCTCGCGGAACGCCTCCCCGCCCCAGTCCTCGGTGTACTCGGGGAGTTCGGAGGGCGGCAGCGCGACGGCGTCGCCCGGGGTGGGCTGGGCGAGGTCGGCGGTCATCGCGTCGAGGCGGGCGACGGCGTCGGTGTAGGCGTCGTCCACCCCGGTGTCGAGGCCGTTGTGGTTGACGGCGTTGGCGATCAGCAGGACCGTGCCGTCGCGGTGGTCGAGCACCGCGAGGTCGGTCGCGAGCAGCATGGTGAGTTCCGGGACGCCCAGGGTGTCGGCGGTGTCGTCGCCGATCTCCTCCAGCCGGCGGACGGCGTCGTACCCGATGTGGCCGACCATGCCCCCGGTGAACGGCGGCAGCGCCGGGTCGTGGGGGGTGTGGAGCGCCTCGACGGTGCCGCGGAGCGCGGCGAGCGGGTCCCCGGTGGTGGGGACGCCGACCGGCGGGGTGCCGAGCCAGTGGGCCCGCCCGTCGCGCACGGTCAGGGCGGCGGCGCTGCGGACCCCGACGAAGGAGTACCGGGACCAGGTCCGGCCGTTCTCGGCGGACTCCAGCAGGAAGGTGCCGGGACGGCCGCCGGCGAGCTTGCGGTACAGGCCGACGGGGGTGTCGCCGTCGGCGAGCAGGCGGCGGGTGACCGGGATGACCCGGCGGTCCTTGGCCCGGATGCGGAAGGTGTCGAGGTCCAGGTCCACGGTGGTCGTCATGGCGCCCGACCCTACTGCGCCGCGAGCGGGAGGTCGCCCGCGTCGAAGCAGGTGCGGTCGCCGGTGTGGCAGGCCGGGCCCTGCTGGTCCACGCGGAGCAGCAGGGTGTCGCCGTCGCAGTCGAGGGCGACGGAGTGGACCCGCTGGGTGTGCCCGGACGTCTCGCCCTTCACCCAGTAGGACTGCCGGCTGCGGCTCCAGTAGGTGCCGCGGCCGGTGGCCAGGGTGCGGCGCAGGGCCTCGTCGTCCATCCAGGCCAGCATCAGCACCTCACCGGTGTCGTACTGCTGGGCGATGGCGGGGACGAGGCCGTCGGCGTTGCGGCGCAGGCGGGCGGCGACGGCGGGGTCGAGCCGGGGGGCTCCGGGCTGCTCATCTGGCATGGCGCCATTGTCCCCCGTCGGCGGCGGTCGTGCGGCGGTGTCCGTCGGCTGGTACCGGGCGCCGGGCGCCGGGCCCGGGGGCGCGGCCTCGGCCGCGGCAGGCGGCCTCGGCGGTCCGGGGCGGCGGGAAGGCGGGGCGCGGCGGCCGAATCGCCGCGCTCCGGCGGCCCGGCGTCCACCGGTACCGGGCGTGCGGCGCCTACGCTGGCCGCATGTCTACGCATGCCCATCGTGAACGTCTGCTGCTGGCCGATCTGTTGGAGTCCGCCGGGCCGGAGGCCCCGACGCTCTGCGAGGGGTGGCGGACGCGTGACCTCGCCGCCCACCTGGTGGTGCGGGAGAACCGGCTGGACGCGGCCGGCGGCACGGTGATCAAGCCGCTGGCCCAGCGGCTGGACCGCGTCCAGGCCGAGTTCGCCGCGAAGCCCTACGAGGAGCTGGTGCAGGCGGTGCGCACCGGCCCCGGCAAGTGGTCGCCGTTCCGGCTGAAGCAGGTCGACGAGGGCGCCAACACCGTCGAGTTCTTCGTCCACGGCGAGGACGTCCGCCGCGCCGGCTCCGACTGGGAGCCCCGCGAGCTGGACGCCCGGTTCCAGGACGCGCTGTGGCGGCGGCTGGAGTCCGCCGCCAAGCTGGTGGCCCGGCGCTGCCCGGTCGGCCTGGTGCTGCGGCGGACCAACGGCCAGACGGTCGTGGCCCGCAAGGGCGTTCCGGTGGTGACGGTCACCGGTGAGCCCTCCGAGCTGGTGCTGTTCGCCTGGGGCCGGCAGCGGGTGGCGCGGGTGACGGCCGAGGGCGAGGAGAGCGCGGTGACCGCCGTCTCCTCGGCACCGCTGGGCCTGGGCTGACGATTCGGCCGCGCCGCTCCCGGCGGGGGCGGCGCGGCGTCGTCCGCGGGTCCGGTCCCCGGGGAGCGGCCCGCGTCACCCGGCCGCTCCCGTGAACGCGTGGAGCAGCACGAACAGCTGGCACCCCACCAGGAACGCCCGGAACAACGGCTCCGTGGTGCGGGAGCGCATCACGAGGGCGCACATCCCCAGGGCGGCGGACAGCAGCGCCGCCCCGTACACGTCCGGCCCGGGCGCCGGGACGGACGTGTACGTGTCCAGGCTGACCGCGAGCGCCTGCAGGCGCACGACCGGCACCAGGAGCAGCCCGACCAGGGCCGCGGCCCTCGCCCAGCGGTGCACGGCGGGCAGGTCGGGCGCCCCGGGCCGCGACTCGGTTCTCTCGTTCATGCCCGGGGTCGACCCCGCCGCGGCGGCGTGCGGATGAGTACGCGTGCTCCCGGGGGTACTCGACCCGGCACACGCCCCGGCCCCGCGCTCTGCCCCCTGCACGCCCGAGCCCCGCGGCCCGGGCCCGGGCGTGCAGCTGCGCGCCCGAGCACGCCGCCGGAGCACCGGGGCCGGGCCTATGCTGCCCGTGGCGGGCAGCGAGCCGGACGACACCGTCCGGCGGACCGCACCGGGCCGGAGGGCAGCCGGCCCTGACCCGGCAAGGACGCACCGGCTGCGACCGGCCGTGACGCGCGCCGACGGCAGAACGCGGTGCGGCGCGGCGCGCGAAGAGCCCGCGCCCGGCGGGGCCGGGTCACGCCCCGGCCCCGCCCCGGCTCCGCTACCGGCCGCCGCGGACGGGGTGGCCCGCCTCGTGCAGCGCGCCCTTGACCTCACCGATGCGCAGCTCGCCGAAGTGGAAGACGGAGGCGGCGAGCACCGCGTCCGCACCGGCGCCGACCGCCGGGGCGAAGTCGGCGAGCCGCCCGGCGCCGCCGGAGGCGATGACGGGGATCGTCACCTCGGCGCGGACCGCCCGGATCATCTCCAGGTCGTAGCCGTCCTTGGTGCCGTCGGCGTCCATCGAGTTCAGCAGGATCTCCCCCGCGCCCAGCTCGGCGGCGCGGGCCGCCCACTCCACGGCGTCGATGCCGGCGGAGCGGCGCCCACCGTGGGTCGTCACCTCGAACCGGCCCTCCGGGGTGCGGCGGGCGTCGACCGACAGCACCAGCACCTGCCGGCCGAACCGGTCGGCGATCTCGGCGATCAGCTCGGGCCGGGCGATCGCCGCGGTGTTGACGCCGACCTTGTCGGCGCCGGCGCGCAGCAGCCGGTCGACGTCCTCGGCGGTGCGGACCCCGCCGCCGACCGTCAGCGGGATGAAGACCTGCTCGGCGGTGCGCCGCACCACGTCGTAGGTGGTCTCCCGGTCCCCCGAGGAGGCGGTGATGTCGAGGAAGGTCAGCTCGTCGGCGCCCTCGGCGTCGTACGCCTTGGCCAGCTCCACCGGGTCCCCGGCGTCGCGGAGCGACTGGAAGCGGACCCCCTTGACGACACGTCCGGCGTCCACGTCCAGGCAGGGGATCACCCGCACGGCCAGGCTCATCGGCCCTCCCCCGGGGTCGGGAGCGCGTCGGCGGCGTCGGCGGCGGTCTCGTCGGCGCGGGGCGAGTGCGGGGCGGCGTCGCGGTGCGCCTCGACCTCCACCTCCACCACCATGCGCGGGTCGACGAACGCGGAGACCACGACCAGGCTGGCGGCGGGCCGCGCGTGGCCGAAGGTCTCCCGGTGGGCGCGCCCGACGTCGTCGACGTCGCGGACGTGGGTGAGGTACATCCGGGTGCGGACCACGTGCCCGGAGTCCAGGCCCAGTTCGGCGAGCGCGGCGAGCGCCACACCGAAGGCGTTGACCGCCTGGTCGTACGGGCTGCCGTCGGTGACCTCGCCGTCCACGACCGAGGTGCAGCCGGAGACCAGTACGCGTCCGTCGGGGAGTTCCACGGCCCGGCAGTAGCCGAACTCGTCCTCCCAGGGCGACCCCGAGAAGACGCGGCGGGTGGCGGCCTCGCTCACTCGGCCACCGCCGCCAGGGCCTCCTGCAGGGTGAACGCCTCGGCGTACAGCGCCTTGCCGACGATGGCGCCCTCGACGCCCTCGCCGACCAGGCCCGACAGGGCGCGCAGGTCGTCCAGCGAGGAGACGCCGCCCGAGGCCACCACCGGACGCTCGGTCGCCGCGCAGACGGTGCGCAGCAGCTCCAGATTGGGGCCCTGGAGGGTGCCGTCCTTGTTGATGTCGGTGACGACGTACCGGGCGCAGCCCTCGGCGTCGAGCCGGGCGAGCGTCTCGTACAGGTCGCCGCCGTCGCGGGTCCAGCCACGGCCGCGCAGCGTGGTGCCGCGCACGTCGAGTCCGACGGCGATGCGGTCGCCGTACGTCGCGATGACCTCGGCGACCCACTCGGGGGACTCCAGGGCGGCGGTGCCGAGGTTGACGCGGGTGCAGCCGGTGGCCAGCGCGGCGGCGAGGGTGTCATCGTCGCGGATGCCGCCGGAGAGCTCGACGCGGATGTCCATGGCGGCGACGACCTCCCGGATGCGGTCCCGGTTGTCGCCGGTGCCGAACGCGGCGTCGAGGTCGACCAGGTGGAGCCATTCCGCCCCGGCGGACTGCCAGGTCAGGGCGGCTTCCAGCGGGGAACCGTAGGAGGTCTCGGTGCCGGACTCGCCGTGCACCAGCCGGACCGCCTGCCCGTCGCGGACGTCCACGGCGGGGAGGAGTTCGAGCTTGGGGAGGTCAGCGGTGACGTGGCTCAGCACGTCGGGCGTCACGTGGGACATCTCAGAGCGTCTCGATCCAGTTGGTCAGCAGCCGGGCTCCGGCGTCGCCGGACTTCTCGGGGTGGAACTGGGTGGCCCACAGCGGGCCGTTCTCCACGGCGGCGACGAACGGCTCGCCGTGGGTGGTCCAACTCACCAGGGGGGCGGCTATCCGCGGGTTGGTGACCTCCAGCTGCCAGCTGTGCGCGGCGTAGGAGTGGACGAAGTAGAACCGCTCGTCCTCGGGGACGCCGGCGAACAGCCGCGAGCCCTCGGGCCGTTCCACGGTGTTCCACCCCATGTGCGGGACGGTCTCGGCCCGGAGGCGGTCCACCGCGCCCGGCCACTCCGCGAGCCCCTCGGCGCGTTCGCCCTGCTCGATGCCCTCGTCGAAGAGGACCTGCATGCCGACGCAGATCCCCAGCACCGGGCGGCCGCCGGAGAGCCGCCGTTCCACGACCCAGTCGCCGCGGGCGGCGCGCAGCCCCCGCATGCAGGCGGCGAAGGCGCCGACGCCCGGGACCAGCAGGCCGTCGGCCTTCATCGCGGCGTCGTAGTCCCCGGTGATCTCCACCCGGGCGCCCGCGCGTTCCAGGGCGCGCTGGGCGGAGCGGACGTTGCCGAAGCCGTAGTCGAAGACGACGACGTCGGGGGTTCGGGCGGCCGTCACTGCCACACCTCCAGTCGGAGCACGCCGGCGACCAGGCAGAGCGCGGCGGCGCCCGCCAGCAGGACCACCACACCCGTCGGCAGCCCCTGCTTGCGGAACGAGTACGCGCCGCCCCCGAGGAAGAGCCCCGCGGCGATGAGCAGCGTGGAGGCCGTCGTCACAGGGCGCCCTTCGTCGAGGGGATGCCGGTCTGGCGGGGGTCGATCTCGCTGGCGTACCGCAGTGCCCGCGCCAGGGCCTTGAACTGGCACTCCACGATGTGGTGGGCGTTGCGGCCGTACGGGACGTGGACGTGCAGCGCGACCTGGGCCTGCGCGACGAACGACTCCAGGATGTGGCGCGTCATCGTGGTGTCGTAGTCGGGGCCAATCATTTGCGCCATGTTCTCGGGCTCGGTGTGCACCAGGTAGGGGCGCCCGGAGAGGTCGACGGTGACGTTGGCCAGCGACTCGTCCAGCGGCACCGAGGCGGCGGCGAACCGCACGATGCCGCGCTTGTCGCCGAGCGCCTGCCGGAAGGCGGCGCCGAGCGCGAGCGCGGTGTCCTCGATGGTGTGGTGGCTGTCGATGTGGAGGTCGCCGTCGGTCTTCACCGTGAGGTCGAACAGCCCGTGGCGGCCGAGCTGGTCGAGCATGTGGTCGTAGAACCCGACGCCGGTGGAGACGTCGGTCCTGCCGGTGCCGTCGAGGTCGATCTCGACGGCGACGGATGTCTCCTTGGTGGTGCGCTCCACCCGGCCGGTGCGGCTCATCGGTCGTACTCCTTCATCACTGCGCGTACCGCGTCCAGGAACGCGTCGTTCTCCTCGGGAGTGCCCGCGGTCACCCGCAGGCGGCCCGGTACGCCGTTGTCCCGGACCAGCACCCCGTGCTCCAGCAGCCGCCGCCACACCTCGGCCGCCCCGCCGGGGCCGTCGAAGGTCCCGAACTGCACGAAGTTGGCGTCGGAGTCGGTCACCTCGCAGCCGGCCGCCCGCAACTCGACGACCAGGCGGTCGCGTTCCGCGCGCAGCCGCTCGACGTACCGCAGCAGCGTATCGGTGTGCTCCAGCGCCGCCAGTGCGGTGGCCTGGGTGACGGCGGAGAGGTGGTAGGGCAGGCGCACGAGCTGCACCGCGTCCACCACCGCCGGGTGGGCGGCGAGGTAGCCGAGCCGCAGCCCGGCGGCGCCGAACGCCTTGGACATGGTGCGGGAGACCACCAGGTGCGGGCGGCCCTCGATCAGCGGCAGCAGGGAGGCGCCGTGCGAGAACTCGACGTACGCCTCGTCCACCACGACCAGCGTCGGCCGGACCGCCTGCGCAGCGTCGTGGACCGCGAGCACCGTCTCGGCGGGGACGGCCGTCCCGGTGGGGTTGTTCGGGGTGCAGACGAACACCACGTCGGGGCGGTGCTCCTCGACGGCGCGCCGCGCGGTGTCGGCGTCGAGCGCGAAGTCGGCGCCGCGGCCGGCGGCGACCCAGTCGGTGCCGGTGGAGCGGGCGATCAGCCCGTGCATCGAGTAGGACGGCTCGAACCCGAGCGCGGTGCGGCCCGGCCCGCCGAACGCCTGGAGGAGCTGCTGCAGCACCTCGTTGGAGCCGTTGGCGGCCCAGACGCCCTCGGCGGCGATCGGGTGGCCGGTGGTGTCGGTGAGGTACCGGGCCAGCGCGCCGCGCAGCTCCAGGGCGTCGCGGTCGGGGTAGCGGTTGAGGCCGCGTGCGGCCTCGGTGACCCGCTCCGCGATCCGGGCGACCAGGGCCTCGGGCAGCGGGTACGGGTTCTCGTTGGTGTTGAGGCGAACGGGCACCTCCAGCTGCGGGGCGCCGTAGGGCGACTTCCCGCGCAGCTCGGGGCGGACCGGGAGGTCGTCGACGGTCGGCGGGGCGCCGGGGGCGGTCATCGGTCGCCCACCCCCGTCGGCCCGGTGGGGGCGCTCTCGGGGACGGTCCAGCCGAACCGCGCCTTGAGGGCGGCGCCGTGGGCGGGGAGGTCCTCGGCCTCGGCCAGCGCCACGACGTGGCCGGTGACCTCGGCGAGGGCGTCGCGGCTGTAGTCCACCACGTGGATGCCGCGCAGGAACGACTGCACCGACAGGCCGGAGGAGTGGCAGGCGCAGCCACCGGTGGGCAGCACGTGGTTGGAGCCGGCGCAGTAGTCGCCCAGCGAGACCGGGGAGTGCGCGCCGACGAAGACGGCACCGGCGTTGCGGACCCGGGCGGCGACCGCGGGCGCGTCGGCGGTGAGGATCTCCAGGTGCTCGGCGGCGTAGGCGTCGACCACGGCGAGGCCGTCGTCGACGGAGTCCACCAGCACGATGCCGGACTGGCGGCCGCTCAGCGCCTCGGTGATCCGCTCGCGGTGGCGGGTGCGCGCCACCTGCTCGGTGACCTCGGTGGCCACGGCGGCGGCCAGCGCCTCGGAGTCGGTGACCAGCACGGCGGCGGCCAGCACGTCGTGCTCCGCCTGGCTGATGAGGTCGGCGGCGACGTGGGCGGGGTCGGCGGTGGCGTCGGCGAGGATCGCGATCTCGGTGGGCCCGGCCTCGGCGTCGATGCCGATGCGGCCCTTGAGGAGGCGCTTGGCCGCCGCGACCCAGATGTTGCCGGGGCCGGTCACCAGCGAGACGGGCTCGCACTCGTCGGCGCCGTAGGCGAACATCGCGATCGCCTGGGCGCCGCCGGCCGCGTGGATCTCCTCCACCCCGAGCAGCGCGCACGCGGCGAGGACGGTGGGGTGCGGCAGTCCGCCGAAGGCGGCCTGCGGCGGGGAGGCGACGGCCAGCGACGGGACACCCGCCTCCTGCGCGGGGACCACGTTCATCACGACCGAGGAGGGGTAGACCGCGTTCCCGCCGGGGACGTACAGCCCGACCCGGTCCACCGGGACCCACCGCTCGGTGACGGTGCCGCCGGGGACGACCTGGGTGGTGACGTCGGTGCGCCGCTGGGCGCGGTGCACGATGCGCGCGCGGCGGATGGACTCCTCCAGGGCGGCGCGCACCGCCGGGTCCAGCTCGCGGAGCGCCTGCTCGGCCGCCCCCTCGGGGACCCGGACGCGGTCGATCTCCACGCCGTCGAACCGGCGGGCGTAGTCGATCAGCGCGGCGTCCCCCCTATGGCGCACGTCCTCGCAGACCGGCCGCACCTGGTCCAGGGCGGCGGCGACGTCGAGTTCGGCGCGGGGCAGCAGCGTGCGGTCGATCCCGCCGCCGGAGGCGACGGAACCGCGCAGATCGAGGAGGTTCAGCACCCCTCCAGTCTCTCAGACCCGTTCCGCGCCCCGGCCGCTCATCCCACTGTGTGATACGTGCGGTGTGCGCCCGGCGGCGGGGTGTGCGGGGATAGGGTGGCCCGCTGTGACCACCACGCAGCTACCGCTCTTCCCACTCAACACCGTGCTGTACCCGGGCCTGGTGCTGCCGCTCAACGTCTTCGAGGACCGCTACCGGGCGCTCATGGCGGACCTCTCGGCCGTTCCCGACGAGGACGACCGGGCGTTCGGCGTGATCGCGATCCGGGAGGGCCACGAGGTGGCGCCGACGGCGCTGGGGCTGCCGGACGGCGAGCCGCTGCCGGCCGGGCCCGGGGCGGGGTTCGCGGAGGACCCGATGGCCTCGTTCCACGAGGTCGGGTGTGTCGCGGACGCCTCGACCATCCGCGAGCGCCCCGACGGCTCGGGGTACGAGGTGGTGGCGACCGGGACCACGCGGTTCCGGCTGCGGTCGGTGACCGCGGGCGAGCAGTACCTCACCGGCGAGGTCGAACTGCTGGAGGAGGAGGAGGGCGAGGGCGCCGCGCCGCTGGCGCAGGGCGTGCTCCGGGCCTTCCGCGCCTACCAGCGGGAGCTGGCCACCGCGATGGAGCGGACGCTGGCCGGGGAGCAGGAGCTGCCCGAGGAGCCGTCGGTGGTCTCGTACCTGGTGGCGGCGGCGACGCTGCTGTCCACCGCGGAGAAGCAGGAGCTGCTGCAGGCGCCGGACACCGCGGAGCGGCTGGCCCGGGAGCTGAAGCTGCTGCGGCGGGAGACGACTCTGATCGGCAAGCTGCCGTCGGTGCCCGGCGCGGACTTCACGCAGCGGCCGACCTATCTGAACTGAGGCGCGCCCCGCGCCCGGCCGGCCCGTCCGCGGGTGGGCCGGCCGCGGGCGGGCCGGCACGAGCAGGAGGAGCGGGCGCATGGGGCGCGGGAAGAAGGCGGCCGGGGGCGGCACCCCGGCGACGGTGGCCGCGACCGCGGCGGGGGTGGCGTACACGCTGCACTCCTACGAGCACGACCCGGCGGCGCCGTCCTACGGCGAGGAGGCCGCACGGGCGCTGGGAACCTCGCCGGACCGGGTCTTCAAGACCCTGGTGGCGGAGGTGGACGGCCGGCTGACGGTGGGCGTGGTGCCCGTCGCCGGTTCGCTGGGGCTGAAGGCGCTGGCCGCGGCGGTGGGCGGGAAGCGCGCGGTGATGGCGGACCCGGCGGCCGCCGAGCGGTCCAGCGGCTACGTCCGCGGCGGCATCTCGCCGCTGGGGCAGCGCCGCCCGCTGCCGACGGTGGTGGACGCCTCCGCCGCCCGGCTGCCGACGGTCTTCGTCTCGGCCGGCCGTCGGGGGCTGGAGATCGAACTGGCGCCGGCGGAGCTGGTGCGGCTGACCGGGGCGGTGCTGGCGCCGATCGCGGCCGCCTGATCCGCCACCGCCCCCGTTCGGGTGAACGGCTGCCCCGCGGGGGTGGCGGTGGCCGCCTCCGGCGTCGCCCTCGCGGGTGAACCGGCGGCCCGGCTCCGTGAGCGCGGCTGGGGCGACCGGGCGGACGGAGCCGCTGCGCGCGGCGCGGAGGTCAGGGGCGGGCGTGGGCGCCGAGCCGGGGCGCCTGGTCCCGCGGACCCCAGGCGGCGTAGCAGGCCGCGTGGCCGGCCAGCGCGCCGAAGGGCAGCCCCAGCAGCGCCGTCCTGGCGGTCAGCTCCCGGGGTGCGTCGATCACGCCGCCGGGTTCCAGCTCCCGGCCGCGTTCGATGATCTCCGAGCGGGGCGGCTCCAGGAGGATGCCGAGCCGCCAGGCGAGGACGGCACCGATCGCGGAGCCCAGGGCCAGCCCGAGGACGAGGGGTACCCCGCCCCGCCGGCGCAGCAGGTGGGTGAGGACGCCGAGCACCACGCCGACGCCGATGCCGGCCAGCAGGAAGGTGCCGTCCGCGGCGACCGCCCCCTCCCCCTCGCTGTTGCGCGGGAAGAGCGCCTCGCCGTTGGAGACGAGGGCGACCCCGGGGGCCAGCCAGTACCAGAGCAGCCCGACCGCGGCCCCGCCGATCAGGGCGCTGCCGACGAGGGCCAGCAGCGCGTCCCGCAGGTCGGCGCCGAACCCGGGACCGGACTTCGGCGGGCCGGTCTCCGGCAGGTGGGCGGTCCAGGGGTCGTGGGCGGGTCGGCCCGGGTGAGGACCCGGGTCGCCCGGCGCGGGCTGCGGTTGGTTCACCCGGCCATCCTGCCAGCCGGGTCCACCAGTTCGGAGCCTGGTACGTCTGTTCGGGGCAACGGGGCCGGCCGACGGGCCCCGGAGACTCGTCCGGTCAGCGGCCGGCGGCCCGCCGGTAGGCCCAGGTGGCCAGCGCCAGGGCGAGCGCCCCGGCGGCCGCGCAGACGGCGAGGTTGGCGGTGACCGACCCCCAGTCGGCGCCGGGGCCGAGCACCTGCGCCAGGGCCTCGACCCCGTAGGTCGAGGGCAGCAGGTCCCGCAGCCAGGTGATCGGCTCCGGCATCCGGGAGGCGGGCAGCACCCCCAGCAGCAGGGCGGCGGACATGCCGAGCTGCCCGCAGAGGGTCGCCAGCTCCGCGCGGGGCGCCAGCAGGCCGACGGCGGCGCCCAGCCCGGCCAGCGCGGCCCCCGCGAGCGGGACGACGGCCACCAGCAGCCACAGCCCGCTCAGCGGCAGGCCGTACATCAGGCAGCCGGTCACGGCGGTGACGACGACGCCCGGCACGGTGAACGAGGCGTAGGCGGCGGCGGTCCCCAGGGCCACGGCGGCGCCCGGCACCGGCAGCGTGGCGTAGAAGTCCAGCCCGCCCTCGGCGCGCAGCCGCCCGAAGTACTGCGCCAGCAGGTTGAGCGCGACGAACGCGACCACCAGCACGCTGGACCCGGCAACGACGGCGCGTGCCTCGTCACCGGGGCCGGAGTCCACCACGCCCCGCATCAGGATCATGATGCCGATGGACTGGAAGGTGGCGACGAACAGCAGCGGGATGCGGGCGACCCGCGCCCGCGAGAGCTGCGAGCGGTAGACCGCGGCGAGCGAGGGCCACAGGCGGGCCTGCGGGGCGAGCGGGGCGGGGGCGTCCGCCCCCGGACGGTCGGGGGCGGGGAGGGTGGCGGTCATGCCTTGACCAGCCCCTCGCCCCGGCCGCCGAGCGCGAGGTAGACGTCCTCCAGACTCGGGGTGGCCAGGGTGAAGTCGTCGAGCGCGCCGAAGGCGGGCCCCGCCGTGACGGTGGTGACCACCGCGCGGGCGCGCTCGGGGGTCAGCCGCAGCGTCCAGCGCCGGCCGGAGATCCGGGCGTCCTCGCGCAGCCGGGCCAGAGCCGGGTCGGCGGCGGGCGGCTGCTCGCGCCACACCAGGTCCAGCCGGACCTCGTCGCCGACGAGGGACTTCAGCCCGCCCGGGGTGTCGCAGGCGATGACGCGGCCGCCGTCGAGGACGGCGACGCGGTCCAGGACGGTCTCCGCCTCGATCACGTTGTGGGTGACCAGCACGACGGTGGCGCCGCGTTCGGCGCGCCGCCGGTCGATGGCGGACCAGACGGCGCGGCGGGCGACCGGGTCCATGCCGCTGGTGGGCTCGTCGAGGACGAGCACCGGGCGTTCACCGGTGAGGGTGGCGCCGACCGCGGCGAGACGGCGCTCGCCGCCGGAGAGCCGCTTCAGCGGACGGGCGGCGAGCTCGCCGAGCCCCAGCTCGTCCAGGGTCTCGTGGGCCGCGCGGCGGGCGTCGGCGGCCTCCAGCCCGCGCAGCCGCCCCGCGGTCTCCGCGGCGAGGGAGACGGTGAGTTCGTCGATGGCGGTGGCGTCCTGCCCGAGGTACGCCAGCAGCCGCGGCGCGCGGCGCGGGTACCGGACGAGGTCGTGGCCGAGGAGGGAGACCGAGCCCTCGTCGGGCCGGAGCAGTCCGGTGAGTTGGCGGACCAGGGTCGTCTTGCCCGCCCCGTTGGGGCCGAGCAGCCCGAAGATCTCGCCCCGGTGGACGTCGAGCGCGATGCCGTCGCTGGCCCGGACGGCGGGCTGGTCCCGGGAGCGTCCCCGTGCGCGGCGGCCGGGATAGGTCTTCGTCAGGCCGCGCACCGCCAGTGCGGTGACCGATCCGGCCGCTCCGTCGTCGGGCGGGCACCCGGCCTCGACCATGTTCACACCGGTCTGTGCAGGAAAGGGGGACACCCGCCCAGGGTACGCGGCGCCCTCCCCGCCCCGGGCCACGGGGCCTCCCCGGCCTCGTCGGCGACCGGCCCGACCTGCGGCACCACCGCGTCAGGCGGAGTCGGAGCCCGTCTTGGTGCGCGCGTCGATCTCGCGCCAGAAGCCGCCGCGGATGTCGTAGCGGTCCTTCTCGTCGATCTGGTCGTCCTTGTGGGTGAGCAGGCCGAACCGGGCGGCGTAGCGCAGCAGCTCGCCGTCGATGCGGTGCGGGATGCGCGGGTAGACCGCGGCGATCGTGCGCAGCGGAGCGGTCGCGCCGAGCCGGTCGGCCCACCGCCGGGCGAAGACCTGCCCGACCTCGGTCGGGTCGCCGCTGACGGCGGTGATGTCCTCCTCCCGGTCGGCCCAGCGCTGCTCGGCGGAGGTCAGCTGGGAGAGCATCGGCAGCCCGGAGACCTCGGGGCCCTCACCGCTCCCCCGCTCGACCCAGCCCCGGTCGGAGGACCACCGCACCACCGCGGAGGCCGGCTGCGCGGGGGCCGGACGGCCCAGCGAGGCGAGGTCCTTGGGGGTGGGGACGCCGCTGCGGTGCTGCTCCTCGTCGCAGGCCGCCGCCTTCTCCGGCTCCTTCGGCGCGGGGGCGGGGGCGGTGCCGTTCTCCGGGGCGGCCTGCTCCCCGTCCGGTTCGGGCAGCGGGGCGGAGAGGATGGCCGCGATCTCGGGGCGGGGAGTGGTGGGGGCGAGCCCGGGGGCGTCGCGCAGGCGCACCGCCCGGGTGATCCAGGCGCGGTCCAGGACGCGGCGCTCGTCGGCCTCGGCGACGAGGTCCTCGGACTGGTTGTAGTCGCCGTCGGCGGCCTGGACGGCCCAGAGGTGGACCGCGACCCCGTGCTCCTTGGCGGAGACCAGGCCGGGCAGCAGGTCGCCGTCGCCGGTGACCAGCACGATGTCGGCGCAGGCGCGGTTGCGGGCGAGCTCGGTGAGTTCGGCGTGCATCGCGGCGTCGACACCCTTCTGCGCCCACCGCCCGTCGCTCCTGGTGAGCGCTCCGAGTCGCACGGTGACGCGCGGCATGACGCGCAACCGGCGGTGCTCGGGCTGCGGTACGCGGTCGGGCGCGCCGTCGAACCAGTAGATGCGCAGGAGTTCGCAGCCGGTCTCCTCGCGGGCACGCTCGCGCAGCGCCGAGATCAGCGTGGCGTGGTCGACGGAGATGCGGGCCCGGGCGGGGTCGCCGGCCAGGAGGCTGGCGGCTGCGCCCAGCAGGTAACCGGCGTCGACCAGAACGACACAACGGTCCATGGCGCACCCCTTCCACGGTCTTCATCGGGTGTTTCCCTGAGTCTGCCCGACGGTGCGCCGCTTATCGGTCCCAACTCGATCTTCGGCGTGGCGAATGGGCGTCCTGCCCGAAATGCGAGGTTGCGGACGACGTGCGAGGCTGAGCCTCCCGGAGTCGTACCGGGGGTGCATGGGACCTCACAGGAGGCGAACCCGATGGCCAAGAGCAAGAGCAAGGACCGCAGACACCCCGCCGCCGACCGCGCCGCGGCGGCCACCACCGAGAAGCAGGCCGCGACCGCGCCGGAGGGCGGGTCGATGGGCGAGCACGCGTCGTCCCGGAAGCGGCAGCGGCGCTTCGGCCACAACTGACCGCAGGTCCGCGCGGGTCGGGCACCCGCGCGGGCCACCGCCGC
>NZ_JAAVJD010000102.1 GCF_012033735.1 Streptomyces lonarensis | reverse complement strand
GGTCGGCGGCGGGCGGGCCGGGCTCGGGCGGGGCGGGCTCGGCCGGGGCGGGGGCGCCGGTGGCGGTCTCGACCGAGCCGCCGAGGAGCAGCTCCCCGACGGCGACGAGGGTGGCGGACGGCTCGCCGGGTTCGGCGACGAGGAGTTGCCAGGCCCGCTCCTCGGTGGGGACGCGGGCGGCCTTGCCGTGGCGGCGGAGCCACTCCTCCACCTCGCGCAGCGCGAAGGCGGGGCTGGCCGCGGTGCCGCCGACCGGCTGCGGGAAGTCGGCGTGCCGCCGCCGCCAGTTGCTCACGGCGGCGCGGCCGACGCCGGCGAGCCGGGCGATCCCTGCGGCCGTGACCTCGGGTTGCTCTGCCGGGACAGCCTGGATCTCCGGTGTGCTCACGTTCCACTCCTGTCCACGACGCCGGCCGGCGCCTTCCCAGTGTCCGTGAACGTACCGGTACACGGCAAGCGATCCCGTGCCCCAATCTGGCTGTTGACGCGATTCACAGGCGTGTGATCTGATGATGGGGCCGGTTCAGGGGAGCCGGTTCGTGTACCGGGAGGGGAATCACCATGGGGAAGAACACCGCCGGCATCAGAGGCCGCCGTTCGCAGTACGGCGCCGCACGGCAGCGGATGCTCGCGGTGGCCGGGGTCGCCGGCACCGCCCTGCTGATGGGCGGCCTCACCGCCTGCACCGACGAGGGCGACAAGCCCCAGCGGGACACCGGCTCCTCGGAGTCCGCGGCCTCCGACGACGCGGACGACGACAAGGCCGACACGGACGACGAGGCGAAGGACGACACCGACGACGCCGAGCAGGCCGACGCCGACGGGGGCGCCGGCGGCACCTTCGCCATCGGTGAGACCGCCGTCTACGACAACATCGGGCTGAAGGTCACCATCAGCGACCCGGAGGTCCTGGAGCCGCAGGAGGAGTGGGACGAGTTCGGCGGCGAGGGGTACACCGCGTACACGTTCACCGTCGTCCTGGAGAACACCGGCGACGAGAGCTACGACGGCGACATGACTGTCTTCCAGGGCCGTGCCGGCGACGACGGCGTCGAAGCCCCCCAGGTCTTCTCGTTCGAGCAGCTCGGGAACGGCTCGATGGGCAGCGTACTGCCCGGCAAGAAGAGCACCAGCAAGATCGCGTTCGACGTCCCCGACGACGCGGACTCGCTCACCGTCGAGTTCACCGAGCTGAGCGACTGGGACTCCGAGTCGGCCTTCTGGACCCACGAGTTCTGAGCCGCGGCGACCGTCGGGTTCGGGGCCGGCCCGGTGCCCAGGGGGCTCCGGGGCAGCCCCTCGACGCCGGGGTGGGTCGGGCCGGGTCGCGTGGGGGCGGCCGCGGCCCACGGCCGGGTGGGGCAGCACGCCGCCCCGCCCGGCCGGCGCGTCAGCTGCCGACGACCGTGGTCAGGAACTCGCCCGTCCAGGCCAGCAGCTCCCGGCCGGTGACGGGCTTGCCGCCCACGCGCGCCGTCATCGGCCGCGGCACCAGCACCTGCGAGGTGGCCTCCTTGATCACCGCGCCCGGGTGCAGCCGCTTCAGCCGCATCTCCTGCGACTCCCGCAGCTCGACCGGGGAGAAGCGGATCTTGTTGCCCTGGAGGGTGATGTCGCCGACCCCGCACGAGCGGGCCAGCATCCGCAGCCCGGCGACCAGCAGCAAGTTCTCCACCGGCTCCGGCAGCGCCCCGTAGCGGTCGGTCAGCTCCTCCCGCACCGCGCGCACGTCGTCCTCCGAGGAGGCCGCCGCGATTGCCCGGTACGCCTGGAGCCGCAGCCGCTCCCCCGGCGCGTAGTCGTGCGGGACGTGCGCGTCCACCGGCAGCTCGATCTTGACGTCCAGCAGCGTCTCCTCGGGCTCGCCGCCCGACTCCACCGACGCCCGGTAGTCGGCGACCGCCTCACCGACCATCCGCACGTACAGGTCGAACCCGACGCCGGCGATGTGCCCGGACTGCTCGCCGCCCAGCAGGTTGCCGGCGCCGCGGATCTCCAGGTCCTTCATCGCCACGTACATGCCCGCACCCATCTCGGTGTGCTGCGCGATCGTCGCCAGCCGCTCGTGCGCGGTCTCCGTCAGCGGCTTCTCCGGCGGGTAGAGGAAGTACGCGTAGCCGCGGTCCCGGCCGCGGCCCACCCGGCCCCGCAGCTGGTGCAGCTGCGACAGGCCGAAGGTGTCGCCACGCTCCACGATCAGGGTGTTGGCGTTGGAGATGTCGATGCCCGACTCCACGATGGTGGTGGAGACCAGCACGTCGAACTTCTTCTCCCAGAAGTCGACCACCACCCGCTCCAGCGCGCTCTCCGACATCTGGCCGTGGGCCGTCGCGATCCGCGCCTCCGGCACGATCTGCCGCAGCCGCGCGGCGGCCCGGTCGATCGACTCCACCCGGTTGTGGATGTAGAAGACCTGCCCCTCGCGCAGCAGCTCCCGCCGGAGCGCCGCCCCGATCTGCCGCTCCTCGTAGGGCCCCACGAAGGTGAGCACCGGGTGGCGCTCCTCCGGCGGGGTGGTGATCGTCGACATCTCCCGGATGCCGGTGACCGCCATCTCCAGGGTCCGCGGGATCGGCGTCGCCGACATCGTCAGGACGTCCACGTTGGCGCGCAGCTTCTTCAGCTGCTCCTTGTGCTCGACGCCGAAGCGCTGCTCCTCGTCGACGATGACCAGGCCCAGCTCCTTGAACTTGGTCTCCGAGGAGAACAGCCGGTGCGTGCCGATGACCACGTCCACCGAGCCGTCCCGCAGCCCCTCCATCACCGCCTTGGACTCGCTGTCCGACTGGAACCGCGAGAGCGAGCGGACCCGCACCGGGAACTGCGCGTACCGCTCGGAGAAGGTGCCGAAGTGCTGCTGCACCAGGAGCGTCGTCGGGACCAGCACCGCGACCTGCTTGCCGTCCTGCACCGCCTTGAAGGCGGCCCGCACCGCGATCTCGGTCTTGCCGTAGCCGACGTCGCCGCAGATCAGCCGGTCCATGGGGATCGGCTTCTCCATGTCGGTCTTGACCTCGGCGACCGTGGTCAGCTGGTCGGGGGTCTCCACGTAGGCGAAGGCGTCCTCCAGCTCCCGCTGCCAGGGGGTGTCCGCCCCGAAGGCGTGGCCGGGGGCCGCCATCCGCGCCGAGTACAGCTTGATGAGGTCGGCGGCGATCTCCTTGACCGCCTTCTTGGCGCGTGCCTTGGTCTTGGTCCAGTCGGCGCCGCCGAGCCGGTGCAGCGACGGCGCCTCGCCGCCGACGTACTTGGTGACCTGCTCCAGCTGGTCGGTCGGGACGAAGAGCCGGTCGCCGGGCTGGCCGCGTTTGGCCGGGGCGTACTCGACCAGCAGGTACTCGCGGGTGGCGCCCTGCACGGTGCGCTGCACCATCTCGACGTAGCGGCCGACGCCGTGCTGCTCGTGGACGATGTAGTCGCCCGGTTCCAGCGACAGCGGGTCGAGGGTCTTGCGGCGCCGGGCCGGCATGCGCGCGCCGCTGCGGGCGGCGGTCTTCTGCCCGGTGAGGTCGGTCTCGGTGAGGACGGCGAGCCGGATGCCGGGCGCGATCAGCCCGGTGTCGAGGACGCCGCAGGCCACCTGGACCACGGACGGCGCGGGCTCCGACGCGACCGCCGCCTCCCGCCGGGCGGGCACCCCGGAGTCGCCCAGCACCTCGGTCATCCGGGCCGCCGGTCCCTGCCCCTCGGAGAGGTAGACGACGCGCCAGCCGTCGGCGATCCAGCCCTTGGTGTCGGCCAGCGCGCGGGCGGTGTCGCCCCGGTAGCTCTCCGGTGCGCGCAGCCCCAGCCGCAGGGTGTCGTCGGTGTCGTCGGCGCCCCCGGCCTCGCTGTCGGCCCCGAACGGGCTGACCGTCCACCAGCCGATGCCGAGCTGCGCGGCGCGCTCCCGCACCTCGGCCAGCGAGCGCAGCGACGCGGCGCCGAGGTCGATCGGCGCCTCCGCGTCGTCGTTCATCGCGGCGGCGGCCCAGGACGCCTGGAGGAACTCCTGGCTGGTCGCGACGAGGTCGGTGGCGCGGGTGCGGACCCGCTCCGGGTCGCACACCACGGCGAGGGTGCGCTCGGGCACCACGTCGAGCAGCTGCTCCATGTCGTCGACCAGGACGGGGGCGAGGGACTCCATGCCCTCGACGGCGATGCCCTCGGCGATCTTGGTGAGCAGCTCGGCCAGCTCCGGGTGCTCCCGGGCCAGCTCGGCGGCGCGCTCCCGCACCTGCGGGGTGAGGAGGAGTTCCCGGCACGGGGGCGCCCACACGCCGTGCTCCGCGACCTCCAGCGAGCGCTGGTCGGCGACCTTGAAGTAGCGGACCTCCTCGACCTCGTCGCCCCAGAACTCCACGCGCAGCGGGTGCTCCTCGGTGGGCGGGAAGACGTCGAGGATGCCGCCGCGGACCGCGAACTCGCCGCGCTTCTCCACCAGCTCCACCCGGGAGTAGGCGGCGGCCGCCAGCGCCTCGGTGACGGCGGAGAGGTCGGCGCTCTGCCCGCCGCGCAGCGCGACCGGCTCCAGGTCGCCCAACCCCTTGACCTGCGGCTGGAGCACGGCGCGAATGGGTGCGACCACCACCTGCACCGGCCCGGCGGCCGGGTCGTCGCCGCGCGGGTGCGCCAGGCGGCGCAGCACCGCCAGCCGGCGGCCGACCGTGTCGGAGCGCGGCGAGAGCCGCTCGTGCGGCAGGGTCTCCCAGGCGGGGAACTCCACGACGTCGTCCGGCGGCAGCAGCGAGCGCAGCGCGCCGGCGAGGTCCTCGGCCTCCCGGCCGGTCGCGGTGACGGCCAGCACGGTGCGCCGGCTCTCGCGCGCGAGCGCCGCGACGGCGAACGGGCGGGCGGCCGGCGGGCCGACCAGGTCCACGTGGCGGCGGTGGCCGGTGCGGGCCGCGGCGACCGCCTCGGCGAGCGCGGGGTCGGCGACGACGGCGTCGAGGAGGCCAGTCAGGCTCATGAGCGAAGTTCCATCCCGGGGTCAGGGCACGCTGCCGGGCCCGGACGCGGTGTACGCCCGGGTCGTCCGGCTTTCCAGGGTACGGGCTGCCACCGTCACCCCGCCCGGTCGGCGGCGGCCGCGGGCACGGCCACGGGCACGGCCCCCCCGCACGTCGCAGCGGGCGGCGGGGCGGGGCGCGCCCCTCCGTCCGCGGGCGCCCGGGGCGGTGCCGCGCGGCAGCCCGCGGACGTAGGGTCGTGGCATGTCAGGCGAAGAGGGAACCGTGCGCACCGACGCCTGGATCTGGGCGGTGCGGCTGACCAAGACGCGGGCCATGGCGGCGGCGGCCTGCAAGGGCGGCCACGTCCGGGTGAACGGCCAGCGGGTGAAGCCGGCCCACCCCGTGAAGGTGGGCGACGAGGTACGGCTGTTCCACGAGGGACGGCAGCGGGTGGCCGTGGTCCGCCGGATCATCCGCAAGCGGGTGGGGGCGCCGGTGGCGGCCGAGTGCTACGTGGACAACAGCCCGCCGCCCCCGCCGCGCGAGGCGGTCGCCCCCGCCGGGCGCCGCGACCGCGGCACCGGCCGGCCCACCAAACGGGACCGGCGCGACATGGAGCGGCTGCGCGGCGGACTGCCGCCGGCCTGAGCGGCCGAGCGGCCGGACAACGACCGCGGTGCCGGCCTCGCCTACTCGGTGGCGATGGCGTTGAGGATGTTCATCCTGCCGGCCCGGAAGGCGGGGACCAGGGCGGCCAGCAGGCCGACCACCGCCGCGCCGATGAACACGGCGACGATGGTGCCCCAGGGCAGGACGAGGATTCCCATCCCCTCCAGCGCCAGGATCTGCTGCGCGGCTCCGCCCCACGCCAGGCCCATCGCGACACCGAGGATGGCGCCGAAGAGGGCGATGACGATGGACTCCAGGCGGATCATGCGGCGCAGCTGGCGCCGGGAGAGGCCGATGGCGCGCATCAGGCCGATCTCCCGGGTCCGCTCGACGACGGACAGCGCCAGGGTGTTCACCACGCCGAGGACCGCGACGATGATCGCCAGTGCCAGCAGGCCGTAGACCATGTTGAGCAGCTGACCGACCTGGTCCTCGATCATCGCCTTGTACTCGGCCTGGTCCCGGACCTCCATCTGCGGCATGGGGTCGAGCGCCGTCTCCAGCGACTCGCGGGCGACGTCGAGCTGGCCCTCGTCGGCGATGGCCATCAGCATCCACGTCAGCGGTAGCTCGGACTCGGGCACCGACTCGCGGACGGTGTCCAGCGACACGTACGCGGGCGAGGCGTCCGGGTTGCTGCCGGGGGCGGTGATGCCGCCGATGGTGAGGGTGGTCTCCTCGCCGCCCTCGAAGGTGACGGTGATCTCGTCACCGACCGAGAGGTCCTCGGTGTCGGCACGCGAAGCGCCGATCGCGACCGCGCCGGGGGCGAGGGCGTCGGCGAAGCTGCCCTCGGACATCTCCACGCGCATCATGTCGGGGAAGCTCTCGTCGACCGCGGAGAAGCCCTGGTCGAAGGAGTCGCCGTCGGCGGTGACCTCGGCCTGCACCCCCCGCATCTCGGAGACGGCGGAGAGGTTGTCGGCGTTGCGCACCGCTTCCGCGGCCTCGGGCAGCACCGGCTGGAAGTTGTTGGTCTGCACGATGAAGTCGGCGCCGATGGAGCGGTCGATCTCCTCGGTGGCGGAGGCGATCATGGAGGAGCCGACCACGGCGAGCGAGGTGACCAGCGCCAGGCCGATCATCAGCGCCGAGGCGGTACCGCCGGTGCGGTTCGGGTTGCGGAGCGCGTTGCGCTCCGCCAGCCGGCCGACGGGGCCGAAGATCCGCAGCAGGACCACGGCGAGCGCCTTGACGATGCCGCCGACCAGCGCCGGGGCGAAGACCACCATGCCGACCAGGGTCAGCAGGATGCCGAGCCCGAGGTAGCCGCCCGCGGCCCCGGTCTCCTCCGCCGTGGTGGTGAGGAAGAGCATCAGCGCGCCGGCGACGGTGAGGACGGCGCCGACGATGGCGCGGATGCGGCCGGCACGCTTGTCGCCGGGCAGGCCCGCGTCCGAGAGCGCGGCCATCGGCGTGATCTTCCCGGCACGCCGCGCCGGGAAGTACGCCGCGACCAGCGTGACGGTGATGCCCAGCACGATGCCGGTGATCGGCACCGCGGTGGAGATGGTCAGGTCGTCGGTGGAGAGGTTGAGCCCGAACGCACCCATGAGCGCCATCAGGCCGACCGCCAGCGCCACCCCGAGCAGAAAGCCCAGCACGGAGCCGACGACGCCCAGGATCAGCGCCTCGATGAGCACCGAGCGGTTGACCTGCTTGCGGCTGGCGCCGATCGCCCGGAACAGCCCGATCTCGCGGGTGCGCTGGGCGACCAGCATGGTGAAGGTGTTGACGATCAGGAAGATGCCGACCAGCAGCGCGATGCCCGCGAAGCCGAGCAGCACGTACTGGATGACGTTGAAGAACGCGCCGAGGGCGTCCTGGTTCTCCTGGGTGTACTCGGCGTTGGTGAGCACGCGCACGCCGGAGGTGTCGATGGCCTCGGCGACCCGGTCGCGCAGCACCTCGTCGGAGACGCTGCCGTCACCGTCGACGTAGACGCTGGTGAAGCCCTCCGCGCCCAGCAGCACCTGCTGCGCGGTGTCGGTGTCGAAGTAGACGACGGCCGCGCCGGGGTTGGTGGTCGCGAAGTCGACGACGCCGGTGATGGTGTGCTCGGTGGTGCCGTTGACGCTCATGATCCGCACGGTGTCGCCGATACCGAGCCCGGAGGAGCTCGCGGTTTCGCCGTCGATCATGATCTCGTCGGGGCCCTCGGGCAGCGCGCCCTGCGGCTCCTCCATGGTGCGGAGTTCGACGTGGGTCCAGTTGAGGCCGATGGTCGGCGCGCCCGTGGTGGGCCCGACGCTCTCGTTGTCCGGGCCGACGGCGACGAGCGAGACCGACTCCGCGACACCGACGGCGGTGTCGACGCCGTCGACGGCCTCGATATCGCCGATGACCTCGGGAGGCATGACGTCGAAACGCCCCGTGGAGGAGGACTCCTCCATCGCGCGGCTCTCCTCGCCGGGCGCGACCATCACGTCGGACGCCGACTCGGCGAAGAGCTTGTCGAAGGTGGTCTGCATCGTCGCTGTGAAGACCAGCGTGCCGCAGACGAAGGCGACGGACAGCGCCACCGCCGCGCCGGAGAGGATCATCCGGCCCTTGTGCGCGAAGAAGTTGCGCAGGGATGTCTTGACCACACTCATGACGTACGCCCCTGGGCGTCGAAGCCCCGCATGCGGTCCAGCACCTTGTCGGCGGTCGGGTCGATCATCTCGTCGACGATGCGGCCGTCGGCGAGGAAGACGATGCGGTCCGCGTAGGCGGCGGCCACCGGGTCGTGGGTGACCATGACGATGGTCTGGCCGAGCTCGTCCACGGACTTCCGCAGGAACTGGAGGACCTCGGCGCCGGCGCGCGAGTCGAGGTTTCCGGTCGGCTCGTCACCGAAGATGATCGCCGGGCGCGAGGCGAGCGCGCGGGCGACCGCGACACGCTGCTGCTGCCCGCCGGAGAGCTGGTTGGGGCGGTGCTTGAGCCGCCCGGAGAGGCCGACCGTGTTGACGACGGTGTCCAGCCACGCCTGGTCCGGCTTGGTGCCGGCGATGTCCATGGGGAGGGTGATGTTCTCGGCCGCCGTCAGGGTCGGCAGCAGGTTGAACGCCTGGAAGATGAAGCCGATGCTGTCGCGGCGGAGCTTGGTGAGGTTCTTCTCCTTCAGCCCCGTGATCTCGGTGTCCCCCACCCAGACCTTGCCGCTGGTCACCGAGTCCAGTCCGGCCAGGCAGTGCATCAGCGTGGACTTGCCGGAGCCCGAGGGGCCCATGATCGCGGTGAACGCCCCCCGTTCGATGCTGACGCTGACCTGGTCGAGCGCGAGGACCTGCGTGTCGCCGGCCCCGTAGGCCTTGGTGACTCCGTCGGCGCGCGCCGCGGCGCCGGACGGGCCCCCGGCGCCGGTCGTCTCGTGCACTGCGGGCGTGGTCACGATGATCTCCTATGCCTTATCCCATTCTTATTGCCATGAGCCTAGGCAAGGATCCGCCACGGTTCCTCGCCCCCGGGGAGGAACCGACCCTCGGTGGAAAGTCGCAGGTTCCCTTAGGGGATCTTCGTCCCCGACGGCGGCCGGGGGCGCGGCCGGGCGAGGTGCCGGGGCGCCCGGCGGGCGCCGGGGAACGCACCGGCGTGCGGCCCGCGCCTACCCCTGTCAGGCGCGGACCGCACGGCCGGGCTCGGCCCCACGGCTCGGGGCCGGTCACCCGCGGTGGCCGCCCGTGAGGCGGTCCCGCGGGCGGCGGGTGGCCCGCCCCCTCCTGCACGGGGACGAGACCCGCTCGTCCGGGAGGACGAGAGACCCGTCCTCCCCTGGTACCGGGCAACCCCGTGGGTCACCCGGAACCGGTCTGCGATCGGCGATCGGCGATCGGCGATCGGCGATCGGCGCCGGCCTGCACCGATGTGCGACGGCCACCACCGGTCCGATCCGGCAGAAGCCGGGTCGGCGGTCAGAGGTCGGAGATCAGAGGTCGAGGCTCCAGTGGGCCCGGTCCTGGCTGCCGACGAGCTGAACGGTGACGTCGATGAACTCCGCGTCGGCCGGGACGTCGAAGCCGACCTCGCCGCCGGCGGTCCGGCCCGGCTTCAGCGTGCCGCGCGGGTCGGATTTGAGGGAGGCGCTGTCGAAGATGCGGTCCGCCTCCTCACCGCGCTCCCCGGCACGCACGGTGTAGAGGAGGGCCACGTCATGGTCCTCGTCCGCACCGTTGGTGACGGAGACCCCGAACTTGGTGGGGTTCTCCTCGTGGTCCACGTAGTCGGCGGGGGTGAACGCCTCGGTGGCCTCCACCGTGATCTCCAGACCCTCGGCGGTCACGAAGGTCTGCCCTGCCCGGAGGAAGTCGCCCTGGTCGCGGTCGGCGCCGTCGTCCTCGGCGGGCGCGCCGGCCTCGGCCGCGTCGTCCGCGTCGTCGTCGGCCGCCTCATCGGCGTCCGCGTCGTCGGCGGCGTCCGTGTCGGCGTCGGCGTCGTCCGCGGGCTCTGCCGTCTCGCGGCTCTCCTGCCCGCGGTCCAGCGGCATCTCCGACTCGTCGCAGGCCGTCAGTCCGCCGACCGCCAGAGCCGCCGCAGCGACCCCGGCGACCATCCGCAGACGCCGTCCCCGCAGAGTGCGCAGCTGAGCCATGGTCTTCCCCCTGTGTTCCGGTGCGCCGGCCCCCGTTCGAACCGACGTGCCCATCGCAGCAGCTCCCGCCGCGCCCCGCCAGCACCGGAAGCGGCCTGTAGCAGCGCCGCGACAAACCCACGACGGGAGGCGGAAGATCGCGACGGGACCACCGGAACGCCGACGCCACCACCGCCCCCGCCCCCGGCGCACGCCCGCCGCGGCCGCCCACCACCGGCACGCGGCGCCGCCGCCACCAGGGACTGTGGCCACCGCGTGGCCGCCGGGCCACCGCCGGTTCACCGAACGGCAAGTTCCGCGTCGTCCCCTCCCGGTATCACTGTCCACCTGGGGGCGAGCACCCCGGCCGCACCACCGATCCGACCACCCACCCGCGCGCCCCGGCCCACCACGGCCGGAGCCCGGCAACGGGCCGACGTGACGACGCCGCACCCGGGCCCGCGCGGCACCGCCACACACGCGCCCCGCGCCGGCGGCCCCGAGGCCACCGCGGACGGCGTCCGAAGGGAACACCACCATGGGAAGCGCCGCGCCCCGCGCCGTCGTCCTCGCCGACTCCGACAGCCGCTGGAAGTGGGCCGCCCTGGTCGCCCGGCGCATCGCCCCGGACCACGCGATCGACGCCCGCTTCCTGCGCTCGGGGACCGCCCCCTCGCAGCGGCAGATAGACGAGGTCGGGATCGTCCCGGACACCACCGCCACGCTGGACTACACCGACGTCCCCACCGACCCCGCGGTCTCCGCGGCGGACGTGGTCGTCCTCGGCACCACCGGCGGCACCATGCTGACGATGATCCACACCCTCGGGCGGGCGTGGCGTGACCACCCCTCGCGCCCCGCGCTGGTGACCGGCTACGTCGGGGTCATCTACGAGAACATGGTCGACGGCCTGCTGCTGCGGTGCGGCTCCGACCTGGTGCTCGCCAACAGCGCCCACGACGCGGCCCGCTTCCGCGACGTCTACACCAGCCTCGGGATCGACCCCGCGGGCGTGGTCGAGACGGCCCTGCCGTTCCTCGGCGGCACCCCCCACGACCCCGGCGCCGCCGGGCGGGACCGGCCGTTCACCGTGACCTTCGCCGTGCAGCCGTCGGTCCCCGGTACCAAGGCGGCCCGGCTCTCCCTCGTCCGGCACCTCGCCCGCCACGCCCGCCTCCACCCCGACCGCGAGGTGCTGCTGAAGCTCCGCAACCAGCCGGGCGAGGCCGTCACCCACACCGAGCGGTTCCCCTACCAGGAGCTCCTGCGGTCGCTGCCCGACGCACCGCCGAACCTGCGGCCGGTCTACGGCGACATGGGGTCGGTGCTGGACCGCACCGACCTGCTGGTCACCGTCAGCTCGACCGCCGCGGTGGAGTCGGTCCACCGCTCCATCCCGACCGCCGTGCTCAGCGACTTCGGTGTCCGCGAGGCGCACGGCAACCACTTCTTCGTCCACTCGGGGCTGCTGACCAGCTTCGCCGACCTCGACGCCGGCCACGTGCCGACCGTCCGCCCGGAGTGGGCGGCCGAGCACGGCATCGGCCGCGCCGACCCCTACCGCGCCGCCCGGGAACGCCTCGCCCACCTGCGGGACGGGGGCCCGCTCGCGCCGCCGCGGCCCTTCTACACCCCAGAGCGCAGCGGCGACTACCTGGAGACCCTCGTCGGGCGCCGGGGCTTCGCCCTCGACGGCACCCCGCTGACCGGCTCCCCCACCGCGGCACGGCCACCCGCCCTCAAGCGCATCGTGCGGCGCGGCGCCGGGCACCTCTACCGGTTCGGCCGCAACCGGCTCGCCCCGGCCGTCCGCCGCTGGCAGCAGGGCTGACCGCGGCCACCGCGCGGCGGGAGTCCGCCACGCCCGGGCGGGCCGGGGTCCGCCCGCCCGGGGTCGGCCGGGTGTGACCGGCCGGTTCCGACAGGTCACCGAGAAGGTCCGTTTCGACACCTGCCGCGGCGGCGGGTCCAGGCCGTAAGATCACCGCACGCATCGGACCCACCGCCGGGAGATCCTCAGTGAAGCGCCGCACGTCCGCACTGTCCGTCTCGGCCGCCGCGCTGCTCGTGGCCGCCCCGCTGCTCACCGGTTGCTCGACCGACTCGCACCCGGGCGCCGCGGCCGTCGTCGGCGACGAACGCATCAGCGTCTCGCAGGTCCAGTCCCAGGTGGAGCACGTCCGCGCCGCCCAGCGCGCCAGCGACAACGCCGACCAGCTGATCGCCGCCACCGGCGCGCTCCCCCAGGAGACCGTGCAGCTGATGGTCCGCCGCGAACTGCTGGAGCGCACCGCCGAGGACAACGGGGTGACCGTCACCCGCGGCCAGGTCCAGGAGGCCCGCGACCGCGTGGTGCAGAACTTCGGCGACACCGAGCAGCTGGAGCAGTTCGGCCTCAGCTACGAGGGCGGCGCCTTCACCATCGACCAGCTCGACGACGTGCTGCGCGAGCAGCTGCTGATCGAGGGCCTGGTCGAGAGCATCGGCGAGCAGGGGCTCGGCCCCGCCGTCGCCGAGACCGCCGAGCGGCTCGGGGTCGACATCAACCCCCGCTACGGCGCGTGGGACTACGAGACCGGTGGCTTCACCACCAGCGACACCCCCTGGTTGGCGGAGCGCGCCGATACGCTGCAGGGGTGAGCACCTCCTCTCCCGCCTCGCCCTCACCCGTCTCCCCCGCGGCCACCGACCGGGGCCCGGCCGCCACGCCCGGCCCCGGCCGGATCGTGCTGCTGACCACCACCCACCGCGTCGCCCCCGGGCTGCTCTCCTGGCCCGCATGGGAGGCGCTGCGCGCCGCGGACCAGGTGCTGTGCGGCCAGGCCGACCACCCGCAGCTGCCCTACCTGGCCGAGGCGGGCGTGCGGGTGACGGACCCCGGTGCCGAGCTGCCCGACGCGGCGGAGCTGGTGGAGGCCCTCACCGCCGCTCCCCCGGCCGGCGGCGGGGCCGGGGCCACGCGCCCCCGGACGGTGGTCGTCCTCACCGGCGCCGAGGGCGAACCCCGGCTCACCGACGGCCTGGCCCGGATCGCGGGCTCCGGACGCGCCACGGCGATGCCCTCCCTGGAACTCCTCCCGGGCTCGTACGACCTGCCCGGCGCGCGGCTGCTGGACCTGGTGGAGGTCATGGACCGCATCCGGATCGCCTGCCCCTGGGCCTCGCGCCGCGACCACGCGGAGCTGGCGCACTACGGCATCGAGGAGGTCTACGAGCTGGTCGAGGCCGTCGAGACCGGCGACCGGGAGGAGATGCGCGAGGAACTGGGTGACGTCCTGCTCCAGGTCGTCTTCCACGCCCGGATCGCGGAGGAACACCCCGAGGCGCCGTTCTCCGTCGACGACGTCGCGGCGGGCATCGTGGCCAAGCTGGTGGGCCGGCACCCGCACGTGTTCGGGGACGCTGTCGCCGCCGACGAGGAGGCGGTCAAGGAGCAGTGGATGCGGGCCAAGGCGACGGAGAAGCGCCGCCACTCCGTCACCGAGGGCGTCCCCCTCGGCCAGCCCTCGCTCGCGCTCGCCGCCAAACTGACCGGCCGCGCCCGCAAGGCGGGGCTCGACGTGCCGCTTCCGGGCGGTGAGGGCGTCGGGTACCGGCTGCTCGCGCTCGCCGCGGAGGCCGAGGCCGCCGGGACCGATCCGGAGACGGCGCTGCGCGCCGCGACCCGCGCCTACCGGGAGGCGCTGCTCACCGCCGAGGGCCGGACGCCCGCGGCGGCGGACCGCGACGCGTGGGACGACGGCGCGTAGGACGACGACGCGTAGGACGGCCGGCGGGCCGCCGCCCACCGGACCGCCTCACGCGGGCCGCGCGGACCGGGGCCGGGGCCGGGTCCGCCCGGCGGTCACTCCGGCGGGTCGAGCCTGACCAGCGGCGTGCCGGTGAGGAGCGCGCCGAGGGCCGACCGCAGGTCCTCCCCGGCGAACCAGTCGCCCGTGTGATCGACGCAGTACACGCGCCCCTGCTCGTCGACGGCGAGCAGTCCCGCGCCGACGCCCGGCGCGTCCGGGCCGAGATGGCCGGCCTCCCCCAGCGGTGAGAGTTCGGTGCCCAGCGCCTGTCCGAGGTCGCGCAGCGTGCGGGCCCAGTGCAGGCCCCGCAGCGGCGCCACCGTCACCTGGCACGGCACGTGCTCCCGGCCGCCCGCGCGCGGCAGCACAGTGAGGGAGCCGAACTCCTCCCACAGCTGCTCGGCCGCGGCCACCACGACGTGCGGGTGGCCCAGCGAGGAGAGGTGGTTGCGCAGTTCCGCCGCCCAGATCACCGACTCCTCGGCGCGTCGGCCGGGCTCCCAGCCGGCGTCGACCAGCGCCTGCTCCACCACGGCGGCGGTGCCCTCGCCGCCGGTGGCGGCCTTCCCCTTGAGGACGGGGAGCCGCAGCGCGGTGGTGGCGTCGGTGACCGGGCTGATCGAGCGGACGCCGAAGTGGTTGAGCAGCGCGGTGCAGGAGTGGCAGTGCCGCGCGTACTCGCCGTGCTGCGGGTCGCCGTCCTCCCGGATGTGCCGCGTGGTGATCCGTGCGCCCTTGAGGGCACGGCGGGCCTGGCCGTTGCTGGAGGCGTCGGCGGCGGTGAGGCGCCGCGAGACGAGCGTCACCTCGGGGCAGCGGCCGACGTGGCGGTCGCGCTGCGCGGGGCCGAGGCCGTCGAGCACCTTGCGCACCAGGGGGTGCGGCTCCGGCACCGGACCGGAGCGGGCCGCGGTCGCCGTGAGCACGGCCTCACCGGGCAGCGAGAGGGCGGCGGCGGTCGTGGGGAGGATGCCGTCGCGGCGGTGGTGCAGGCGCGGTGCGCCCGGGCGGGCCCAGCCGAGGCGGGGGTCGCCGGCGGCGCGTCGGCCGCTGTCCGAAATCGTCTTCATGGTGGTGGTTCCTCCCCCGCGATGAGGCGTGGACCTCATATCCGTCAGCTTGCCACACCGTGCCCTCCGGACCGGGGACCCCATAGGCTGTGGCGGAACAGCGATCAGCAGCAGGGGGCAGACGCCATGACGACAGGCCGGCTCGGGCACCAGGCCGCGCCACCGAACAGGGCCTACGCCGGACAGGTCGTGCAGTTCCCGGACCCGGTCCGCGCCGCCCGCTTCCCGCAGGGAATCCGGGTCGACGACGACGGTTACCCGGACTTCTCGCCCTACGCGCGCGCCGCGGCGGAGATCGCCGAGCCCCCGGAGGGCTTCGGTGTCGACGAACTGCGGCTGACCGACTACGTGTCGGCCAACGCGGCGCTGCACGCCGAGGGCCACGAGCTGTGGGCCGACGTCCCCCCGGTGGCGACCCCCCACGGGTGGGCCTGGCACCACGTGGCCGGGACCCGGCGGCTGGAGCTGGTGCCTGCCGAGGTGAAGGCGCTGCTGCGCCACCACGGCGGCCTCTCCACCACCTCCGTGGACCAGGACAAGCGCGGGACCCGCCCGCTGGCGGACCCGCAGCCGGTGCACTTCGCCGTGCCGCAGCCCATCGGGGTGCCGGAGGAGCTGGTGGCGGGGGCGGAGGCCAAGCTCGGCTACCGCCTTCCCGAGGCCTACCGGATGTTCCTCAAGGCCGTCGGCGGCGGGGTGCCGGAGGGCGTCGCCCTCGACGCGGAACTGGGCCTGTTGCTGGACCAGCCGTTCTTCACGCTGCGCGACGAGGCAGCGGTCAACGACCTCGTCTACATCAACAAGTGCCTGCGCGACCACCTCACCAAGGACTACCTCGGGGTGGCGTTCGTCCAGGGCGGCATCCTCGCGCTGAAGGTCAAGGGCGAGAACACCGGGTCGGTGTGGCTGTGCCCGCTGGACGACGCCCGGGACAAGGACGGCCTGACGGTCCAGGAGCGGGTCGACCGGTTGCTGCTGCCGTGCGGCGACGACTTCGACGCGTTCCTGCTGCGGCTGGCGGCCAACCCGCCGGAGCTGGACACCGTCGCCAATCTGATGGTGGACGGCGGGTTCGCGTACGCCGTCCCGCTGGAGAGGTGAGACACCGATGGTGACGTTCGCACAGGCGCAGGAGCGCGCCGAGCGGTGGGTGAACGCCTCGGTCGCGGCGGACGCGCGGCGCGCGGTCGTGGTGCGCGAGTTCGACCTCGGCTTCGTGGCCTGGGCCGAGGGCCCGGCCGGGCATCCGACCGGCGGCCGGCTGGTGATCGCCCGGGACAGCGGCGAGACGACGCTGTGGCCCGGGCTGCCGGTGGACGCGGTCATAGACGCCTACCTGGCGCGGTACGGCGACGTCCCGGCGGCGCCGGAGCCCGAGCAGGAGCCGCCCGCCGTCGATCTGGAGGCGACCTCCTTCCTGCTGACGCCGCCGCAGTGGCTCCAGGAGGCGGCCGACCGCGCGGGCATCCCCGACAACCGGCCCGGCACCCCGGCCGACAGCGCCCCGACCGACGACACGGCCGACGGCGCCCCGGAGGCCGCCGACGCGGCGGACGCGGCCGACGCGCCCGTCGGCGCGCACGGCACCCCCGGCGCGGGGCTGCGGCCGGAGGACGTGCCGGAGCACGTCGGGCCCGAGGACGACGAGTCGCAGCCGGCAGAGTCGGCCGGGCAGCCGGTGGACCCCTTTGCGGTGCTGAACCCGCAGGCGGAGGCGGAGCCCGGCGCGGCGCCCGGGACGCGTGCCGCCCCCGGCGGCACCCCCGGTGGCTCGCCGTGGGACGCCACCGACACCTCCGGGACCGGCTCGGACGACGCCTCGATGCCGCCGCCCGCGACGGTGTTCTCCACACCCGTCGTGAACCAGCCCGACTCCCCCGCCGGGCCGGAGGGCGCCGACCTCGCCGACGCCGAGGCCCGGACGGCGATCATGCCCGCCCGCGGCGAGCTGCCGGCGACGGCGGTGCACCAGGCGGTCCCCGGTCGGCAGACCCCCACGCCGCCTCCGCCGCCCGGCCCGCCGCCGAGCGCGCGCGCGACCGGCGCCGCCGACATCGCCGAGGCCGACACGGCCAAGGCATCCGCCGCCTCCCGCGACCCGCAGACCGGCGGCGACAGCTCGTACGTCCCGACGCAGATGGTCTCGGCGGTCGACCTCAAGCGCCAGAGCCAGGCGGCCAAGCGGGACACCCCGCCGCCGCCCCCGCCGCCGGTCGGCACGGGCGGCGGTGACGGCGTCCACCACGCGGCGACGATGCTGGCGCACGCGACGCCGCCCCCCGGCCCCGCGGGCTCCACCCCGCCGCCGCCCTCCCCGCCGCCGTCGCACGGTGGCGGGCTCGGCGCGGCGACCCCGCCGCCCGCGAGCGGCGCCTACGGCTACCCGCAGAGCCGGCCGACGGTCGGCTCCGGCTACATGGCGGTGCTGCGGTACCGGGCGCCCGACGGCTCCGAGGCCCGGCTGATCCGGCGTTCGACGCCGGGGACGCCGCACCCCGAGTGGCAGCTGCTCCACGAGCTGCACGCGCTGGGCGTGCCGCCGCAGCAGGTCATCGAGCTGCACACCGAGTTGCAGTCGTGCTCCCTGCCGGGCGGCTACTGCTCCCGCATGATCCAGGAGACCTGGCCGCAGGTGCGGGTCACCCACACGGCGCCGTACGGCTCGGACCACGGCTCCCGGCAGGCCGGGGTGCGCCACCTGGTGGAGCACCAGGACGAGCTGGAGCAGTACGCCGACGGCCCTGCCCGGACGGCTCCGGTGCGCGTGCCGGTGCCGTCCGTCCCGACGGCCCCGGCCGTCGGCCTGGACGTCATCGGGCAGGAGCTGCAGCAGGCGTTCGGGCCGCAGGGCGTCTTCCGGTTCGACCAGCAGTCGGTCTCCCGCCAGGGCGTGCCCGACATCGTGGCGCAGACTCTGGTCTGGTCCGGGGTGCCGCTGGAGATAGGACCGTTCTTCTGGGCGCAGGCCCGGCCGGGCACCCCGATCCCGACGCTGGCGGAGCTGGCTCAGGAGCGCGGCGTGCAGCCGGCGTCCGACGCCGGTTCCTACCTCGTCGTCGGCAACGACTTCGGGCGGCAGCTGTGCGTGCAGTACGGCACCGCGTACATCGTGGCGGTGCCGGTGGAGGCCGGGCCGGGCGGCGCTCCCGCCCGCCCGCAGTTCGTCAACTCCTCGCTGCCGCAGTTCGCGCGCTCCATGGCGCTGCTGGGCCGGATGTGGCGGCTGCGGTTCGGCCTCACCCCGGAGCAGGCGGGCCACTGGACGAGCGACTTCCAGCTGGAGCTGGCGTCGCTGGACGGGCAGGCGCTGGCCGACCCGGAGAACTGGTGGTCCGTGCTGGTCGAGCAGATGTGGGACGGCCTGCTCTGACTCCGACGCCGACCGGCGCGCACCCTCCCCGCGACCGCCCCCGCCCCGTCCCGGGCGGGGGC
>NZ_JAAVJD010000101.1 GCF_012033735.1 Streptomyces lonarensis | reverse complement strand
GCGCCCGGCCGCCCCGCGGCCGACGTCCCCGCGGCCGACGTCCCCGCGGCCGCGGACGGGGCGGGGAGCTCCGGCGGGCGGACGCTGAACCGGTCCAGGACGACCAGCAGCCGTCCGCCGGCCGTCCCGAGAGCGGTCATCAGCGCCTGCACGGCGGGAGCCAGCGACTGGGTCAGGTAGGTGAGCGCGCCCACGAGCGCTCCCGCGGTGAGTCCCTGGCCCAGCAGCCAGGGCGTCGCCGCCAGCAGGGCGACGGGCGGCACCCGGCCGCAGAGCGCCAGTGCCACCACCCGCACCGCCGACCACCGGGCGAGCGCCCGTGCCGCGTCGTACTGCTGGGCGGTGAGCACCGCGTACCGGGCTGCCTCCCGGGGGCCGCCGCCGGTCGCGGCCAGGTCCCGGAGACCGCCGGCGACCGCTCCGGTGTGCTCGGCGAGCCGTTCGTCGGCCTCCAGGTAGGCGCGTTGCCGGGCGGCCATCGGAACCAGGGTGGCGAGGAACAGCGCCCACCCCACAAGGATCGGCGGGACGACCACCAGCAGCAGCGGCGGCGCCAGCACCGCCAGGCCCACCAGCGCGCCCGCACCCGCGAACAGGCAGGACCGCGCCGCCATCACCAGCCCCGCCCAGCCGTCCCGGGCGATCTCGCTCTGGTGGGTCGCACGCGAGACGGCGCCGGTACCGGTCCGCTCCGGGCGCGCCAGTGCCTCGTGCAGCGCCTGCCGCGCCGCCCGGCGGACCAGGCCGTCCCGCAGCGGCTCCACCAGGTCCCCGAGCCGGCCGAACAGGCCGCGGGCGGTGGCCGCGGCCGGGAGCGCCGCGACGGCCGCCAGCGCCAGCCACGCCAGGCCGACCCCCGGACGCCCGGCGAGGAACCCCCGGTCGAGCGCCTGGGCGACCCCGAACCCGGTGAGGAAGGTCTGCGCGAACTCCACGAGGGACCATGTCGACAACCGCAGCAGCGCCCGCCGGTGCCGCCCCAGGAACGGCAGCCCCTCCCGGCCCACCCGGCGCAGCGCGCCCCGGGCGGCCGACCGCCCCGCGCCCCGCCCGCCCGGTACCCCGCCGTCCCGGACCGGGCGCTCGGTGTCGGCCGGCTGCGCCCCCGTGGCGACGTCCGGACGGCCGCCGCTCACGCGTCGGCCCCCCGGCCCGCGGTGGTGCCCGGGCGCGGGACCACCGTGTCGGCCTTGTCGGGCCGGTCGGTCCCGCCGTGGAAGACCGCACGGTAGGACGGGTCGTGCCACAGCCGGTCATGGCGGCCGACGGCGCGCACCGCCCCGTCCTCCAGCCACACCACCCGGTCAGCCCGCGCCGCGGTCGAGGCGCGGTGCGCCACGATCAGCCGGGTGCACCTCCCGTCGAACCGGTCCAGCGCACGCTGCACGCGGCGCTCCGTCGCGGTGTCCAGACCCGAGGTCGCGTCGTCGAGGACCAGGAGGCGGCCGGGGCGGGCGAAGGCGCGGGCCAGGCCGATCCGTTGCCGCTCCCCGCCCGAGAGCGGCGCCCGTTCCATCGGGGTGTCGTAGCCGCGGGGGAGGAGGTGGACGAACCCGTCCGCCTCGGCGGCGCGGGCGGCAGCCCGCACCGCGGCCGCGTCGGGCGAGCCGGCGCCGAACGCGATCGCGTCGGCCACCGTCGCCCCGAACAGCACGGGTGCGGCGAAGGCGTACGAGACTTCCTGCCGCAGCCGGTCGGGCGCGACGTCGCGCAGCGGGACCCCGTCGAGGGAGACCGTGCCGGAATCCGGGTCGTGCAGCCGCCCCGCCACCGCCGCCAGCACCGACTTCCCGGAGCCCGAGCGCCCGACCACGGCCACCGAGCTGCCGCCGGGCACGCTGAGCCGGACGTCCCGCAGCAGCGGACGCCCCTCCCGCGTGACTCCCACCCCCGCCAGGTCCAGCCGACCGGGACCGCCGGGCGGCAGTGCACCGTCCCGGTGCTCCGGCGGAGGCAGGGCCAGCACCGGCTGCAGCCGTTCCCCGGCCGCCCGGCTCCGTGCGAGTGCGCCGAGCGCCCCGGTGACGGCTCCGATACCCATCGCCAACGCCGCGTACCGGCTCACGGTGACCAACTCGCCGACGCTCAGCGCTCCGGCGGTGACCCGCAGGCCGGCGACGGCGAGCACCAGCGCGGTCAGCACCGGAAGCAGCACCGAGCTCAGCCCGACCGCCCGCCCGTGGATGCGCCAGGTGCGCCGGCCGTGGGCGGCCAGCTCTCCGAGCGGTTCGGTGATCCGGGCCTGTTCCCGCCGCGCCGTACCGGCTGCCCGGACGGTCGCCGCGCCGTCCACCGCCTCCGCGAGCCGAGTGGCCACCACCGCCTGGGTCCGCTGGTAGTCCGCGGTGACGGCCCCGGTGTCGCGGGTGAAGGCCCGCAGCAGCAGGACCAGCGGGGGGATGCCGAGCAGGAACGCGAGCGCCGTCCAGGCATCGGTCAGCGCGATGCCGACCAGCCCTCCCAGGGGCAGCAGCACCGCGCAGAGCGCGCCTGCCGCCGCCACCGGTGCCCCGGCGGCGGCGGTGGCGGTCGCCGTCAGCCGAGTCGTCAGGTCCCCGGGCGGGAACGCCGCCGCCCGCCGCGGCTCGGTGCGCAGCAGCCGCTCCAGCGCCAGCTCCCGCAGCCGGGAGGTCAACCGGGCGGTGTGAACGCCGCCGAGCAGGGTGACGGCCGCGTCGCACGCGGTCTCCGCCGCGACGAGCGCCGCGCAGAGCACGATCCACGTCCACGGCACCGCGCCGCCGCCGAGCAGCCGGTCGATCGTCATGCCGAGGGCCAGCGGCAGCGCGAGGGCGCACAGCGCGCCGGCGGTGTCGCAGACCAGGACCGCCAGAGCCGGGGCGGGCCGGTGCCGGAGCAGCGCCGGCAGCAGCGCCTCCGCGCCGGCGCCGCGGTGGGCGGTGGGCGGGGGTGGGGGCACGGGGCGCCCTTTCGTACGTCGGCCCGGCGGGCCAGGGGCGAGAGGGGAGGGGAGGAGCGCAGGCCCGGCGGTGCCTCGCCGGAGGCGCGGGGCCGGAGCGGCCCGCCGCGGTTCGGCGTCCGGACGTGGCTGCGCTCCCGGGCGGGCCCGAGGGCCCGCCCGGGAGCAGCTCTCACGTGTGCCGTGGCACCGTCACGACCCGGCCGGCGCCGGGTCGCTCACCTGCCCGCCGCGGCGCGCCGGCGGCGCGGCGGGAGCAGCCCGTTCGCGAGGGCGCACCTCCGGGGTGCGCCCGGGGTCACGGGGTGCAGAGGGTGACGCTGAGGGAGCTGTGCTCACAGATCAGGAGGCTGACCTGGCTCCCCTTCGAGAGCTCGCCGAAGTTCTCCTCCTCGACGGCCGGGGTCTCCATCGTCTGCAGGTCGAGCAGCGCCATAGCGGTGTCCTTTCAGAGGTGCCATTCGGAATCGGTCCCGGGTCCGGGACCGGTCTGTGGGCCGCCGAGGGGCGGCAGGAAGGGCAGGTGCGAGGCGGCCGAGCGCCCCGTCGCACTGCCGAGGGCGAGCAGGACGCCCGCCGTACCGGTGGAGAGGTCCATGGACAGCCGCATCAGCTGCTCACCGGGGAAGGCCGCTTCGCCGCGCCAGGGCACCGCCTGCAGCCGCAGCAGCGCGAGGTGCCGTGACACCGCGTCGCTGCGCTGCTCGGGGTCGCCGGCCCGGGTGCGCGCCAGGTGGAGCACCAGCCCCGCGACGCCGCGGTCCAGACCGGGCTGGATGTAGAAGGCGGAGAGGGTCGCGCGCAGCAGCGCCTCGCGGGCCTCGGCCAGCGGCGTGTCATCGGGACGGTGGTGCAGGTAGTCGTCCAGCACCATCGCGATCCCGGCGCTGCCCGCCCCGAGGTAGGGCATGGCGCGGGTCCCCTCGCGGACCATCAGCGCGCCGTTCCCGCCCTGGACATGGCAGCGGTCGAGATCCCGCCGGAGCGCGGCGGCGGCGAGGTCCAGCAGCCGGGTGTCGCCGGTGCGCTCGTGGCGGCGGACGAGCGCCAGCGCCAGCCCCGCGCCGCCGTGCAGCAACCCGCCGCGCGGGAGCGGCCGTTCCTCGCGCACCGCGGTCTCCACCGCCTCGAAGCACCGTTCCGCAGCGGACGCGAGCGCCGAGGCCTCCGGCCCGTCGTGGCCCGCGGCGAGGTCGTCGAGCGCGAGGGCGATGCCGGCCTGGCCGCCGTGGAGGGTGGGAGCCAGCGCGGTGAGCGGCTCACCGGCGACGGTCAGGGCCAGTTCCCGCGCCTGCGCGGTGTGACCGAGCCGGTCCAGCGTCCAGGCGACGCCGATAAGGCCGTCGTGGAATCCGCACGGGCTGCCGGACAGCGGTTCCTTCGACCGGGCGAGGAGCCATTCCTCCGCCTCCGGCAACCGGGGCGCCCCGACCGCCCGCATCGCGTACAGCACCCCCGCGGCGCCGTGGGCGAAGGAGAGGCCACCGGTGGGCGTCGCGAACTGGGCGATGTCACCGGGGAAGCACCTCTCCGCCCGTTCGGGCGTGGCCGAGGCCCGCAGCGCGCGCACCAGGGAGTCGCGGGTCGGCTCCCACGCGGTCAGCGGCGGCAGCTCGCCGGCCTCCGCCGCCGGAGCGCCCTTCTCGATCTCGGCGACGGCGGCGTCCAGTGCGGCGCGGTCCACCGGGAACTGCCGGGCCGCCGCGTCGGCCAGCCTGCGGGCCGCCCCGCGGTCCACGGCGAAGAGCGTGGTCAGCGGGAGGAACAGCGCCAGCCGCAGGCAGGCGAGGGCGTACCGGTCGACCGACGCGCCACGGCGGTCGCTCGGCGCCACGAACGCGGGGTTGGCCACGACCTGGCGGCGGCGGTCGATCGCCGGCGAGGCGGCCTCGAAGTCCAGGAGCACGACCTGGACGGGGGTCTCCGTGCCGTCGGGCGCGGTCTCCGAGCGGAGCATGACGTTGGCCATATGGAGGTCGCCGACGACGGTGCCCCGGGCGTGGATCTGCTCCACCGCCCGCTCCACCAGCGCGTACACCCGGTGGGCCCAGGCGGTGTGCGCGGCCAGCTCGGCGGGGGTCGGAGCCGGGGACGACAGCGGGAAACGGCGCGCGAAGGCGGTGTTCAGCGGGGTCCCGGCCACGTGGTCGAGCACCAGGAAGTGGTGGCCCGCGACGGCGAAGGAGTCGCGCAGCCCCGGGACGCACGCCAGCCCCTCCAGGGCCTCCAGCGCCTCCCGCTCCCGGCCCAGCCGGCGCACCGCGTCGGCGCCGTCCGCGGCGAGCCCGGCGTGCGGCCGGGCCTCCTTGAGCACCACGCGTTCGCCGGTCCGGGTGTCGCGGGCGGTGTAGACGCCGCCGCCGTTGGAGAAATGGAGCGCGCCCTCGACCTCGTACGGGAGGTCGCCCAGCCCCGTGGCCTGCCGGGCGCTCAGGTGGGGGCGCAGGAACGCGGGGAGCTCGACCCACGGCGGCAGCCGGAGCCCCGGGCTCCGGGGGTCGGGCACCAGGGTGCCGTCGGGGTCGGCGATCGCGGGCACCAGCCGGCCGTCGGCCGCCGCGCAGTAGCGCGCGGCGAACGCCCCGTACCGGACGTGGACCGGAGCGCTCCCGCACCGCAGGTCACTGAGGACGTCGGGGCCCTCCTGGCCCGCCAGTTCCTCGCACAGCGCCTCGCAGAGCTCCCGCAGCTGCTGCTCGCCGTCGGGGTAGACGGTGACGAACTTGCCGCTGCCCGCGCGGTCGGCGTACTTGGCGTTACGGCGCAGCAGCAGTGCGGGGGAGGGCACGCACTTGAACGGGACGTCCCGCGCCACGCAGACGGCGACGACGCGCTCCAGCACGACGGCGGCGTTGTCCAGCGTCGCCGAGACGTGGATCTTCCACCCCTGTTGCGGCAGGACGGCGTCCGCCGGGCTCCAGGAGACCCAGTCGCCGCGGTCGGCGCGCTGCCACCGGGGCGGCAGCGGGCCGCGTGCGGCCGGGTACCAGTCGGCCTCGGGCGCGGCGCCCTCGCCGTGGCCGCGCGGCCGGTCGTAGAAGTGCGGATCGGTGCCGCAGTACGCCCCGTACTCCGGGTTCACAGAACCTCCCCGCTCGACCGTTCGACGATTCCCCCTCGTTGGGGACATCGCAGACGGTTTCACCCCCGCGGCATCGACGACAGTCGCCGATGTCATCAGTGCGTGATGATCTTTGACACCTGTCGAGCGTCACGCGGGACGTACGTGCCCGGTGTGTGAGGGCGTGCGTGCGAGGCGCGCGAGTTGCCCGTGCAGTGCGTGCCGCGTCCCGGGAGCGCGCACCCGGGACCCCTGCGCCGCGTGCGCCGCAGGGGGAGGTCGCCGGGCTCGTCGCGGCCGCCGCGGCGCGCCGACGGAGCAGCCACGGCCGTGCGGGGTCACCAGCTCGTCAGCAGGCAGTGGTTGACGGCCAGCGCCACCGCCGCCTGCGCGGCGAGCCACCCCCGCGCGCCACCCAGCAGCGCACACGCCGGCACCAGCCACAGCGCGAACGGCAACCAGATCCGTTCCGTCTCCGCTTTGCTCATCCCCGAGAGGTCGGCGACGAGGATCGTCAGCAGCGCCCCGGCCACCAGCACCGCAAGCCGCACCGGACCGTCCGGGACCTGCGCGCCCCCGCCGCCCCCCGGGCCGAGCGCCGCCCCCCGCAACGACCGCCGGGCCCGCCGGGCCACCCCGCCGGCGCGCCGCAGCCCCGCCACCGTGGCCAGACCCACCACCAGCACCGTGCACGCGAGGTTGGCCCAGACCCAGTAGCCGTACGGACGGACCCCGCCCGCGCCCTGGTGGTAACGGTCCACCAGCAGCCGGTACGCCTCCCACCAGTCGAAGCCCAACAGCGCGAACGCCACCGGGACCACCGCCGTCCCCGTGAGCAGCAGTACCACCACGACCGGCCTGCGGCTCACCGTCCGCGCGCCCAGCAGCAGGACGGCCGCCCCCAGCACCCCCAGCAGCACCAGCCCGTACGAGAGATGGCACGCCCAGCCGAACAACAGGCCCGCCGCCGCGGCCCACCAGACCGAACGCCCCGTCAGCGCCAGCGCCAGGAACGCCACCGCCCACCCCGCCACGGCCGCGAAGTACGCGTCCGCGGACGTCCCCATCCACACCGCGCCGGGGACCAGCACCAGGAACGGCGCCGCACCCCGGGCGAGGGACTCCCCGGCGAGCGCCCGCACCGCCACCACCACCGCCGCGCAGACCGACGCGCCGACCACGATGCAGAACGCGCCCGCCCAGCCGCCGCCACCCAGCCCCACCCGGTCCAGCAGCACGAAGGTCAGGGTCGCCCCCGGCGGATGGCCGGCGACGTGGGTCGGCCAGTTGTCGGGGGAGTCGATCAGAATGTGGTCGGTGAACCCCCGCAGCGCGGCAGGCACATCGGCGAACCGGTCGACCGCGGCGAGGTACTCGTGGCGGTTCTCCATACGCTCCACCACACCTCGCTGCCAGCCGTCCACCAGGGCGAGCGCGAAGGTCCAGGCCGTCGCCGCCCCCCAGACCGCCGGTGGCAGCACCCCCCACCGCAACCGGGCCGCCGCCGTCGGGCCCCACAGGGCCACCGCCACCGCCAGCACCAGCGCCGGCACCGTCCCCGGGCCGACGTGGGGCTCCCACACCGCCGAGAGCGGGGGCCAGTTCACGTGCAGCGTGCCGTCCTCCCGCTGAATCCTGTGGCCCACGAGGACGGCGACGGCGACGAGCACGGCCGCGGCCGCCGCCGCGGCCAGGTCACGCTTGAGGCAACGGGTCATCCGAGCACGCTAGGCCCGCGCCGACCGCGCGCCGCGCCGCGCACGCGGACGTCAGCCGTTTGGCCCGGGTGGCACCCCCGTTCGTGGGGCGAAGCGGACATAGCGTCGCCGCATGCGCGCCCTCACACTCCCGAGTTCCCCGGCCTTCTGGCGCAGCCCGCTGCGGGGCCCCCGGTTCACCTCGCTGCTCGGCATGGTGCTGCTGGCCGGCATCCCCGTCGTGTTCGCCACCGGCCTGCTCTCCTACGCCGCGTACAACCCCGACCTGGCGCCGGTCAACGACCAGACCCCGGACAAGGGGCTCCTCGGGGGCTACCTCTTCGCCTGGCCCACCGACCCCCACTGGCTGTACCGGCTCACGCAGGGCGTGCACGTCACCCTCGGGATCACCCTGGTCCCCGTGCTGCTGGCGAAGCTCTGGTCCGTCATCCCGAAGCTCTTCGCCGTCCCGCCCGCCCGCTCCCTCGCCGGCGCCCTGGAGCGGCTGTCGCTGCTCGCGCTGGTGGGCGGCGCCTTGTTCGTCATGGCCACCGGCGTCCTCAACATCCAGCTGGAGTACCTCTTCCCCGGCTCCTTCTACCGGCTGCACTTCTACGGGGCCTGGGTCTTCGTCGCAGCCTTCCTCCTGCACGTCGCCCTCCGCCTGCCCGCCGCCGTGCGCGCCCTGCGCCGCGGCACGGGCGGCCCCACCGACGGGGCCGGTGAACCCCACGGCACCATCGCGGTCGGGCCGCCGCCGGCACCGAGCCCCGACCCGCCTACCACCTCGCGCCGCGGAGCGCTGTGGTTCGTCGGCGGCGGTTCCCTGCTGCTCCTCGGCACCACGGTGGGGCGCAGCTTCGACGGCCCGCTGCGCGCCACCGCGCTGCTCGCCCCGCACGGGTGGGAGGAGCCGGGCAGCGGCCCCGGCGGCTTCCAGGTCAACAAGACAGCCGCGTCGGTCGGCGTCACCCCGGACGAGACGGCAGCCGACGTCTGGCGGCTCCACCTCGTCGGCCCCGCCGGAACGGCGCGGCTGAGCCGGGCCGACCTCGCCGCGCTGCCCCAGCACACGGCGGCGCTGCCGATCGCCTGCGTCGAGGGCTGGTCCACCTCCGACCAGCAGTGGCGAGGTGTCCGGCTGCGCGACCTCGCCCGACTCGCCGGCCACGGCGAGGGCCCGACTCCCGACCTGCTGGTGACCTCCCTCCAGCGGTCGGGTGCCTTCCGCCGCGCGGCGCTGCGCGCCAACCAGGTCGACGACCCGCGCTCGCTGCTCTCCCTCGAGGTCAACGGCGCCCCGCTCACCCCGGACCACGGCTTCCCCGCCCGGGTGATCGTCCCCGCCGCGCCCGGCGTGCTCAACACCAAGTGGGTGTCCCGCATGGAGTTCCGCGACCTGTCGCGGGGCGGTGGGGACCGGTGAACCGCCACTGGAACCTCCGCACCCTGGCCGGGAGTCCGGTGGCGCTGCTGCTGCTCGGCTGCTCCTTCGCGCTCACCGCCTACGCCGGGGTCCGTTTGCTGGAGGGGGACACACCGCGCATCCTGCTCTGGCTGGTGGGCGCGGCCCTGCTGCACGACCTGGTCCTGCTGCCGCTGTACTCCGCGGTCGACCGCGCCGCCACCCGGGCGTGCACCGCGCTCGGGTGGCGCGAGGCCGTCGTGCACGTCCGGGTGCCGGCCGCGCTGTCGGGGCTGTTGCTGCTGCTGTGGTTCCCGATGATCAGCGGCAGGGCGGCCGACCGCTACGCGGACGTGACCGGGCTCTCGGGCAGCGGCTTCGCCCAGCGTTGGCTGCTCATCACCGCCGCGCTCTTCGCCCTCTCCGGCGTGGCGCTCGTCCTGAGGCTGCGGAGCGCGGCGAAACAGCGCCCGCCGACCGTCCACTGATCCGCCGTCGACCAGCCGGCCCGGGCGTACCGGAGCAGCGCCGGGGTGCCCAGCCTCGCCCAGGGGAACGCCGAGCCGCTGCCGCCGCGGCCGTCCGGGTCGCGGACGAGGCGGACCGTCGCGCGTTCGTCGACGTCCACCGGCGCGGTCTCGGCGATCAGCAGCCCGCCCGGCGCCAGTACCCGGCCGAGCCGCTCCAGCAGTGCTCCGGGGTCGCCACCGATCCCGATGTTGCCGTCGGCGACGAGAGCGGTGCGCCAGCGGCCCTCCCGGGGCAGGGGGTCGAACACCGAGCGTCGCAGCGCCCGGGCGCCGAGCGACGCGGTGTGGGCGACCGCCGCCGCGCTGATGTCGATGCCCAGGGCGTCCCCGCCGCCGGCACAGAGCGCCGCCACCAGTCGACCGGGTCCGCACCCGACGTCCAGCACCGGCCCCTCGCACCGCGCCAGCACCGACCGGTCGGCCTCGTCCGGGCCGGCGCACCAGCGTTCGACGTCCAGGTGCAGCAGCCACCCGTCACCCCGGCGCAGGTACAGCGGGCCCCGGCCGGCACGCAGGGCGTCCGCGTAGGGCTCGCTGGACCAGCACCGTGTCGTGGCCTGCGGCGGGGCCGTCTCATGCGAAGTGCTCATCGCGCGGCGCCCGCCTTCAGCCGTGCCAGTTCGGCGGCGAAGCGCCCGCGGGGCGCCGCTGCGGCGACCACCTCGGCGTCCGCCGCGTCGTCCACGTCGGTCAGGGCCGGCAGATCCCCCACCCGCAGCCCGGCTCCGCGGAGCCGGTCGCGCTGCACCCGGCCCGTGTCCGGTGCGGACATCGGCACGCCCAGGAGGAGCGACGGGTCCGGGCACGCGAGCCCCAGTGCCCAGAAGCCGCCGTCGGTCGCGTCGCCCAGCCAGGCGTCGCAGTCGTCGAAGCCGACGCACAGCAGTTCGGGCGTCACCTGCGGGGTGTCCATGCCGATGAGCAGCGCGGGTCCGTCGCAACCGGAGAAGGCGGCGGCGAGCCGCTGGTCGAGGCCGCCGCTGCACTGCGGCACCACTTCGAACCCGCACGGGAGCCAGTCACCGGGGGAGCCGTCGAGCACCAGCACCCGCCGGTCCGCCGACGTCCGGGCGACGGCGTCGAGCGTGTCGGCGAGCGCCGCCTCTGCCAGCGACGCCGCCTCCTCGGGCGAGAACGGCGGGGTGAGGCGGGTCTTGACCTTCCCCGGTCGTGGTTCCTTCGCGATGACGAGGAGCGTGGTCACGGGCGGGTCCTTTCTTCGGCTGCGGGCGCCGGCGCTTCGGCGAGGACGCCGCGCATGTCGCGCACGGCCTGCCAGGTCCCGCGCCAGGTGCCTGTCACCTTCGAGGTGCCGGTGCGGGGGAGGTACGGGACGGGATGCTCGGAGATGCGCCACCCGGCGTCCGCAGCCCTGACCACCATCTGCAGCGGGTAGCCGCTGCGGCGGTCGCTGAGGGCCAGGTCCAGCAGCGCCTCGCGGCGCGCCGCTCGCAGCGGGCCGATGTCGTGCAGCGCCACGCCGGTGCGGCGCCGCACCATCCGGGCGAGGGCGAGGTTGCCGGCGCGGGCGTGCAGGGGCCAGGCACCGAACGTACGAGGGCGGCGCCGACCGAGGACGAGGTCGGCGCCGCCCCGGGCGATCTCCGCCGCGAACGGCACCAGCAGCCCGGGGTCGAGAGAGGCGTCGCAGTCGCAGAAGCAGACGATGTCGGCGGTGGCGGCGGCCAGTCCGGCGTGGCAGGCGGCACCGAAACCGCGCCGGGACTCGTGGACGACCGTCGCGCCGAGGGAGCGGGCGAGGTCGGCGGAGCCGTCGGTCGATCCGTTGTCCACGACGATCGCACGCCACCCGGGCGGGATGCGTTCCAGGACCCAGGGCAGGGCGGCCGCCTCGTCCAGACACGGCAGGACGACGTCGGCCACCGGGGAGGTGGGGAGGCTTGCCATTCCCTCACCCTAAAGGTGCCTAACGGACAAATCCGGCAACTGCGTGACCGATGCCCACCGTGTGGCGTGTGGCCCCGGCTCGCCTCCGCCGCACGCGGGCAACCCCGCCCCGACTCACTCGCCGCGCAGTGGCGCCGTGGCGAACTCCCGCATCCCGTCCTCGTAGCGGACCCGGGGCGCCCAGCCCAGCTCGGACCGCAGCAGGGAGGAGTCCGCGGTGATGTGGCGGACGTCCCCGAGCCGGTACTCCCCGGTGACGAGGGGCGAGGGGCCGCCGTACGCCGTCGCGAGCGTCGCGGCCGCCTGCCCCACGGTCCGGGGGTCGCCGCTCCCGGTGTTGTACGCCCGCAGCACGCCCGGCCGCGGCTCGGCCAGCAGCGCCGCGACGTTGGCGTCGGCGACGTCCCGCACGTGCACGAAGTCGCGGCGCTGCCGGCCGTCCTCGAAGACCCGCGGCGCCTCGCCCCGGGCCAGCGCGGAGCGGAAGAACGAGGCGACCCCCGCGTACGGCGTGTCCTTCGGCATCCTCGGCCCGTACACGTTGTGGTAGCGCAGCGAGACGGCCGAGCCCCCGGTCGCCCGCGCCCACGAGGAGGCGAGGTGCTCCTGGGTCAGCTTGGTGCAGGCGTAGACGTTCCGCGGGTCGACCGGGGCGTCCTCACCCACCAGTTCGGGCGCGAGCGCCGCCCCGCAGTGTGGGCACGGCGGCTCGAACCGGCCCGCGTCCAGCTCCGGCACCGATCGGGGACCAGGTCGCACGATTCCGTGGCGCGGGCACCGGTAGCGTCCCTCGCCGTAGACCACCATCGAACCGGCCAGCACCAGTCGCCGCACCCCCGCCTCGGCCATCTCCGCGAGCAGCACGGCCGTGCCGAGGTCGTTGTGCGACACGTACGCCGGTGCATCGGCGAACCGGGTGCTCAGCCCCACCATCGCCGCCTGGTGGCAGACGGCGTCCACGCCGACCAGTGCCTTGGCCACCACCTCCGGGTCCCGCACGTCCTGCTCCGGCGCGGACCGCCGGTCCAGGACGACGGGCTCGAACCCGCGTGCCCGGAGAGCGTCGACGACATGGGACCCGATGAAACCGGCACCGCCGGTGACGAGAACGCGCATCCCTCCACGCTAGGACGGCAGTTGCCCTCCGCCCCGGGGCGACGCGGTCGGCCGCCGCACCGTGCCGTCCCACCGCCCGACTGCAGTAACGCCCGGGCCGGCGGACGCCGCCGGCGGCGCTGCCGGGGACGGCGCGGTCAGCTGTGGGCGATGACGTGCGGCGCCGGGCACCGCCGATCGGCCCGCTCGGACAGCCGGAACAGCGGACGCTCCGCGTTCGGCACGACGACCAGGCAGCTCTCCCCGACTCCCCGCACGTCCCCGCGCACGTCCCCACCCGGGAACGGGGCGGCCGGCGCCGCGGGCCGCTGCGTGGGCCCGGCCTCCTCGGAGGCCGCGTGCGCGGGGGCCGCCGCAGCCACCGCGGCGAGGAGGAACAGGGAGCCCACGGTGGTCCTCGTCTGCTTCATGTCCCGTCCAACGAAACGGCCTTCGCGTCGTCACGGCGTGCGCCGCAGCGGCTTCGGCGCCCCGGGGCCCGCCGCGCCGGGGGTGCGCGCCACACCCCTCGCACCGTGGTAATGTGACGGTCATACAAGCCTTCCCGGCTCGAGGTCATCTCGCCGGGGAGGCTTTTCTCATGGCCCGTTCCCCGCACCGCGACGCTCCGTCCCGCCTCCTCCCGTTCGCCGCACCGCCCGGAGGCGCCGTGCCCGAACCGCATCAGCGCCCGGCCGGCACCGGGGCGGCCGCCCGACGGCCCCGGACGGCGCCCCTGCTGCGTCCTGCCGGCACGGACGATCGGCCGGGCCTGGCGGCGCTCTGGCAGATGTTCCGGCACGAGCTGTCGGACTTCGACCACTCACGCCCCGCGGCGGACGGCGCCTTCGGCCGGGAACGCCTGGACGCCGCGCTGACCGAGCCCGACCGCGAACTCGTGCTGATCGAACAGGACGGCCGGGTGGTGGGCTTCGCCGCGGTCCGCGGGCTCCTCGGGCCGTGCCGCGTCGTCAGCGCCTTCTTCGTCGTGCGCACGGCACGGCGCGCGGGCATCGGCGGTCGGGCGGCGGACGCCCTGCTCCGTGCCCGCCCGGGCCCGTGGGAGATCCCCTTCCAGCAGGTCAACGCCGCTGCGGTGGTCTTCTGGCGCGGTGTCGCGGAACGAGCCGCACCCGGAGCCTGGCACGAGGAGCGCCGCCCGGTCCCCGGCCGCCCCGACCTGCCGCCGGACGTCTGGATCAGCCTCTCGCAGCCGCCCGGCACGGACGCGCACCACGTGCCGCCCCGTTCACCGTCGCGCCGCTGACGGGTCAGGTGAGTCGCCGTCCCCGAACCGCCGCAGCCCGCACCAGGACGCCGACTGCCGTCGCGCCCGACCGGGCCGACGGCGGCCCTGCGGCGTCAGACGGCCGACCATCCGTCGTCCACCGGCAGAACCGCTCCGTTGATGAACGACGCCTCGTCGGAGGCGAGGAAGACGATCACCGCCGCGAGCTCCTCGGGGTCGCCCAGCCGTCCCGACCCGGCGGCGACGAGCGGGCCCACCACGGACGGGCCGTCAGCTCCCGGTCGGGGCGAGACGCGCATGCCCGTCCGCACCGGCCCTGGTGCCACCGCGTTGGCCCGAATCCCGCGGGACCGGTAGGTCACCGCGAGGTTTCGGACCAGCCCTGCCACACCGTGCTTCGCAGCCGTGTAGGCCGCGCCCGCGGCGCCGCCGCGGAGCCCCGCCTCGGAGCCGGTGAACACCAGGACCCCGGAGCCCGCTTCGAGCATGTGGGGCAGCGCTGCCCGAGTGAGACGGAACGGTGCCGTCAGGTCCACGGCCATCACCCGATCCCACTCCGCGTCCTCGGTCTCGTGCACCGCCGACATGCGGTCCATCACCCCGGCGTTGTTGACGAGGACGCCGATCCCGCCGAACTCCGACACGGCGCGGTCGACCACTTCGGACACCACCGCGGGGTCGGTGAGGTCGCCGCACAGCCCCGCGGCGCGGCCCCCGGCACGTCGTGCGCCTGCCACCGTCCGGTCCGTGCCCTCCGGGTCGATGTCGACCGCCAGGACCGGGCGCCCGAGTGCGGCGAAGCGCAGTGCGGTGGCACGGCCGATCCCGGACGCGGCCCCGGTGACGACCACACCGCGGGCCGCCGGGCCGGTCCCGGCCGCCCGGCTGGTCACGATCCCTCCCCGGCGGCGCGCCCGGTGCGCTGCCCCGGGCTGTGCGCGCTGCCGGTGTGTGCCGCGCTGGGTGAGAGTCGCAGCACGGTGCTCTCGCCGCGGGCCGACACCTCGACCGCGAGGTGAAGCGGGTCGCGCCTGCGGTCGCCCGTGGCGCAGCTGCCCTGCGCCCAGTGGCCGAACTCGCCGGTGCGCCGGGCGTGCTTCCGGTTGCTGCCGGGACCGGGGCGGCTGTTGCGTCCCGCGCGGTACTGCGCGCGCGGCGCCCCGGAGTCGATGTCGGGCACGTGGTTCCTCCGTTGCCTCGGTGCGGTTCGGGTAAGTGCGCCGGGCGCGGCTGCTCGGACGGACCGTGACGCGGCCCGCCGTCGCGGCCGCGCTACCGGACGGAGGTACGCGCGGGGGCGCTCTCCGCGTGGGGTGCGTCGGCGTCCGGGGCCGGCGCGGGGAAGGGTTCAAGGCGTCGACCGGGGATGGTGGCGGCGACCAGTGCGGCGAGCAGCGCGAGCGCACCGCCGATGAGGAGCGCGGTGCGGAACGCCGCCTCGGAGGGAAGCGTCGCGCCACCGCTGGTGACGGTCATCTGGCCCAGTACGACGCCGACGACGGCGGCTCCCACGGACGTGCCCAGCGACCGCATCAGGGTGTTGAACGCGTTGGCGGCCGCGGTCTCGCCCGGGGGTACCGCCGACATCACCAGCGCGGGCATGGCACCGTAGGCCAGGCCGATGCCGCCGCTCGCGACCGCGAGCCCGATCATCAGCCCCCAGGCCGTCCCCATCAGTGCCTGGAGCAGTCCGTAGCCGCAGGCGACGACCAAGGCGCCGCAGATCAGCGTGACTTTGGGTCCGCGGGCGTCGGTGAGCCGGCCGCCCAGCGGGGAGACCACCATCATCATCAGCCCGCCGGGGGCCATCCACAGACCGGCGGCGAGCATGGACTGGCCGAGCCCGTACCCGGTCGCCTCCGGGAACTGCAGCAGCTGGGGCACGACGAGCATCGAGGCGTACATCGCGAACCCGACCAGCAGCGAGGCGAGGTTGGTGAGCAGGACACGCGGCCGGGCGGTGGTCCGCAGGTCGATCAGCGGGTGGCGGGTGCGCAGTTCCCACAGCCCCCAGCCGAACAGGACGACGACGGCGCCGCCGGCGAGCCCCAGCACGGTCGGAGAGGTCCAGCCCCAGTCCGCGCCCTTGGAGACAGCCAGCAGCAGGGCGACCAGCCCGGCGCTCAGCCCGAGCGCCCCGACGAGGTCGAACCGCCCGCCGCGTGCCGGCGTGGGGACGGCAGGCACCACCCGCCACAGCAGGACGGCGACGGCGAGGCCGAGCGCCGCGGAACCCCAGAACAGTGCACGCCAGTCGGCGTACTGGGCCACGGCGGCGGCGAGCGGGAGTCCGAGTCCACCCCCGATGCCCATCGAGGCGCTCACCAGCGCGATGGCGGAGCTCAGCCGGTCGGCCGGGACGACGTCCCGCAGCAGCGCCACCCCCAGCGGCACCATCCCCATGCCGACGCCCTGGAGCCCCCGGCCCGCCAGCATCGGGGCCAGGGTGGAGGAGAGTGCGCACACCACCGAGCCGACGATCAGCGGGACGGAGCACGCCAGCAGCACGGCGCGCTTGCCGAGCAGGTCGCCGAGGCGTCCGGTGATCGGCACGCAGACCGCCGCCACCAGCAGCGTCACGGTGACCACCCAGGTGGCGTCGGCCGGGGTGGTGTCGAGGAGCCGCGGCAGATCGGCCAGGAGCGGGGTGACCAGGGTCTGCATCACCGCTGCGGTGACACCGGCCAGGGCCAGGGCCATGACGACGGGGCGGCCCCCGCGGGCGGCGGACGGTGGGACGGACATCGGGGCGAGCTCCTGGCTGGGTGGGGCGCGACCGGACGGCCGTCGCAGTGCGGATGTGTATCGTACATGCCGTATGTATCGCGCATACAAGGAAGAGTGGAACAGCCCTGTGCCAGGATGGACGGCGGGCACCGCGGGAGGAACGGCGATGAGCAGGGCGACGGACGAGGTCGAGTACGAGCAGATGCTGCTGAGCCGGCACGCCTTCCTCCACCACCGGGGCGGCCGGAGCAAGGACGGCCTGCTCGAACGCAGCGCCTACGTCCTCCTGAGCCGCCTCCGCGTGCAGGGCCCGATGTCCATCGGCGAGTTGAGCGAGGCGTTCGGGCTGGACGCCTCCACGCTCAACCGGCAGACCGCCGCTGCGCTGCGGGCCGGCCTGGTCGACCGCATCCCCGACCCCGCCGGCGGCATGGCGCGGAAGTTCCGGCTCACTGCCGAGGGCGCGCGCCTGCTGGAGGAGGAACGCCGCTCCATCGTCTCCTCGCTGGACGACGTGATGGCGGACTGGCCGGAGGAGGACGTCGCCGCCTTCGCCGGGTACCTGCGCCGCTTCAACAGCGGGATCGAACGCATCGGCGGACGTCCCTGGCCCCGCCCCTGACGCGGTCGGTGTCGCCCCCACCGGGAGGGCGGCTGAGGGGAAGTGCCTGGTAGGGGCAACAATGCCCGGGTGGACCTTCTCGACCCCTCCCTGCAGCGCTACCTCGACCTCGGCGGCATCTTCGTGTTCGCCATCTCCGGGGCACTGCTCGCGGTGCGCAAGAACTTCGACGTCTTCGGCATCGCCGTGCTGGCCTTCGCCACCGGACTCGGCGGTGGGATCTTCCGGGACCTGGTGATCGGCGCCGTTCCCGCGGCGTTCAGCGACCCCGGCTACTTCCTCACACCGCTCGTGACCACCGTGACGGTCATCTTCCTGCACCCGGAACTCGGCCGCATCGACCGGGCGGTGCAGGTCTTCGACGCCGCCGGCCTCGGCTTCTTCTGCGTGGTCGGCACCGTGAAGGCGTACGAGTACGGACTCGGTACCGTCGGCAGCGCCGCCCTCGGCCTCGCCACCGCCGCGGGCGGCGGCGTGGTGCGCGACGTCCTCGCCAACGAGGTGCCCTCGCTGCTCCGCCGCGACCGGGAGATCTACGCCGTCCCGGCGATCGTGGGCGCGAGCGCCGTCGCCCTGCTGCTCCGGTTCGACGCGCTCGACAACTGGACCATGGCGGCCGCGGCGCTGACCGCCTTCGTGATCCGGCTCCTCGCGCTGCGATTCAACTGGCGGGCGCCGCGGGCCTGGTCGCGCGGTACGCCGACCGCCCCGGACCCATCGGGCTGACGGCCGTCGGTGCCGCCTGCCCGGCCGCCCCGGGAGCGCCGGCCTCCGGCGGGACAGCGGGCCGCGGCCGCCCACGGCCCGCGCCGCCGGGTCTCACCCAGTGGGGGACGGGGCGGCGTCGTGCCGCCACTCGGGCAGCACCACGTAACTCCCCGAGCCCGGCGGGTCCTCCGCCGAGGCGTCCCGCATCCGCCGGGCCCAGCCCGCGTCCGGCCACCGGGTGGCGGCGTCCCACCGCACCCCGGCGAGGAGCGGGTCGGCAGTGAGCGCCTCCGTCAGGTCCGCGCCGCCGAACTCCGTGGCGGCGGTGCGCAGCAGAGCCCCGGCACGGGCGGCGGCCGCCACGATCGTGCCGTCGGGAGCCACGGGGCGGCCGGTCAGCGCCCGCGCCGACTCCGCGGCCGCGTCCAGACCCCGGTGCGCCGCCGGCTCCGCCCCGCGGCGTGCCGACGACGCCGACGACAAGGACTCCTCGACCGCTTCCGCCAGTCGCCCGATTCGGGCGAGGTCGGCCGCACGGGTCAGCGCCCGCGCGGACAGGCCGTCACCGACCGCCGCCCACCACCCCGCTCCCGTCGTATCGTCGGCCGCTGCCGGTGACAGGCAGTCCGCCAGCCGCAGCAGGGCCTCCCGGTGGCGGAGCCGCACCGCGCCCGGCGCGGCGGCCCAGCCGCCGGCGGCGCCGACCAGCCGCGCGAGCGGATCGGACC
>NZ_JAAVJD010000100.1 GCF_012033735.1 Streptomyces lonarensis | reverse complement strand
GCGCTGTCCGCGCGACCCCGCGCGGACAGCGCCACCGGGGCGGGTCGGCCTCCGGGCGCCGGTGGGATACTTGCGCACGCCATGGACAGCCGCGCCCGGGGGACGGCAGCCGCGGAGCACGGCGGCAGTGTCCGGGCAGCGGTACACGGAGCGAGGGGGAGCGGGATGAGCGGGAAGAGCGCCGGCGGTGCGTTCGGCGGAGCGGTGGTCTCCGCGGTGCTGGGCGGGGGCGCCGCGTACGCCGTCGCCGCCTGGGCGCCCTCGGAGGGCAACGCGGTGCTCGCCGCGACAGCCGGGGCAGCCGCGCTCGCCGCGCTCCTCGCGTACCTGGCCGGCGCCCGCCACGGGCGGCGCACCCCGCTGCCGACCAGCAGCGGCCGGTTCGTCGAGCGGGCGCAGCAGGTCGAGTTGGTCGCCCCGCCCGAGACCGAGGTGTGGCTCCGGCGCGCCCGCCTCGCCGCCGACCGCGTCGCGGAGCACTCCGGCGCGGGCGCGCTCGGCCCGGACGGCGCCCCCGTCGGCGGCCACTCGCTGGGCTCGGTGCTCCAGGAGGCGACCGCCCACACCCGGGTGGCGGCCGAGCAGCTCACCGAGCGGGCCACCGCCGTCACCGTCATCGACCGCACCGTCGGGGACACCGACGTCCGGGAGCTGCGGGGCGAGCAGAGCCGGCTGGAACGCGAGGCGGCGACGGCGCCCGCGGGGGCGCTGCGCGACGCCAAGGAGGCGTCCGCACGGGCCGTGGCCGACCGGGTCGCGTCGGTGGTGCGGTTGGAGGAGCTGCGGCGCACGCTCATGGCGGCGCTGGAGTCGGTGACGCTGCGGCTGGAGGCGGTCGCGGAGCACGGCGGCGTGCTGTTGTCGGCGCAGATCGCCGGCGAGGCGGCGGCGACCGCCATGGACCTCGGGCCGCTGACCGACGAACTGCTCGCGGTGCAGACGGGGCTGGAGCAGCTGGAGGAACTGACGCGCTCGGTGGCGGCCGCGGGCTGACCCGACGGGCCCGCTCCCGGCCGCCGGCTGCCGCGACGCGGACACGGACAGGGCCCGGGCCCCCGGCGGAGGCGCTCGGCCCTCGCTCCTCCGCCGCTCACGCCGACAGCCGCCCGCCGCCCCCGGCGCGGGGGTGGCGGGCGGCCGTCGTGGGGTGGGCTCAGCGGTCGGTGACCCCGGCCGCCTCCTCCAGCAGCGCCACGAGCTCCTTCGCCCAACCGGTCACCGTCTCCGTGGAGAACAGGTCGGTGGAGAACTCCAGGACTCCGGCGAAGCCGTCCGCCTCCGGCGACAGGACCACGTACAGCTCGGTCCGAGCCGTCCCGGGCGCGGTCAGCGGGGTGGTGCGGGTGGTGAGCCCCGCCAGGGACGCCTCGGGCGCGGGACCCGTCATCACCGTCACCATGACGCGCGGCGCCAGCAGCGGGCCCGCCTCGGGCGCCGCCGCCTGCCAGATCTCGGCCAGCGGCAGCCGCTCGTGGTCCAACGCCTCGAACAGCCGCTCACCGGTGTGGCGCACCAGCTCGGGGAAGTCCGCCGCGGCGGCTCCGTCGAGCCGGACCGGGACGGCCTCGCCGACGTAGCCGACGACGTTCTCGTCGCCCGGCCGGCTCCGGCGGGCGCTGGAGAGCGCCACCACGACCGACTCCTGGTCCGCCAGCCGCGCCAGCCATCGGCCGACGCCGGCGACCAGGGCGGTGTGCAGGGTGCCGCCGGCCGTCTCACCGGCCGACCGCAGTCCGCGGGCGGTCTCCGCGTCCACCCGGAACCGGTGGAGCGCACCCGCGCCCGAGAGCCGCGCGGGCCGTGCCCGCTCGGCGGGCAGCTCCGTCTCCAGCGGTGCGCCGGACAGCACCTCGCCCCAGTGGGCGGTGGCGTCACGCCGGCCGTCCAGTCCCGACTCCCGCTCCTCACGACGAGCGAACTCCGGGTAGGAGAGCGCGGGTTCCGGCAACCGCACGGGCTCGCCCGCGGCGGCGGCCCGGTACGCCTCGGCGACCTCGTTCCACACCAGGTGCAACGACCAGCCGTCTCCCACCACATGGTGGGCGGCCAGCGTCAACACCCAGCGACGGTCGCCCAGTCGGCCGAGGCGGACCCGCAGCAGCGGGGCCGCGTCCAGCGCGAACGGCTCGGACACCGCCTCGTCGCACCACCGCTGCACCGCCGCGCTGTCGTCGGACAGGTCGGTGACGGCGATCTCCGGGGCAGCCGCGGCGGCCACCTCCTGGACGTGTCCGCCCTCGCCGTCGGCGACGATCCGCGTCCGCAGCGCCGGGTGGCGCTCCACGACCGCGGCGAACGCGGCGCGCAGCGCGTCGACGTCGAGCGGTCCGGTGGCGTCCACCCGCAGGCCCATGGTGTGGACCTCCGGCCGACCGTGCGCCGCGTCGCGCCGCACCATACGGCGCTGCGCGGAGGTCAACGGCGCGGTCTCCACCACCGCGGTACCGGCCGCGGGCGCGGTTCCGGTGTCTCCCCGGTCACCGCCGGCCGGCTCGGCAGCCGCCGTCCCCGCCGCCAGCACGGCGGCGAGTGCGCGGACGCTCGGCGCACGGAACAGCTCCGCGAGCGCGACCTCCCGGCCCAGGGCGGCCCGGATGCGGTGCAGCAGCCGTACCGCGCTCAGCGAGTGACCGCCGAGGTCGAAGAAGCCGCGGGTGACGTCGAAGTCACCGCATCCCAACTCCTCGCGCCACAGCGGGTACAGCGCCTCCTCCAGCGCGCCCTCGGGCCGCGCGGTGACGGTGCCCGAGGCGACCGGGTCGGGCAGCCGCGCCTCGTCCAGCTTCCCGCTGGAGTTGAGCGGCAGCGACCCGACGCGCGCCCAGCGGCTCGGCACCAGGTAGCTCGGCAGCTCACCGCCGAGCAGCGCCGGCAGCCGGTCGAGGAGGCCGTCGTCCGCGTCGTCCTCGGGGACGACCCAACCGACCAGCTGCGGCTCGCCGTTGGCGGCGTCGCGCACGGCGACCGCCGCGTCCCGGACGCCGGGCAGCGCCGCCAGGGCGCGCCGCGCCTCGGCGGGCTCGACCCGGTGGCCGCGGATCTTCACCTGGTGGTCGACCCGGCCGACGTACTCCAGTTGGCCGTCGGCCCGCAGTCGTGCCAGGTCGCCGGTGCGGTACATCTGGGCGCCGGGGTTCTCCGGGTCGGGCAGGAACGCGGCCGCCGTCTCCGCCGGGCGGCCCCGGTAGCCGGAGGCGACGCCCGCCCCGGCCAGGTGGATCTCGCCCCGGACGCCGACCGGCACGGGCGTGCCGTCCGCGCCCAGCAGCCGGACCTCGGTGCCGGCGATCGGCCGGCCGATGGGCGGCGCGGCGTCACCGGGGGTCACCCGGTGCGAGGTGGCGCAGACCGAACCCTCGGTGGGCCCGTACATGTTGAACAGCGTGCACCCGGGGTGCGCGGCGAGGAACGCGCCGAGCGCCGGGGTGTCGCCGGTGGGTTCCCCCGCGGAGACCAGCGAGCGCAGCGCCGGCAGCTGGGGCCCGGACTCCATCAGGTACCGCAGCGGGGTGAACGGCATGAACAGCCGCGCCACGCCGTCCCGGCGCATGAGGGCCGCCAGCGCGGCCGGGTCGTGCCGGTGCTCCTCGTCGAGGAGTACCAGGCGGGCGCCCCCGGCCAGCGTCGTGAAGATCTCCATGACCGCGGCGTCGAACGAGGCCGAGGACCACTGGAGGGTGTCCTGCGGGCCGTGTTCGGCCAGGTCCCAGCGGACCAGGTTGACCGGGCCGCGGTGCGGCACCTCGACGCCCTTGGGGCGCCCGGTCGACCCGGAGGTGTAGATGCAGTAGGCGAGGTCGGCCGGGCCGACGGCCGGCTCCGGGCCGGCCCCGTCGGCCGGGGCCGCGCCGCCGCCCCCACCGCCGAGCGATGCCACCTCGGCCACCGGGGTGGCGGCGGGCACGGCGTCGGCAGCGGTCCCCGGCGTCGCGACCAGGAGCACGGCGCCGCTGTCCTCGATCATCGAACGGCGCCGGGCGGCGGGGAGTTCGGGGTCGATCGGCAGGTAGCCCGCGCCGGCGCGCAGCACCGCGAGCAGCGTCAGCACGAACTCGGCGCCGCGCGGCAGGCAGACCGCGACCAGGTCACCGCGGTTGACGCCCCGAGCGCGCAGCACCGCGGAGGCGGTCGCGGAGCGCTCGTCCAACTCGCCGTAGGTGGTGCTGCGTTCGCCGTGCACCAGCGCCACCGCGTCGGGGGTGCGGCGCGCCTGGGCCAGGACCACGCCGTGGAGGCTGCTCGGCTCCCGCCCCGTGGTGGGCACCGCGGGCGCCCGGGTGGCGCCCGCGATCAGCTCCCGGTCCGCCGCGGTCAGCGACGGCAGTTCCGAGAGCCGGGAGGCCGGTGCCGAGGGCAGCTGCGCCAGCACCAGGTCCACGTGGTCGAGCAGCCGCTCGACGGTGGCCGGGTCGAACAGGTCGCGGTCGTACTCCGCGAGGCAGCGCACCCCGGCGGCGCCGTGGGTCAGGTACAGCGCGAGGTCGACCGGCGCGGCCCGGTCGGCGGCGAGGTCCACCGTCGTGACCGACAGCTCCGGCGGTGCGAACGGTGCGTCGCCGGTGGCGTTCTCGAACTCCACCGCCACCTGGAACAGCGGGTTGCCGCCCGCGGTGCGGTCGGGGTTGAGCGCGGCGACCAGTTCGTCGAAGGGCGCCGCGCGGTACTGGTAGGCGTCCAGGCCGGCCGAGGTCAGCTCCCCGGCGAGGGCGGCGAACGTCGGGTCGCCCGAGAGGTCCACCCGCAGCGGCAGCGTCTCCACGTACATGCCGACGGCGTCCTCGGCGCCGTCCGGGCGGTGCATCAGCGCGGTGCCGACCACCAGGTCGTCACCGCCGCCGAGCCGCCGCAGCGCCACGCAGACCGCGCCGAGCAGCACCGAGAAGACGGTCGCCGAGGCGCTCGCCCCGACCGCCCGCACGTCCTCGGCGGTGGCCGCCGGCCACTCCCGCACGAGGCGCCCGCCGCGGCCGGTGGACCGTGCGGGACGGGAACGGTCGGTCGGCAGCGCCGTCTGCGGCGCGCCGGCCAGCCGGTCCAGCCAGTAGCGCAGCGCCTCGTCGTGCTCCCGTGCGTCGGGCTCGTCCACCGGGGTGTACGCCGGCAGTTCCGGCAGCTCGCCGGGCTCCTGCGGCCAGGACCGGTACCAGGCGGCGAGATCGCGGGTGAGGATCTGCGTCGAGGAGGAGTCGAAGACGACGTGGTGCGCGACGAGCAGCAGCACGTGGCGCTCCGGGGCGAACCGCAGCAGGCGCGCCTTCACCAGCGGTCCGGTGGCCAGGTCGATCGGCTCGCGCAGCTCCTCGGCCAGCGCCTCGGCGATCAGCGCATCCTCGTCGTGTCCCTCCGCGGCGCCCGGCAGGTCGCGGGCGTCGGTGAGCGGGCACGGCAGCGGCATGGTGTCGTGGACGACCAGCCGGGGTTCGCCGCCGGACTCCGCCACCACCGAGCGGAGCGCGGGGTGGCGGTCCACCACCCGCTGCAGGGCACCGAGCAGCGCGTCGGCGTCGAGCGGACCGTCGAACCGGAGGGTCTTCGGCTCGTGGTAGCTGGTGCGGCCCGGTTCGAGCTGCTCCAGGAACCAGATACGGCGCTGCGCGGGGGAGAGGGCGACCGAGCGCGGCGCGGCCGGGCCCGAGACGGGGGCCGTGGCCGTGCTCGTGGCCGTGGCCGTGGCCGTGGCCGTGGTCGAGCCCGTCGTACCGGCGGCGGGCGAGGAGCCGGTGGTCGGGCCGCCGGGGGCGTGCAGCCGTCGCAGGGCGTCGAGTTCGGTGAGTCCGTCCAGCACGCGCGGGGTGGGGACGCCGAAGTCCACGAAGCAGGCGATCTCGTCCGCTCCGACGGCCCGCAACCGCTCGACGACGGTGCTGCTGCCGGCGATGTCGCCGATCAGCGCCCGGTCCTCGCAGTACCGCGCGTACGCCTGCTCCAGCAGGAACCGCACGTCGTCGGGGTCGGCGTTGTCCATGTCGATGTCGACGCCCAGGCTGTTGGTGACCTGGTTGAACAGCGACAGCGAGGACCGCAGGTAGGCGAGGAAGGGCTCGAACGCCTCCTGGCGGGCCCGCTGGGCGTCGGCGTCGAGGTAGGTGTGCAGCAGCACGACCACCCGGCCGCCGGCCGGGTCGAGTCCGTGCTCGGCGCGGGTGCGTCGGTAGAGCGCGATGTTGGACGCCAGGTCCTCCACCGACTGCGCCATCAGGTTGGTCACGATGCCGAGGTCCTCGGCGGCGGCACGGCGGTAGCTGTCCGGGTTGCCGACGACGGCGACGAACATCGGCGGCTGCTCCTGCAACGGCCTGGGGTGCGTGCGGAGTTCGGTCTGCTCACCGCTGCCGGAGAGCATCGGAACCGCCTCGCCGGCCCACAACCGCCGCACGGTGTCGACGCGTTCGTACATCAGCTCGCGGTGGTTGCCGTAGTTCTCCGGGGCCAGCGCGAAGTCGTCGGCGTGCCAGCCGCTGGCGACGCCGATGCCGACCCGCCCGCCGGAGAGGTTGTCGACCACCGCCCACTCCTCCGCGACCCGCAGCGGGTTGTGGAGCGGCAGCACCACCGAGCCGGCGTGCAGCCGGATCGAGCTGGTCTGCGCGGCCAACGCCGCCGCGAGCACGGAGGGGTTGGGGAAGAGCGCGCCGAAGGAGTGGAAGTGCCGCTCCGGTAGCCACAGGCTGTGGAAACCGTTGCGGTCCGCGAACCGCGCGGCCTCCTGGATCAGCTGGTACTTGTCGCCCGCGTCCTCGTCCGGGTAGTCCCCGAAGAAGTAGAGGCTGAAGTCGCAGCCGTCCCGGCCGCCCTGCTCGGCCGGTACGCCCTGCGGCGGCACCGCCGGCGCGGTCGTCGGGGGAGCGGTCCGCGCCGCCGGTATCGCGGGGGCGGTGGCGGGCCGGGGTGGTGCGGCGGGCGCGGCCGGGGCGGCGGCCGCCGGGGTTCCGGCGGACTGCGGGCCTGCGAGGGACGCGGGAGCGGCCGGTGCGGCGATGGACGGGACCGGGGCGGTCGGCGCGGCGGGTGCGTCGGCCAGCAGCTCCAGCTGCCGTTCCATCAGTGCGGTCACCCGCTCCACCAGCCGCTCCGAGAGGGCGAGCTGCCGCTCCACCAGCCGCTGCCGGGCGTCCTGCGGGAGATCGGCCTGCGTGGCGGGGACTCCCGCCGGGACGGCGGGCGCAGCCGGCGGTACGGACGGCATCGGCGGGACCGCGCGGGTGGCCGGGACCGTCGGCACCGGCGGAACGGCCGCCGACACCTCCGCGGACGGCGCGGTCGTCGCGGGGGCGGCCGCCGGTGCCGGTGCCGTCGGGGTTGCGGCGGTCGGCGCGGGCAGCTGGTCGGCTATGGCCCGCGCCAGCTTCCGCGGGGTGTCGGCGTCACCGAACAGGTCGCGGACCGGGACCCGGACGTCGAACTCGGTCGCCAGGTCGCGCGCGGCGGCCATCATCGACAGCGAGTCCGCGCCCTGCTCCAGGAACGTCCGCTCCTCGTCGACCTCGTCGGGCGCGGCGCCCAGCCGCTTCCCGACGACCTCGCGGACGCGGGTCAGCACGGCACCTGCCTGCTCCGCGGCCACGGTCGCGGCGACCTCGGCGACGGAGACCGGCTCCACGGCGGCCTCGGCGGTGGCGGCCTCGGCGGCGCCGGCGGTGTCCGCGCCGTTCGCCGTCGCGGCGGTGCCCCGGTCGGCCGGTGTGGTCGCGGGCGGCGCGGATTCCTCGAACCGGGTGCGGCGCAGCGGGTGTGCGGGGAGGGGCACGCGGCGTCCTTCGGGGGAGAGTTCGGTCCAGTCGGGGTCGACGCCCTGCTCGTAGAGCGCCGCCACCGCGGGCCACACGGCGTCGCCGTCCGGCTCGGGCAGGGTCGGGGTCCAGCGGCTGTCCGGCAGGGCGCGGCGGCCGATGCCGCTGAGGACGCGGCCCGGCCCCAGCTCCAGGAAGTCACGGGTACCGGAGTCGGCCACCACCACCAGCGAGCCGGCGAAGTCCACCGCCCGGCGTGCCTGCGCGACCAGGTAGTCGCCGCCGGGCACGGTCCCGGCGGGGTGGCGCACGGCGTCGGCGGTGGTGACCAGCGGGATGCGCAGCGGGTGCAGCACCACGCCGTCCACCGCCGCCCGCAGCCCGTCGAGCGCGTCGTCCATCAACGCGGTGTGGAAGGCGCGGTCCACGCCCAGGGCCCGCCAGGCGACGCCCTCGGCGTCGAGCACGGCGCCGGCGGCGGCCACCGCGTCGGCCTCTCCGGCGAGCACATGGTGGCCGGGCGCGTTGGCCGCGGCCACCTCCAGGCCGCAGCGCGCGGCGAGTTCGGCGGAGCGTGAGGCGTCCGCGACCACCGCCACCATCCCGCCGGGCGGGGTCGCCTGCATCAGCCGGCCGCGTTCGGCGGTGAGCCGCACGCCGTCCTCCAGGGAGAGGGCGCCCGCGACGTGCAGGGCGGCGTACTCACCCACGCTGTGCCCGAGGACGACGGTCGGTGCCACACCGATGCCGCGCCAGGCCGCGGCCTGGGCGGTCTGCAGGGCGAAGAGCGCGGCCTGCGCGGTGGCGGTCGGCCAGGGCTCGCCACCGCCGTCCGACGTCGGGCCGCACAGCCGCTCCAGCAGGCTGCCGGCGTCCGGGGCGTGCTCGCGGAACAGCGCCTCGCACCGTTCCAGCACGTCGCGGGCGCGGGGGAAGTCCTCGTACAGGCGGGCGGCCGATCCGGGGCGGATGTCGCCCTGGCCGCTGAAGGCGAAGGCGAGAGGCCCACCGGTCGCGCGCTCCGCGACCCGGTCCGACTCCCGCAGGGCCGCCACCAGTTCGGCGGTGGTGCGGCCGGTGACGGCGCGACGGTGGCTCAGGTGCCGCCGGCCCAGGGCCAGCGTCCGCACCACGTCGGCCGCGGCCGGTGCCGCGTCGGTGTCGAGGTGGTCCGCGACGCGGGTGGCCAGTTCGGCGAGGGTGGCGGCGTCGGCCGCGGAGAGCGGCAGCACCATCGGGGTGCGTGCCGCCCGCTGCGGCGCGGCAGCGGTCGACGGCGCCTCCTCCAGGACGACGTGGGCGTTGGTGCCGCCGACGCCGAGTGCGCTGACCCCGGCCCGCAGCGGGCCGCCGTCCGGCGAGGCCCAGGGACGCAGCTCGGTGGCGGGGCGGAACGGTCCGCCGGACCAGTCCATGTCGGGGTGGGGACGGGAGAGGTTGACGGTCGGCACCACTTCGCGGTGGCGCAGCATCAGCACGGTCTTGATCAGCCCCGCCATGCCGGCGCAGGTGTCCAGGTGCCCGATGTTGCCCTTGACCGACCCCAGGGCGCAGCGGTCCGCTCCGGCGGGGCGTTCGCCCAGCGCGCGGGTCAGTGCGCGGAACTCCACCGGGTCGCCCACGGCGGTGCCCGTGCCGTGCGCCTCCACGTAGGAGACGGAGTCGGCGCTCACGCCGGCCCGCCGCAGCGCGGCACGGACCACGTCCGCGTGGCCGCCGACGGAGGGGGCGGTGAAACCGGCCTTGGCGGCACCGTCGTTGTTGACGGCGGTGCCGGCGATCACGGCGTGCACGGTGTCGCCGTCGGCGAGCGCGCGGTCCAGCGGCTTCAGCAGGACGGCGGCGACGCCGTTCCCGCCGACGGTGCCGTCGGCGTCCGCGTCGAAGGGCCGGCAGCGGCCCGTCCCGGACAGGATCGACCCCGGCTCGTGCCGGTAGCCCGCCTCCTGCGGCAGTCGGACGGCGGCGGCACCGGCCAGCGCCAGGTCGGCGTCGCCGGAGAGCAGCGCCTGCACCGCGAGGTGGACGGCGACCAGTGAGGTGGAGCAGGCCGTCTGCACCCCGATGGCGGGACCGGAGAGGTTCAGCCGGTGCGCCACCCGGGTGGCGACGAAGTCCGGCAGGCCGCCGGTGGCGGCGTGCACCGCGGCGGCGCCGTCGTGCGGCGCGGCGCCGGTCGCGCCGGGGGCGTCCTGGTGGCCGTAGAGGTGCATCCCGGAGCCGGCGAAGACCCCGACGCGCCGTTCGGCGGCCTCGCCGGAGTCCCCGGCGTAACCGCCGTGCTCCAGCGCGAGGTAGCAGGTCTCCAGGAACAACCGGTGTGCCGGGTCGATGAGTCGGGCCTCGGCCCGGCTGATGCCGAAGAAGCCCGCGTCGAAGGCGTCCACGTCGGTGAGCACGCCCGCGACGGGGCGCTGCGCCGGGTCCGCGGTGCCGGTGGTCGCACGGAAGTCGCTGACGCTGTCCCGGCCTTCCCGCAGGTTGGCCCAGAACCGGTCGATGTCGGGGGCGCCGGGGAACCGGGCGGACATGCCGATGATGGCGATGCGGCCGTTCGTCGACCGGGTGCCGTCCCGGTCGGCCGGGCGCCGCGTCCCGGTGGCGGAGGCGACGGCCGCGGGGCGCGCGACGCGCTCGGCGACGTGCCGGGCGAGCTCGGCGACGGTGGGGTGCTCGTAGAACGCGGCGGCGGCGACCGTGGTGCCGAGGTCGAGTTCGAGGGAGGCCCGCACCCGCGCGAGCGCGACGGAGGTGAGGCCGAGGTCGAAGAAGGCGACGTCGTCGGCGACGTGTTCACCCGCGGCGGCGGCAACGGCCGCCCGCACGGCGGTCAGCACGGCGCCGACCGCCTCGGAGCGGGCCTCGGCGACCGGTGCGGGGTCGGGCGTCACGGCGGGGGCCCGGTCGGCGGCGGAGACCGCATCGGTCGCCGCGGGGGCGGTGGTGCCCACCGCGGTGGCGGCGGCCGCCGCCTCCACGGTCGGGACGGAGTGGGCGGCTTCGGCGGCGGTGCCGCCGATCATCCGCGCGAGCTGGTCGCGGCGGACCTTGCCGCTCTTGGTGCGGGGGAACTCCGCCTCCGGCACCGCCACCACCCGCACGTCGGAGAGGCGCAGTCGGCGGAAGATCGCCGCACGGACCTCACGGGCGGTCGCCGCGTCGCTCTCGGGGTCGCCGGTGGCGGAGGCGAAACCGACGAAGAGCCGCTCGCTGCCGGACTCGGCGTCGGGGATGCCGCAGGCGCCGACCGTGCCGGGGACGATGCCGGACACCGCGGTGGCGGCGTCCTCGATCTCGTGGCAGGTGTAGTTGTGGCCGTTGAGGATCAGTACGTCCTTGGACCGGCCGGTGATCACCAGTTCGCCGTCGGCGAGGAAGGCGAGGTCGCCGGTGTCGAGCCAGCCGTCCGCCGTCATCGCCGCCTCGGTCGCGGCCGGGTTGTTGGCGTAGCCGGTGGTGACGCGCACCGACGCGACCTGCAGGCGTCCGATGCGCCGCTCGGTCAGCAGCCGGTCGCCGGTGTCGACGACGCGCAGGGCGGACTCGGCGGCGGGCGGGCCGACGCCGACGAACGTCACGGTCTCGTGGTCGGGGGTCGAGGCGTCCGCCCAGGCCAGTTCGCCGCCCAGGCTGGAGCGGACCACGCGGCGCACCCCGGTGGGCGAGGCGAACCGCCCCCAGGTGATGGCGGTGGTCGTCTCCGCCATCCCCCACGCCGGACGGAACGTTTCTTCCCCTACGCCGAACGGGGCGACGGCGGTGAGGAAGGCGGTGGCGGCCTCGGGCTTGATCTGCTCCCCGCCGCAGAGGAGGGTGTGCACCTCGGAGAGGTCCCAGCTGCGCTCGGGCGCCGCCGCCAACTCGCGGCTGATCAGCCGGTAGCCGAACATCGGCGCCCAGCTGTGCCGCACCCGGTACTCGTCCATCAGGTCGAGCCAGCTCAGCGGCCGCGCCAGCACCAGCTCGGTCGGGACGTGCACGTTGGTGTTGCCCCGGAAGACCTGCATCAGGTGGTAGATCAGGAACGCGCCGCTGTGGTCCACCGGCAGCCAGTTCAGCGAGACGTCCCCGGCGCCGACCTCCAACTCGGCGGCGGACGACGCCGCGAACAGGGTCAGCGCGCGGTGGCTGAGCTGCGCGGCCTTCGGCGCTCCCGTGCTCCCGGAGGAGAGCATCAGCAGGGCCGTGTCGTCGGGGTCGGGCCGGTGAACGGCCACGGCGGCCGGGCCGTCGGCCAGTTCGGCCACGTCCGCGGCGGTCGGCCCGCCCTGGCGGCCCAGCACGGCGGCCCCCACGGCGTCGGAGACGACCAGCGGTTCGCCGAGCAGCCGCCAGGTGTGGGCCAGGCGTTCGGGGACGGGACCGGTGGTGTCCGGGTCCTGGGTCTCCACCAGCGCGGCGGGGATCACCCCGCCGAGGGCGCAGCCCCAGAAGACGGCGAAGTGGTCCGCCAGGGAGAGGCCTTGAAGGATCACGGTGTCCCCGGCGGCGACACCGCGGCGGCGCAGACCACCGAGGATGCGCAGCGCTCGCTCCAGCAGCGCCGGGTAGGCGAGCCGGGTCGTGGTCCCGTCAGCGGTCAGCGTGACCAGCCCGGCGGTGGGAGCGTTCCTGGCTGCCCGCAGCAGGGCGTCCACGGCGTCGCGCGGGTCGTCGGGACCCAGTCGCAGCGGTGGTCCCTGGCTCAGCGCGGGCGGGGTGGGCGTCGGCACGTTCGGAAGGCCTTTCACCAGGCGGCAGCTGTGCGATATTCCGGCTTCCCGGCCCCGCACGGGAATGGAGCACTTTATAGACGTGCCCGAGCGGTGCGCGCAAGGTCCAGCCGAAAAGCCGCGTCTCCGCGGCCGAAATGGGTTCAGTGCACAACTGACTTACGGTCAGGTCCGGTGTCACCTGCGTGTTCGTTGCGGCTTTCCGGTGCTGTACGGGCTGTGCCGCCCCGCGTGCGGACGGTGCGCGGTGGCAGGTGGTCGGGTTTCCCCGATGTTTCCGGCGCCTTTTGTCGGCGGGGTCGTGAATACCTCCACGGGGTAACCGTGCCCGCAGGCGAATTACGGCCAGGGAATTGCCGATGTGATATCGCGCGAGCGCGCGGAGGCGCGGAGGATGCGGTCGCCCGGCGTGCCGGGCCCCGGCGGGGTGAGACGTCGCGGTCGCCCGGTGCGCTCCCGGTGCGCGGCGTCGGCCGGCGCGACCCCCCCTGGGGCCCGGCCCCAGGGGGTGCGCACCGGCCGGCCAGGCTCGCCGGGGTCACCGGTACGGGGGACCCGGCGGTGCGTCGGTGCGCCCACGAACGGGGCGTACCGGCCGGCCGGCGGGGAGGCCGCTCAGGGCTGCGGGCGGTGCAGCATGCTGACCAGAACCTCGTGCAGCACCTCGTGGTCGCGGGCGTCGTGCAGCGTGAACGGGCCGCCCTGGATCGTGTACCACTCGTCGGCGCCGTCGTAGCGGACCTTCAGCGTCAGGGTGCCGTCGGGCTCCGCGTCGGTGAGCAGTTCGAGATCGCCGCTGATCACCCCCACCTCGTCGGTCATGAGTCCGCCGCGGGGGGCCTTGAAAACGGTGGTGCGTTCGGTGGATTCGCTCATGAGGGGCATCTCACCACATTCGGACGGGGCATTCGCCGGACGCGCCACGGGGGCGCACGCCGGTGTCGGGGGTGCGGCGGCGGGCGTGCGGACCGCGCGCCGGGCGTGGGCGTCGCGAGCGGTAGGGGTCCGCACGGCCGACGGCCCGCCCGCCGGGAGGGCGGACGGGCCGTCACCGGTGCGGTGCACCGGGTGCCGCGGTCAGCAGTAGGTGTTCAGCGCGGACTGCAGGGCGTTCCGCTCAGCGGAGTCCGCGGTGAGGTCGTAGGAGTGCTTGACCCTGATCCACATGCGCGTGTAGGTGCAGCGGTACTCGGCCCGGGGCATCCAGTCGGCGGGGTCCTGGTCGCCCTTGGAGCTGTTGGAGGAGGAGCTGGCGACGATCAGCTGCGGCCAGTACAGGTCGTTGGCGAAGTCGGCGCGGCGCTGCTGGCTCCAGCTGTTGGCGCCGGAGCGCCAGGCCTCGGCGAGCGGGACGACGTGGTCGATGGTCGCCTGCGAGACCGTGGAGGTGGTGGTGTTGTCGTACTGGCTGTACCAGCTGCCGGAGGTCGGCTGGCAGTTGGAGCCGACCTGCACGTTGGAGCCGTCCCGCTGCAGAACGGTCTGCCGGGCGGTGCAGCCGCCGCTGGAGCGCCAGTGCGGGAACTCACTGCGGGAGTAGCCGGCCATCGACCCCTCGGGGGCCACCCGGAGCTGGTTCAGCTCGGACTGGGCGGTGGCGGCGGAGGGGATGCGTGGCGGCGCCGCGGTGGCGGAGGAGCCGAGCAGCGGAACCAGCAGGGCCGCGACGCAGGCGACGACGATCGCCGCGAGCCAGCGGGTGCGGTGGACGGTGGGGGGACGGAGCACGGAGCGCCTCCTGGCGGTAAGTGGGGGTTACCTGGGGAGAATCACCGAGCAATGTAGCAGGTGCATGTCAATTCGCTACGCGAGTTGATGAACGTTCGAGAACTTCACGATGGCGCTCGGTGTGCGGGTCACCGCCCGCGACCCTGGCGTACGCCGCGCTCCCGACCAGGGCCGTGTCGGGCGTAGTTGGGGTGCCGGGGTCCGCAACGGCGGCGGGGCCGCGCCGTGTTGCCACGGACGCGGCCCCGTCGGCCTGCTGTGCGAGAGGGCGGCTCACGCTCAGATCTTCCGCACCACCACGGTGCCGACGATCTTGTCCGCAAAGGTCTGCTTCTTGGCGTCCCACAGCGGCCACAGGTAACCGAGCATGCAGGGGAGCGAGTTGACGATGTGCAGGAAGACGCGGGCGATGCCTATGCCGGCACCCACCGGCTTCCCGGTGCTCTCCTTGAGGACCTCGATGCTGACGGCCTTCTTGCCGGGGGTCTGGCCGGTGGTGCCGGTCAGGTAACCCATGAGCAGCAGCGCGGCGACGTTCACCAGCGCGCCCAGGTAGTACAGCGCGCCGGGGTCGTCACCCACAGCGCTCGGCATGCCGAACATGGAGATGATGGAGCCGGGGAGGAAGAAGATGATGCTGTCGAGGATGTAGGCCACCACGCGGGAGAACCAGCCGGCGTAGGCGTTGGGGACGACGCCGCCGTGGTGACCGCCCTGCTGGGGGTACCCGGGGTAGCCGCCGGGCTGGCCCTGCTGGGGGTAGCCCGGGTAGCCGCCGGGCTGCCCCTGCTGCTGGTAACCGGGCTGGCCCTGCTGGCCGTACGGGTTCTGGCCCTGGCCGTAGGGGTTCTGCTCGTTGCCCGGCTGAGGCGGGTAGCTCATGTGGGTGTTCCTTCTGCCATCGAGTGAGCGGTACGTCCCTCCGACGGGTCGCCTGACGCACACTGCGGCATCCCCCCGGACGGTCCCGGGGATCATATGACCGTCATCCCGGACGTACCGGGAAGCGACCTGCACTGTGTCAAAGCTGCAACCTGGGACGTCCGTCCTCGGCCACGGCCCACCACCCACCGGACCGGCGCCCACCGCGCTCCGCGCCCGACCGCCTACCGTGCGTCCGCGGCGGCGACCCGTTGGTGCACCCCCGTCACAGCACCGCCGCTCGCGGGGAGCCGATTGGAGCCGGAGGGCCGCCATCCGCAAGGATGACCCCCATGAGTGCCCAGATTCTCGACGGCAAGGCCACCGCGGCCGCCATCAAGTCCGACCTGACCGCCCGCGTCGCCGCCCTGCGTCTCCAGGGGATCACCCCCGGCCTCGGCACCCTGCTGGTGGGCGACGACCCCGGCAGCCAGAAGTACGTCGCGGGCAAGCACCGCGACTGCGCGGCCGTCGGAATCGCCTCCATCCAGCGGGAGTTGCCGGCCACCGCCACCCAGGACGACATCGAGGCCGTCGTCCGCGAGCTCAACGCGGACCCCGCCTGCACCGGCTACATCGTCCAGCTGCCGCTGCCGCGCGGTATCGACACCAACCGCGTGCTGGAGCTGATGGACCCGGCCAAGGACGCCGACGGCCTTCACCCGGTCAGCCTCGGCCGCTTGGTGCTCAACGAGCCGGCGCCGCTGCCCTGCACCCCGAACGGCATCATCCGGCTGCTCCGCCAGTACGGCGTGGAGCTGGCCGGCGCCGAGGTCGTCGTGGTCGGCCGCGGCACCACCGTGGGCCGGACCCTCCCGCTGCTGCTGACCCGCCGCAGCGAGAACGCCACCGTGACCCAGTGCCACACCGGCACCCGCGACCTCGCCGCCCAGCTGCGCCGCGCCGACATCGTCGTCGCCGCGGCGGGTGTCGGCCACCTGATCAAGCCCGAGGACATCAAGCCGGGCGCGGCCGTCCTCGATGTCGGCGTCAGCCGCGACGAGAACGGCAAGATCGTCGGCGACGTGCACCCCGGCGTCACCGAGGTCGCCGGATGGGTCTCCCCGAACCCCGGCGGCGTCGGCCCGATGACGCGGGCGCTGCTGCTGGAGAACGTCGTCCTGGCGGCCGAGCGCGAGGCGGAGCACGCGGCATGAGCGAGCGTGAGCCGGCCGACGGCCCGTCCGCCGGCTCCGCCGCCGGCGGGCCCGGCCCGGCCGACCCGGCGTCGGCCGACCCCGCGCCGGTCGCCGGGGACCGGCGCGCCGCAACCGACGGCGACGCGCCGGCCGCTCCCGCCGACGCGGCCGCTCCGGCAGGTGATGATGCGGCTCTCGCCGATACCGCCCGTGCCGAGGAAGCCGACGCCACAGCCACAGCCGACGCCGAACCCGCCGACGCCGACACTCCCTCGGAAGACGCAGTCGGCGCCCCCTCGGAAGACGCGGGCGCCGACGCCGGCCGGGGCCGGCGGCTGCGGCGCGGCTCGCGCCGCTACCCGACGGTCACCCGGGACACCGCTCCGCCCGAGGGTGGTCGGCGCTTCGCCGACGGTGACTCTCCGGCGCCGATCCGGCAGTGGCCGCTGCTCTCCGTGATCGCGGTGCTGTTTTCCGGTCTTCTCGTCATGCTTGCCGATTTCCGGATCGGACTGCTGATAGTGGGCGCCGCGATGCTCGCCGGCGCCGTGCTGCGGTTCACCGTCCCCGCTGTCGGCATGCTCGCCGTGCGCTCCCGGTGGACCGACGTGATCACGTACGGCGGGATGGGCGTGGTGATCGTGCTGCTCACGATGATGGCGCAGCCCCGTCCCTGGCTGGAGGTGCCGTTCCTGAACGACATCCTCCGTTTCTCCGCCGGGAGCTGAGGGTCACCACCCCCTAACCCAAAAACGCCGCCGCGTCCTGTTCGACACGCCAAGGTGACACAACCGTGACGTATGTTCCCGGCCACCGGGGGCAGGCGAGATCTGTTAGTTCATCTGAGCGAACCGCGGAAGCGGTTGTGGCGGAAGGATTTTGCTTATGTCATCAGGACATCCTGGGAAAGAGACGACAGCGGAGATGGACCGTGGTGGTGTGAGGCCACCCGCCCGCACTGCTTCGATCGCGCCATGGGTGTTCTGGCCATCCGTCGCCATCATCGGCGTCTTCGTCATCTGGGCCATGCTCGGTGGCGAAGGTGCAGCGGACAACATCCTCTCGTTCCGGACCGAGGTGGTGGACAACCTCGCCTGGTACTACGTGCCGCTGGTGTCGTTCTTCGTGCTCTACGCCCTGTTCATGGGGTTCAGCAAGTACGGCAACATCAAGCTCGGCAAGGATGACCAGAAGCCGGACTTCAGCCTGGGTTCCTGGCTGTCGATGCTCTTCGCCGCCGGCATGGGCATCGGCCTGGTCTTCTGGGGCGTCGCCGAGCCGCTGAGCTTCTACATGGGGCCGAAGCCGGGCGTCGGGGAGAGCGAGGCGGAGCGCGCCGAGTTCGCCATGAGCCAGACCTTCCTCCACTGGGGCTTCCACCCGTGGGCGATCTACATCGTCGTCGGCCTCGCCGTCGCCTACGCCGTGCACCGCAAGGGCCGTCCCGTCTCCATCCGCTACGCGCTGGAGCCGCTGCTCGGTGACCGCGTGCGCGGTCGTCTGGGTGACGCCATCGACGTCATCGCCGTCGTCGGCACCGTCTTCGGTGTCGCCACCTCCCTCGGTTTCGGCGTCCAGCAGATCGGCGCCGGCCTGGACCACCTCGGCATCATCACCGACCCGAGCGCCGGCGTGCTGAGCGTGATCGTGATCGCCATCACGATCATCGCCACGCTGTCGGTGGTGTCCGGCCTGGACAAGGGCGTCAAGTACCTGTCCAACGTCAACGCCGTGCTGGCGGCCGGCATCCTGCTGTTCATCCTGATCGCCGGCGCCACCACCGTCCTGCTCACCGACTTCTTCCAGAACATCGGTGTCTACCTGCAGAACTTCGCGGGGCTCAGCCTGGACACCGGCTCGTGGCAGGGCGAGGACGGCACCGGCTGGGTCGGCGGCTGGACCATCTTCTACTGGGGCTGGTGGATGTCGTGGGCGCCGTTCGTCGGCATCTTCATCGCCCGCATCTCGCGCGGCCGCACCGTCCGTGAGTTCGTCATCGGCGCGCTGGTCGTGCCGACGATGCTCAGCTTCTTCTGGTTCTCCGTGGTCGGCGGCTCCGGTATCCGTGAGGAGCAGGCCACCGGGAGCATGACGGGCGAGGACGGCTCCGTCGACTCCACCGCCGCGCTCTTCGCGCTGCTGGACTCGCTGCCCGGCGCGACCATCATCATCGGCCTCGCGATCATCCTGATCGTGTTCTTCTTCGTGACCTCCTCCGACTCCGCCTCCTACGTGGTCGACATGCTGGCCTCCGGTGGCGACCCCAACCCGCCGACCTGGAGCCGCGTCTTCTGGGCCACGGTCGAGGGCCTGGTGGCCGTCGCGCTGCTGCTGGCGGGAGCCGGGCACGGGCTCACGATCCTGCAGAACGTCGCCGTCGTGATCGCGCTGCCGTTCAGCTTCATCATGATCGCCATGTGCATCGCGACGCTGAAGTCGCTGCGGGACGAGCACCTCGCCGTCAAGGAGGCGAAGGCCGAGGAGGCAGAGGAGGCGCTCATCGAGTCCGCCGTTGCCGCCATGGCGGAGGCGCAGGAGAACGGCGAGTTCGACTCGGCGACCTCCGGCTCCGGCAGCGGTGCCGGCGCGGCCGGCGCCGGCGACAAGGCCGACAAGGACACCCCCGGCGGTGACCTGCTGGACACGTCGCCCAAGGGCTGACCTGCCGCGGGGCGCCCCTCGCCGGGCGCCCGCACACCCGCCGCGGCCCCGGCCGGTCCCAGGACCGGCCGGGGC